>JACRAB010000085.1 GCA_016213575.1 Actinomycetota bacterium
ACTGGACCGCCGTCCGCTCGACCGCGGAGTCCGCCCGCGCCGCTCTCGACCTCGCGATGCCCGGCCCGACCGGGCCCTGGGGCGACGCGCTGCTCGCCGCGGTGCAGGCGGGCGCGGTGCCGGAGGCCGCGATCGACGAGAAGGTCCGCCGGATCCTCGTGCTGGCCGCGCGGGTCGGCGCGCTGGACGGCGTCGCCCCGGCGGTCCCCGCGGCCGACCCGGCCCTCCTGCCGGTGCCGGACGCCCCGGCCGTGCGGGCGCAGGCCCGGGCGGCGGCCGCGCAGGGCATGGTCCTCGTCCGCAACGAGGGGCTGCTCCCGCTCGACGGGGCGGCCCTGCGCCGGGTCGCCGTCATCGGCCCGAACGCCGCGCAGGCGCGCACCCAGGGCGGCGGCAGCGCGACGGTCTACCCGCCGCACACGGTCGCCCCGCTCGACGGCCTGCGCGCCGCCCTCGGCGACGGCGTCGAGGTCGTCCACGCCCCAGGGGTGCACACCCGCGACGTCGTCGCCTACGCCGAGCCGGCGCTCGTGCGCGACCCGGTGTCGGGCGAACCGGGCGTCCGGGTCACCTACGTCGGGGCGGACGGCGCGGACCTCGCGAGCGAGCACCGCCGGTTCGGCCGGATCGGCTGGGGCGACCCGGGCCTGGAGCACGACGCCGCGACGGCCCGGATCGAGGCCCTGCTCACCCCCGGGGTCGCCGGCGCCTGGCAGGTCGCCGCCGGCGGCCTCGGCCGGCACCGGCTCGAGGTCGACGGCGCGGTCGCGGTCGAGACCGAGGTCGTCGTGCCGGACGGCGGCGAGCCGGACTTCGTCCACTTCGTCACCCCGCCGCAGGCCGCCACGACGGTCGCCCTCGAGGCCGGCCGCGAGGTCCGCGTCGTGCTCCACGTCGACCCGCTGCGGATGAACGGGGCGCTGTGCGTCGCCGAGCTGTGCGTCGAGCCGCCCGTGCCGGACCCGGTCGCGGGCCTCGAGGAGGCCGCGGCGCTGGCCGCGTCCTGCGACGTCGCGGTCGTCGTCGTCGGCACCACCGCGGCCGTCGAGAGCGAGGGCTTCGACCGGACGTCCCTCGACCTGCCGGGCGCCCAGGACGAGCTCGTCCGCCGCGTCGTCGCCGCGAACCCGCGAACGGTCGTCGTCGTCAACGCCGGCGCCCCGGTCCTGCTGCCGTGGCGCGACGAGGTGCCCGCGGTCCTCCTCGGCTGGTTCGGCGGCCAGGAGTTCGGCGCCGCGCTCGCCGCCGTCCGGCTCGGCCGCCGCGAGCCCGGCGGCCGGCTGCCGACGACGTGGCCGGTCGCGGAGGAGGACTGCCCGGTGCTCTCGACGACGCCCGTCGACGGCGTCCTGGAGTACTCCGAGGGCCTGCTCGTCGGCTACCGCGCCTGGAGCCACCAGGGCAGCGACGGCGGCCCGGCGCCCGCGTACTGGTTCGGCCACGGCCTCGGCTACACGACGTGGGAGCACACCGGTGTGCAGGTCGTCGCCCCGGACGCCGACGGCCCGAGCACGTACCTGCGCGCCCGCGTGCAGGTCCGCAACAGCGGCGCGCGGGCCGGCCGGACCGTCGTCCAGGCGTACCTGTCCCGGCCCGACTCGGCCGTGGCCCGCCCGCCGCTGTGGCTCGCGGGCTTCGCGGCCGTCGAGGCCGGCCCCGGTGAGGAGGTCGAGGTGGACGTCGTCCTCGCCCCGCGGGCGTTCGAGCACTGGGACGCCGCCGCCCACCGGTGGGTCGTGGAGCCGGGAGACTTCGTCCTGGGGGTCGGGGCGTCGTCCGCGGACCGTCCGCTCACCGCCACGGTGCCGGTCACGGGTTAGTCCGGGGGCGCGCCGACCAGCCGCCCGGGGCCCGGGTGCCACCTCGTGGAACACCCTTAGTTACCCGCCAGTAGGATGCAGGCCCGGCGACTGTCGCCGCTGGTCGGGTGCGTAGTGTGACCCGAACCACCGGCGCGCCGGGAGACGTCACCCCTGCCCCGACGGGAGAGTCGGACCCATGGAACTGAGCGGCCTGCAGATCGCCGTCGTCACGGTCATCGCCGTGCTGTCCGTCGTCGGTGTCGCGCTCTTCGCGCGCACGGTCGGCCACCTCGTGCGGGTGATCCGGGTCGGTCAGCCCGACCCGACCCGCGGCGGGCAGACCGGTGCGCGGGCGTACAGCCTCTTCGCCGAGAGCCTCGGGCACGCCCGGCTCGGCAAGTGGCCGCTCGTCGGGATCATGCACTGGCTCGTCTTCGTCGGCTTCGGGGCGCTCTTCTTCACCCTCGTCACGGCCTACGGCCAGGTCGTCGACCCCGAGTTCGCCCTCCCGCTCGTCGGGCGCTGGGTCGTCTACGAGTGGGTCACCGAGGTCATCGGCTGGCTGACCCTCGTCGCGATCGTCGCGCTCATCGTCATCCGGCAGAAGGCGCACCCGCGCAGCGCCGCCGGCGAGGCCGGCCGCCGGTCGCGGTTCTTCGGGTCGACGTTCTGGCAGGCGTACTACGTCGAGTTCACCATCGCCGCGGTCGCCGTCTGCGTCATCACCCTGCGGGGGCTCGAGTACGCCCTCGGCCAGGCGCTCGGCGGCGAGAGCGCGCACGGCGCGGTGCACTTCCCGCTCACCTTCTGGATCGGCAACCTCTTCTCCGGCGCCTCGGCCGGTGCCCTCGAGAACGCGATCGTCCTCGTCGCGGCGCTCAAGATCGTCGTCTCGATGGCGTGGTTCATCACGATCGCGCTCCAGCCGACGATGGGTGTCGCCTGGCACCGGTTCCTCGCGTTCCCGAACATCTGGTTCAAGCTGCACCCCGGCAAGGACCCCGAGCGCGGCCTCGTCACCTCGCTCGGCCCGCTCCAGCCGGTCATGGTCAAGGGTGTCCCGCTCGACTTCGAGCAGATGGACGAGCTCGACGAGGACGACGCCCTCGGCGTCGGCAAGGTCGAGGACTTCACCTGGAAGGGCCTGCTCGACTTCACGACGTGCACCGAGTGCGGCCGCTGCCAGTCGCAGTGCCCGGCGTGGAACACCGAGAAGCCACTGTCCCCCAAGCTGCTCGTGCTCGCGCTGCGCGACCATGCGCACGCCAAGGCGCCGTGGCTGCTCGCCGCCCAGACCCCGGGCGGGGAGTCCCAGCGGGACGCCCTCGACGCCGCGACGAAGATCGCCGCCGCCCGCCCGCTCGTCGGGGACACCGGCTGGGCCGAGAGCGGCGACGTCCTGGGCGCGTACAACCCGGGCGGCGAGGGCGCCGAGGGTCTCGGCGTCATCGACCCGGACGTGCTGTGGTCGTGCACGACGTGCGGCGCCTGCGTCGAGCAGTGCCCCGTCGACATCGAGCACGTCGACCACATCGTCGACATGCGCCGCAACCAGGTGCTCATCGAGTCCGCGTTCCCCAGCGAGCTCGGCGGCCTGTTCAAGAACCTCGAGAAGAACTCCAACCCGTGGGGCATGAGCCCGCGGCTGCGGATGGACTGGGCCAAGGGCCTGCCGTTCGAGGTCAAGCAGGTCGGCACGGACGTCGAGGACCTGTCCGAGGTCGAGTACCTGTTCTGGGTCGGCTGCGCCGGTGCGTTCGAGGACCGGCAGAAGAAGACGACCCGCGCGATCGCCGAGCTGCTGAACACCGCGGGCGTGACGTTCGCCGTCCTCGGCGACGGCGAGGGCTGCACCGGTGACCCGGCCCGCCGCTCCGGCAACGAGTTCCTGTTCCAGATGCTCGCGCAGGCCAACGTCGAGATGCTCAACGAGGTCAAGGCGACGAAGGTCGTCGTCTCGTGCGCGCACTGCTTCAACACCCTGAAGAACGAGTACCCGCAGCTCGGCGGCAGCTACGAGGTCGTCCACCACACGCAGCTGCTCAACAAGCTCGTCCGCGAGCGCCGGCTGCTGCCGGTGGCGCCGCTGTCGAAGGCGTCCGTCGACGCGCCCAAGGCGCCCGCGGTCGGGGCTGCCGCCCCGACCGGCGGCGCGAAGGTCACGTACCACGACCCGTGCTACATCGGCCGGCACAACGGGGTCTACACCCCGCCGCGCGAGCTCATCGGGGCGCTGCCGGGCGTGACGTTCGAGGAGATGCCGCGGCACGCGAACCGCTCGTTCTGCTGCGGCGCGGGCGGCGCGCGGATGTGGATGGAGGAGAAGCTCGGCCAGCGGATCAACTCCAACCGCACCGAGGAGGCCGTCGCGACCGGCGCCGACAAGATCGCCGTCGGCTGCCCGTTCTGCCGGGTCATGCTCTCCGACGGGCTCACCACCCAGCAGGCGGCGGGCAAGGCCTCCGACGAGGTCGAGGTCGTCGACGTCGCCCAGATGCTGCTCGCCGCGGTGAAGCGCGCGGACGACGACAAGACCCCGGCCGCAGCGACGGTCTGACTGCGGACGCCGCTCAGGCACCCGCCGAGTACGCCCGGTGGCCTCGGCGAGGCTGCCGGGACGTACCCGCCGGGTGCCTGAGTCGTCCTGCGCCGTGTCGGCGGTCCTGAGCGTCAGCGGCCGAGCGGGAGACCGACGCCCTGGTAGGCGGCGGTCGCCGGGTCGGCGACACCGAAGCGGGCGTTGACCGCCCAGAGCCGGCCGCCGGCGAGCGCCGCGGTCGAGGGCACGTCGAGGGCAGGGTCGGTGAGGTCCCGGACGTGGCGTGCGCTCCACGCCCGGTGCTTGCCGTGGCCCTTCGCGCTGAGCCGGAACTGCGCCACCGAGTTCTGCCCCGTGCCCCGGACGACGTAGAGCGTGCGGCCGCGCACGACGAGCCCGTCACCGCCGGTCAGCGTCGTGCCAGTGACCCGCACGGGGGTCGCGACACCGGTCCGGGTGTCGACCGTGCGCAGCACCGCCCCGGTGCTGTTGACGACGAGCAGCGTGTGCCGGTCGAGCGCCCGGATCCCGTTGGCCCGGTTGCCCTCCGGGGTCGGCCAGTCGCCGCCGATCGGCAGGTTCGCCGGCGCCGCGGACGTCGGACGGCCGTTGCCGCGCAGCGCGATCCGGGTCAGCCGGTCGACCCGGGAGTCGGTCACCCACACCGCGGAGCGGGTGACGTCGAGGTCGTTGAGGAAGACCGCTCCGGGCACCTCGATCCGTCGTTCGACGCTGCCGGTCCGGGCCCGGACGGCCAGGACGATGCCGGTCGGCCCGTCGTTGCCGACCGCCCAGAGCAGGCCGCTGCGGCCGTCGTAGCGCAGCCCGCGCAGGGCACGCCCGGTCACCCCGGGCAGGAGGACCCGGCTCTCGCCGGTCCTGCGGTCGAGCACCTGGATCCGGCCGTCGGCGAGCGACCCGGCGAAGAGCCGGCCGCCGGGCCCGGCCTCGACCCCTTCGGGGCGGAAACCGGCCGGCAGCGCGAGGACGCGGGCGTCGCCGTGGTGCGCGGCCGTCGCCGGGCGGTTCGCGAGCGCCGCGGTCGGGGCCGCCGACGCCGGGGCGGCGGCCAGGGCGGAGGCCACGGCGGTGGCCGTCACGGCGAGGGTGACGGGGGCGAGCCGGACGGCGCGCCGGGGTGCGGGCCGGGCGGGGGACGGTCGGGAGCGCGTCGTCGCGCGTGGTGTCGTCATACGGCAGCCTCACCCGGGCTCCCACGGGCCGCACGCCGACCGGCCACCCCACCGTCAGAGCCCCTCTGAGGTACTTCCGCGTGCATATCGAGAGTGATCTACCTCTGAGGCCCCGAACGGCGGGAGGGCGGTCAGCGGTACGTGCGCCAGGCGAGGACGGCGGCCACCGACACCCCGCAGCCGGCGACGAGGCCGCGCAGCACGCCGTCCGGGATCCGCCGCGCGACCGCCGGGCCCAGCACGCCGCCGGCGAGGAAGCCCGCCGCGAGCGGCAGCACCGACCCCCAGTCGACGGGGCCGAAGACGACGAACCCGAGCGCCGCGACGCCGTTGGCGAAGCCGGCGAGGGCGTTCTTCACGGCGTTGAGCCGCACGATCGGGGCGTCGAGGATCGACCCGAGGACGACGAGCGTGAGGATGCCGCCGGCCGCGCCGAAGTAGCCGGTGTAGACGGCGGCGCAGGCGAGCGCCGCGAGCGTCCAGGGCGTCATCCCCCGCGGGTGCAGCCCGAGCCGCTCCCGCAGCCGCGGCTGGAGGAGCAGCAGCACCGACGCCCCGGCGATCAGCACGGGCGCGACGAGCTCGAAGGCCCGGCCGGGCAGCAGCAGGAGGAGCGCCGCGCCGGTCGCCCCGCCGAGCGTCGTCATGACCGCGAGCCGCAGCACCGTGCCGCGCATCCCGACGAGCTCGCGCCGCGACCCGAGCGTCGAGCCCAGCCCGGTGAACGTCAGCGCGACCGTGTTCGTCACGTTCGCCGCGACCGGCGGCAGCCCGAGAGCGAGCAGCGCCGGGTACGAGATCACCGACGCGAGCGAGACGACCACCGACACGACCCCGGCGACGACCCCCGTCGCGAACAGCACCACCGCGTTCATGCTCGCCGCCGGTACCGTTCCGGCGCCGTCCGCGGCCCCGGAACGGTACGCACCGCGAGCATCAGCGGTGGGCGTTGGCGGCCCCGACGGCGTCCGCGGACGCGTCGTCGCCGCGGGCGGCGAGGCCGGCGACCACGCCGGCGACGTCGGCCGCGGGGCGGTTCTGGCTCAGCTTGACCTTCGCCTCGACCCGGGTGATCTCCACCCGGACGCCGACGACCGCCCGGAGCTGGCCCTCGACGAACGGCCGCGGGGCGTCGTCGACGGACCACGGCTCGGTCGCGGACCCGCTCTCGTGCAGCGCGCCCTCGTGCTTCGCGGTGAGCCGGCGGACGACGTCCTCGACGAAGGCCGGGTCGTCGTGCCACGTGACGCGGCCGTAGACGTGCGCCGTCACGTAGTTCCACGTCGGGACGACCCGGCCGTGCTCGGCCTTGGTCGCGTACCAGCCCGGCGAGACGTACGCGTCCGGGCCGCGCACGATGACGAGGGACTCCCCCTCGGCGGGCAGCCGCCACTGCTCGTTGTTCCGTGCGACGTGCCCGAGCAGCGCGCCGTGCGGGCCGTCGTCCGGGTCGTGGACGAACGGCAGCAGGGTCGCCACCGGACCCGTCGCCGTGACCGTGACGAGGTCGGCCGCGCCGTGCCGGTCGAGCAGGTCGCGCACCGTGGCGTCGTCGGCGGCGAAGTGGGCGGGCACGTACACGGTGGCTCCTCGGATCCGGTTGCCCGACAGTCTGTCGCGGCGGGCCACGGGTGCGCGACAGTACCCGGCATGACCTCCAGGACCTCCCCGACCGGCGCCCCGACCGACAGCGGACGGGCCCGCTGGGGCATCGAGGGCGCCGTCCTCGCCGACGGCAGCCCGGTCGACGTGCTCGTCGAGGGCGGCCGGGTGGCCGCCGTCGGTCCCGGCGCCTGCCGGGTGCCGGACCTGCCCGACCGGGCGGTGCTCGACGCCGCCGGCGGCCTGCTGCTCCCGGCGTTCGTCGACACCCACGTGCACCTCGACAAGGCCGGGATCCGCCCCGGGCTCGACACCGGGCGGCGCTACCCGGGCAGCGCGAACCCCGGCGACCTCGCCTGGGCGATCGCCGCGACGCACGAGGCGAAACGGGCGTACACCGTGGAGTCCGTCGCGGCCCGGGCGGCCGAGGTCGTCGAGCAGCACGTGCAGCACGGCACGACCCGGATCCGCAGCCACGTCGACGTCGACACGATCGGCGGGCTGACCCCGCTGCTCGGGGTGCAGGCCGCGGCCCGGGCGTGCGTGGACGTCGCCGACGTCGTGACGATCGCGTTCCCGCAGGAGGGCGTCGCCCGCGACCCGGGGGCCGCCGACCTCATGGTCGCGGCGATGGAGCACGGCGCGGACGTCGTCGGCGGCATGCCGCACTGGGAGGACGGCGAGGACGCCCGCCGCGCGCACGTCGCCTTCTGCTTCGACCTCGCGCAGCGGTTCGACGCGGACGTCGACATGCACGTCGACGAGACCGACGACGGCGACGTCCGGACGCTCGCGACCGTCGTCGAGGAGACCGAGCGCCGCGGCTGGCAGGGCCGGGTCACCGTCGGCCACGTCTGCGCCCTCGCGGCGGCCGACCACGCCTACGCGGACGACGTCGTCGCGGGGTGCGCGCGGGCCGGGATCACGGTCGCCAGCAACCCGGTGACGAACCTCGTGCTCCAGGGGCGCGGGGACCGCGGGCTCGTCCGCCGCGGCACGACCCGGATCCGTGAGCTCCTCGCGGCCGGGGTGCCGGTCGCGTTCGGGCAGGACTGCGTCGACGACGCCTTCTACCCGTTCGGCCGCGGGAGCATGCTCGAGGTGGCCCTCGTCAGCGCGCACGCCGCGCACCTCACGACGCCGGACGAGCTGCGGACGGCGCTCGCCGCGGTGACCGACGTGCCGGCGGCCGCGTGGCGGCTCGGCCAGGAGTACGGCGTCGCCCCCGGGGCGCGGGCGGACCTGCAGCTCTACGCGGCACCGACCTGGCCGCAGGTGCTCCGGCTGCAGGACGCGCCGCTGCGGGTGTGGCGGGCCGGCGCCCTCGTCGCGACGAACGAGGTGCGACGGACCCTGCGGCCCTAGGCCTGCCCGCCGAACAGCCCGACGAACTCCTCGACCCGCTCGCGGGCGGCGTCCGGCCCGAGGTCGAGGTGCTCCAGCACGGTGAACCGGCCGGGCCGGGTGCCGGGACCGTCGAGCACGGCCCGGGTGAACTCCTCGGTCGTCAGGCCGATGTCCGCCGGGAGCCGGGGGACGCCGTGCCGGCGCAGGCAGGCGTCCAGCGCCCCAACCGCGGGGTCCTCGCGCAGCCACGACGCGAAGAGCGCGCCGACGGCGACCTGGAGCCCGTGCGTCGAGCGGCCGGGGACGTTCTGGTCGATGGCGTGGCAGATCTCGTGGCAGGAGCCGCTGCAGGGCCGGGACGTCCCCGCCACCGACATCGCCAGCCCGGACAGGACCAGGCCCTGCGCGAGCGCGGTGAGGAAGTCGTCGTCCTCGGGGGTGCCGGGGTGGTGCAGGACCGCCTCGCCCGCGGTCTGCGCCATCGCCGCGGCGAGCCCGTCGACCTGCTCGCCGTGCTCGGCCTGGGCGAGCCGCCAGTCGGCGAGCGCGTTGAGGTTGCTCACGACGTCGCCGATGCCGCCGAGCAGCTGGCTGCGCGGGCTCTGCCGCACGTAGTCGAGGTCGATGACGACGGCGAGCGGCAGCGCGACGCCGTAGGAGTGCTTGCGCCCGTTGTGCTCGAGCGAGGCCACCGGCGACGCGAGCCCGTCGTGCGTCAGGGTCGTCGCGACGGACACGAACGGCAGGCCGATCATCCCCGCGGCGTACTTGCCGACGTCCAGCGTGCGGCCGCCGCCGATCCCGACGAGGGCGTCGTACCCGCCGGCCCGCAAGGCGTCGCCGAGGGCGAGCGCGGCGTCGTCGCTGCCGTCGTCGACGCGGTAGATGTCCGCCTTCTCCAGGACCGGCCCGACGGCCGGGATGATCTTCTCGCCGTATCCGCGGCCGACCGCGACGGCGACCCGCCCGAGCCGGGACACCCGGGAGTCGGCGAGCAGGCCCCCGAGCGCCGCGACCGCCCCGCGCCGGATCTCGACCGACACGGGGCTGGGGACCATCCGGGCTAGTAGAGGCACGCGATCTCACGGGCCCGGGCGAGGTCGGCGTGGTTGTCGACCTCGACCCACGGCACCTCGCCGATCGACGTGACGTGGATGTCCCCGCCGCGGTCGACGTACTCCTGGTAGCCGTCCTCGTAGTACAGCGTCGTGTCGCGCTCGAAGGTCGCGCGCAGCGCCTCGGCGAGCCGGGCGCCGGCGGCGGGCCGGATGAGGCTCGCACCGATGTACTCGCCCGCGGCCGTCACCGGGTCGAGCGCCTTGTTGATCTGCCGCAGCCGGCCCGCGTCGTCGAGGTGGACCTTCATCTCCTCCTCGGCGAGCGACTTCACCGTGTCGAGGGCGAGGAGCAGGTCGACCGGCTCGTGCTCGAGCAGCGAGCGCTCGACGCTGCTCGGGTGCACGGTGTCGCCGTTGAGCAGGAGGCAGCCCTCCTCGAACGCCTCCCGCGCGCAGTACAGCGAGTAGGCGTTGTTCCAGACGAGCGCCTTGTCGTTGTGCACGAGGGTGACCTTCACCCCGTGGCGCGACTGGAGGGTGTCCAGTCGCTCCTCGATGCGGTGCTGCGCGAACCCGGTGACGACGAGGACGTCGGTGAGCCCGACCTCCGCGAGGTTGTGCAGCGCGATGTCGAGGATCGACGTGTCGTCCCCCGCCACCGGCAGCAGGGTCTTGGGCAGGTCCTCCGTGAGGGGAGCCAGCCGGCTGCCCCAGCCCGCCGCCAGAACGACGCCGATCATTCGTCTTCCTCCTCGTCCTCGGACTGCACCAGCGACGCCCGCCGCTGGGACGCGATGAACCGGGCCCAGCTCGCGACGCTCTCGGTCACGAACAGCAGGGCGAACGCGCCGGCGGCGACGTAGTACGCCTGCACGACGACGCCGGCCACCGCGGCGACGTAGGCGGCGAGGAGCCGCAGCTCCCAGCCGCCCGCGACCATCGTCAGCCAGGTCGGCGGGGCCACCCGCTGGTGGCGGAGCCGGTACACGCCGTCGTAGTGGTGGAACGTCAGCGCGCTGAGCAGCGCGAAGGCCGCCGGCAGCGCGGCGTCGTCCGGAGCCCACGTCGCGATCCGCAGGAGCACGAGGTACTCGGCCGCCCGCATGACCGGGGGCGCGAGCCAGCTCAGCGTCCCGGTGGTGAGCCGGGAGGCGATCCCGCCGCAGAGCACGTACCAGCCGAGGGCCGCCCCGAGCGCGCGGACCGGCAGGTCCGGCCCGGCGAACGCGACGACGGCCGCGAGCGGCAGGACGCCGGCCAGCACCGGCACGAGGACGTGCACGGCCGGCAGCGCGCTCCCGGCCCGGCCGAGGCCGCGGGCGAGCGGGCCGTCGTCCCGGTAGACGTCGTAGGTGATGTCGCTCATCGGGCCACCGACCGCAGCGAGCGCCCGACGAGGCCGTAGAACAAGGCGAAGCACCCCCAGGACAGCACGGCCACGAGGGCCGCGCGGGCGGAGAAGAAGGCCGCGACGACGGAGATGAGGGCGAACCGCTCACCGATCGGCAGCAGGATGATGCGCTTGGTCCAGAGCAGGCCGGGGAGCTTGTCGAGCGAGTGCCAGAACTTGATGATGCGCCGGCCGAGCACCCGGACCCGTTCCCGCGGCGTGACGGCCCCGCCGAGGACGACGCTCTCCTCGGGCAGCGGCTCGGACCCCTCGACCTCGAGCTCGGCGGCGGGCCGCTCGGCGGCCGGACGGCGCGGCGCGGCGGCGGCCGGTGCCGGGGCGCCGTTGAGGGCGGACTCGTCGAGGCTGCTGCGCGGCTCGTCGAGGAGGAGCCGCCCGAGGGTCACGGGCCGGTCCTCGGGACAGTCCAGGGGCAGCTGCGTCAACGACTCGATGACCTGGTGCTGGCTCGCCGAGTAGGAGAAGTCCATGAGGTGCCGCACGGTCTGGAGGGTCAGCGCGGCCGCCGCGAGCACCCACAGCTGGTCCCCGGAGCGGGCCGCGCCGAACGCCAGGCCGGCGTAGACGACGTACTCCTTGCCCCGGTCGAACACCGAGTCGAGCCAGGCCCCGAGCTTGGAGAACTGCCGCGAGTACCGGGCGAGCTGGCCGTCGACGCAGTCGAGGGTGAACGCCGCCTGGAGCAGCAGGGCCCCCGCGACGAGCCCGGCCCGGTTGCCGACCGCGAACGCGAGCGCGGCCAGGATGCCCACGAGCATCGACATCGTCGTGACGATGTTCGGGGTCAGGCCGGCACGGGCGGACCAGCGCGCGAGGTACCGCGAGTACGGGCTCACGAAGAACGTCGTGAAGAAGCCGTCGTTGGCCTTGACCGCGGAGGCGAGGAGGACGGCGTCCTCGTCGACCTCGGCGAGGGACGTCAGGGACTGCTCGAGCGCCTCCGGCCCCGTCGGGCGGGCCCAGAAGAGCTGGCGCAGGTAGCTGTTGCTCATCGGGACACCGGCCCGGACCAGGCCGGTGAGCACGAGCGCGGCGGCGTTCGTCTGGGACATCCGGACGCGCTGCGAGACGTCCGCCCGGGCCCGCTCGACGGCGACCCGGGTGTGCTCCCCGAGCAGGTCGTCCACCTGGGTGCGCAGCTCGAGGGGCTCGCCCGCCTCGCCGAGCGCGAAGGGCTTCCACCGCACGGGAGAGGACTCGCCGGTCGGCCACGCGACGAGCCCCTCGGTGGCGAAGCTCGCCCGGCCGGCCTGGGACTGCCACAGGACGACCTTGCGGTCGTACTCCTCGAGCCACGCGGTCGGCGGGTCCTGGGCCAGCCCGGCGAGCTCGGTCGCGACCGAGACGAGCACCGGGAGGTCCTTGACGTCGACCTTGAGGACGTCGAGGAAGTACCCCGTCGGGCGGGTGACCTTGTGGAAGGGCGAGGCCGCGCTCACGAGCCGGCCGCGCAGCGCGCGGACGTGGAAGCTGACGGCCGCGTTCGGGCGGGCCGACGTCGTGACGATGCCGGACGCGATGCGCGGGTCCGCGAGGAGCCCTGCGAGCGCCTCGCGGTGCAGGACGACGTCCGCCGCGGCGACGACGAGCGGGCTCTGGCAGGTCCCGGCGGTCGCGGCGAGCACACCGAGGTCGGCGGCGAGGTCCGCGGACTCGACGACCTCCACGGTGGTCCCGGCGGCCGGGTCGACGGCCGCGGCGGCCGCGCGCACCCTGTCGGCGCCGTCGGGGCGGGCGACGACGGTCACCTGGTCGACGCCGAGGCTGCCGAGCTGGGCGACGAGACGGCCGAGCACGGTCCCGCCGTCGATGACCTGGACCGCGGCCGGGGTGCCGGCGGCATCCGCATGCGTCGCGAGCAGGACGGCGGCGGCACCGGCGTGCGTCGCAGCGCCCATCGAAAGGCTCCTCGATTGTCCGGAAGGGGCCTCAACGGTGCGAAACGGCCCCGGAACGTCCCGGGCGCCCTGTCACGCCGGGCTCCCGGGCAGGGAGCCACCCGGGTCCTGATCCTCGGGCACGGAGGCTATCAGGGTGACCTCCGCATGAAGGCCGGACGACCGATCGGCGAACAGGCCGTTCACCGGAGCGCGGCGAGCCGGCCCGCCAGGAAGGCCTGCTCGGCCGCGTTCTGCGTCAGCCCCAACGACTCCTCGTAGGCGGCCGCGGCCTCGGTGGAGCGGCCGAGGCGGCGCAGCAGGTCGGCCCGGGCCGCGGGCAGGTACGGGTAGCCGGCCAGCCGCGGGTCGGCGGCGAGGGCGTCGACGACGCCGAGCGCCGCCTCGGGGCCGCCGTCCGGTGCCGGCAGGAACGCCAGCGCGGCCGCCCGGTTCAGCGCGACGACCGGGGAGTCCCAGACGGCGAGCAGCCGGTCGTAGAGCCCGACGACCCGGTCCCACTGGGTGTCGGCGAACGTCGGGGCCGCGGCGTGCACCCCGGCGATGGCGGCCTGGAGGGCGAACCGGCCGGGCGCCGGGGCGGCCGTGAGCGCCTCCGCGGTCAGCGTGAGCCCGATCGAGACGAGCACCGGGTCCCAGCGGTCCCGGTCCTGGTCCTCGAGCAGGACGAGCCGCCCCTCGGGATCCGTGCGGGCGTGCCGACGGGCATGGGTGAGCAGGAGCAGACCGAGCAGACCCCGTGCCTCCGGCTCGTCCGGCAGCAGCGCGACGACGGTCCGGGCGAGGTCGACGGCCCGCTCGCACAGGTCGTCACGGACCAGGGCCTCGCCGGACGGCGCCGTGTGCCCGGTGCTGAAGAGCAGGTGGACGACGGTGAGCACGCTGTCGAGGCGCTCCGGCAGCTCGGCCGGGGCCGGCACCCGGTACGGGATCCGTGCTCCCTGGATCTTCTTCTTCGCCCGGGTGATCCGGGCCGCCATCGTCGCCTCGGGGACGAGGAAGGCGCGGGCGACGTCCGGCGTCGGGACGCCGCAGACCAGCCGCAGGGTCAGCGCGACCTGCGCCTCGGGCGCGAGCGCCGGGTGGCAGCACGTGAAGAGCAGCCGCAGCCGGTCGTCCGGGACCGCCCCGCCGACGGTCCCCCCGGCGGCGCCCCACCCGCCGTCCGCCGCCTCGAGCACCTGGCCCGCCGCCGAGCCCGTCGCGTCCGCCTCGACCGGCTCGACGAGCAGCGGGAGCTTGCGGCGCAGCGTGCTCGCACGACGCAGCGCGTCGAGCGCCTTGTGCCGGGCGGCCGTCGTGAGCCACGCCCCGGGGCTGCGCGGGACGCCGTCGCGCTGCCACGCCGCGAGCGCGCTGACGTACGCCTC
>JACRAB010000553.1 GCA_016213575.1 Actinomycetota bacterium
CGCAACCGCAAGGGCCGCCGGGTGAGCATCCAGACCACCGACGACGGCGCTGCCCTGTTCACCGCGGTCGGGCCGGGTGAGGCGGTCACCGCGGCGTACAACGGCCTGGACGCCGCCGCCCGCTACCTGCGCCAGCACGGCGACCCACGCACCCTGGACCAGCTCCGGCACGACCTGTTCGTCACCGGCTGCACCAGCGGCTACCTGCCCGTGCCCGCTGACGTCCTCCCGGTCCCGGCCGGCTGCGTCCCCGCCGCGCCTGCGCCGGCGCCGGGTCCTGTGGCGACCTCGGAGAGCAGCCCGACCAGCCCGACCCGCCCGACCAGTAACGCTGCATGCGTCGACAACCCGGCCGGCACCGAAGCCGACGTCGAGGAGTCTGTGCCGGCGTGGTTCACCACCACCTGGCCCGACGTCCAGGTCACCGTCAACGTCACCGTCTCCGCCGAGACCCTGATGGGCCTGGTCGACGATCCCGGCACCCTGCAGGGCTACGGCCCGATCCCTGCCGATGCGATCCGCGATCTGGTCAGGAACGGCGTCTTCCGCTGCGTCGTCGTCGACGGCGAGCACGGCACCGTCCTCGGGGTCGGGAAGAACACCTACTCACCCGGGTACGTCGCGAGCGAACGGCTGAAACTGCTCATCGAGCACGCCCACCCGACGTGCACCGGACCCCACTGCGGGAAGGCAGCCTGGCGCTGCGACGTCGACCATCAGACGCCCTACGCACGCGGCGGAGCCACGTGCGAGTGCAACACGCGCCCGTTGTGCCGCACGTGCCACCGGCTCAAGACCGCCGGGCTCCTGGCCCCCGAACAGCGACACCACCCCGGCGACCCGCCCGGCGCGACGACCTGGACCACCCGAACCGGACGCACCTGGACCGCACTCCCCCACGCCCCGCTGCCGCGCCTCCCACAGTCTGCGCCTGAGACCGCGACCACGACGGCAACCGCGGATCCGCCGCCCTTCTGACGGGACGACCCACCGTGCAGCGTCCTCGTCCTCCTTGATGGAGGCCAGGATGCGCAGCGCGCGACCCGGAGGCGGCGCCACGTCACTGGGAGTCGGCGAGGATCCGGTCGAGGGTGCGCCGCCCCAGGCCGCTCATCACAGGGTTGGACCGCTCGTAGTACCAGACCAGCCCCATCGCCTGCTGGAGAGCCCAGGCCTTGCCCCGAGCCCATTCGACGTCACCGCAGCCGAGGGCCCGGCGGAACACCTCGCGGGGCTCGGCGTCGAGCAGGTCCCAGCCGGCGATGAGGTCCAGGGCCGGGTCGGCCGGCCCGAAGCCGCCGCCGTCCAGCACCCCGACGAGCCGGCCGGTGTCGACGAGAACGTTGGGTGCCATGAGGTCCCCGTGCGACATGACGTCCGGACCGACCCGGGGGAGGTCCCGCAGGTCGCCCCACAGCCGGCGCAGCGCGACGACGTCCAGCAGCCCCTCGCTGCGCCGGAAGCACTCGGCCATCCACGCGTCGTGGTCGGTCAGGTCCCCGCCCCGACCAGAGCCGCTGAACGTCCGACCGCGCGTCGGTGCGGCGCGCAGAGCGGCCACGAGCCGGGCCAGGTCCTCCCCGAACCGGACGGACCACGACGCGTCGTCGACCGCCCCGTCCCGGCCGGGCAGCCACGTCTGCACCAACCACGGCAGCGGGTACCCGGCCCCGGGCGCACCGACGGCCAACGCCCGGGGCGTCGGGACCGGACTGCACGCGACCAGCTCCGCCATGGCGCCGACCTCCGCCGCCAACCAGGCCCGGACCTCGGCCGGGGGCCGGGCCCGCAGCGGGAAGCGCGCCGCGACGTCGTCCCCGAGGCGGAAGACCGCGTTCACGTCCCCGTCGACACCACCCGCCGCACCGGCAGCCCGCTCCACTGCGGGACCTGCTCGCCGACGAGGCGCACCACGACGTCCACCGGCACGTCGAGCTCGTCCGGGTGCATCGCCACGACCCGAGCCTCACCGGCCTCCCGGGTCGGCGCAACACCGTTCCGGGCCGCCCGACCAGGCGAAGTTACTCCCGAGTATTGTTACAACGTTCATTGGTAAGTATGGTCCTGCCATGACCCCGACCAGCGGCGGCGCGGCCGCCCTCCCCGAGCGCGTCCACGTGCTCGTCGTCGGCGCCGGGTTCGGCGGGATCGCCGCCGCGGTGCGACTGTCGCAGGCCGGCCACGACTTGCGCGTCCTCGAGAAGGCGGACGACGTCGGCGGCACCTGGCGGGACAACAGCTACCCCGGCGCCGGCTGCGACGTGCAGAGCCACCTGTACTCGTTCTCGTTCGCGATGAACCCCGACTGGACGCGCAGCTTCTCGCTCCAGCCGGAGATCCACGCCTACCTGCACGACGTCGTCCGGCGCTTCGACGTCGGCCGGTTCATCCGCTGCGGTGTCGAGGTGCTCGGGGCCCGCTGGGACGACGCGCGCAGCGTCTGGGCCGTCACGACGAGCGCCGGGGACGTCCTCGCCGACGTCCTCGTCAACGCCTCCGGGCCGCTGTCGGAGCCGCGACTGCCGGACGGCGTCACGACGGACACGTTCACCGGCACCGTCATGCACACCGCCCGCTGGGACTCCTCGCTCGACCTCACCGGCCGCCGCGTCGCCGTCGTCGGCACCGGCGCCTCCGCGATCCAGCTCGTCCCGCAGGTCGCGAAGGTCGCCGCGTCGGTCACCGTCATGCAACGCACCCCGGCCTGGGTCATCCCCCGCAACCAGCACCGGATCCCGGCGTGGCGGCGCGCGCTCTACCGGCGCGTGCCCGCCGTCCAGAAGGGCGTCCGCGGCGCGATCTACGCCGGCCGCGAGCTCATGGTCCTCGGCTTCGTCGGGCGGCCCGCCCTCATGCGCACGGTCGAGCTGCTGTCCCGCCGCACCATGGAGAAGGCGATCAGCGACCCGCACCTGCGCGCCGTCCTCACCCCGCGGTACCGCGCCGGCTGCAAGCGGATCCTCATCTCCGACGACTTCTACCCAGCGCTCGCCCGGCCGAACGTCGAGGTCGTCCCGCAGGCGGTCACCCGCCTCGAGGGCGACGAGGTCGTCGGGGCCGGCGGCACCCGCCGCACGGCCGACGTCGTCGTCTTCGCGACCGGGTTCGAGGCGACCGATCTGCCCGTCGCCCGGCACGTCGTGGGCCGCGCCGGCCGCTCGCTCGCCGACGTCTGGTCGGGCACCGGCATGCAGGCCCTGCGCGGCGCCACCGTGACGGGCTTCCCGAACCTGTTCTTCCTCATCGGCCCGAACACCGGGCTCGGCCACTCCTCGATGGTCCACGTCATCGAGTCCCAGCTCGCCTACCTGCTCGACGCCCTCGACCTCATGCGCCGCAAGGGCTTCGACGTCATGGAACCGCAGCAGCGTGCCCAGGACGCCTGGAACGCCGACGTCCAGGAGCGGCTGTCGATGACGATCTGGGCGACCGGCGGGTGCAGCTCCTGGTACCAGGACGCGCAGGGCCGGATCAGCACGCTCTGGCCCGGCACGACGTGGCGGCTGCGCCGCCAGACCCGGCGGGTCGACCTCGGCGAGTACCGGACGGCGCGACGCGCGGACGGCGCAGCGCCGGCACCCGCTCCGTCCGCACAACCGGCCGCACAACCGGCCGCAGAGCAAGCCGTCGCGACGCAGGGCGGGCGGTGACGACGATGCGCCTCCCCCACGACTTCGTCCCGCCGGTCCCCCGGACCCGCACGACGGTCGCCTCCGCGGACGGCACACGGATCGCCGTCGAGGTCCACGGCCCGGACGGCGCCCCGACCGTCGTGCTCGGGCACGGCTGGACGTGCTCGGCCGGCTTCTGGGGCCGGGTCCTCCACCGGCTCGGCGACGAGGTGCGCGCCGTCGTCTACGACCAGCGCGGCCACGGTCGCAGCGAGCACGTCCCGCGCGGCGCCTGCACGACGGACGCCCTCGTCGAGGACCTCGAGGCGGTGCTGCTCGCGACGGTGCCGGATGGCGAGCGCGCCGTCGTCGGCGGCCACAGCATGGGCGCGATGGCGCTCGTCGCGCTCGCCGGCGAACGCCCCGCGGTGCTGCGCGACAAGGTCTGCGCGGCGCTCCTCGCGAGCACCGGCGTCGGCCGGCTCGTCGACGAGGCCCGGGTCGTCCCGCACCCGGGCCCGCTGCGCGCGGTCGCGAAGGCGATGACGCAGCGCGGCATGAGCGACGCCCGGCTCCTCACGATGCTGCCCCGATGGGGGCGGCGTGTGGCCGTCAGCCACATCACGCTCTCACCGGCCGCGGACCGGCACGAACGCGCGTACTGCACGGACGTCGTCCTCGCGTGCCCGCCGCATACCCGCGCCGGCTTCGCCCGCATGCTCGCGGGCCTGGACCTCGGCAACCACCTGAAGGCGCTCGACGTCCCGGCCCTCGTGCTGTGCGGCACCCAGGACAGGCTCACGCCGCCGCGGCACTCGCACCGGATCACCGCCGCCCTGCCGCAGTCGCTCGGGCTCGTCGAGCTGTCCGGCATCGGGCACATGACCCCGGTGCAGTCGCCCGACGCCGTCGCGGACGCCGTCCGCCGGCTCGTCCGCGACCACCACGTCACCGCTGCGACGGTGACCGCGTGACCCGCCAGGTCGCCGTCGTCACCGGCGCGGCCCGCGGGCTCGGGGAAGCGGTCGCGCGCCGGCTCGCCGCGGCCGGGTACGCCGTCGCGCTGCTCGGCCACGAACCGGACCGGCTCGAGCAGGTCGCGGCCGCGTGCGGCGGGGACGCCGCGTGGTGGCAGGTCGACGTCACCGACGAGGCGGCGCTGCGCCGGGTCGCCGGCGAGGTCGCGGCCCGGTTCGGCGGCGTCGACGTCGTCATGGCGAACGCCGGGATCGCGTTCGGCGCACCGATCGTCAGCGCCGACCCGGCCACCTGGGACCGCGTCGTCGAGGTCAACCTCCTCGGCTCGGTGCGGACGGCGCGTGCCTTCCTGCCGCTGCTCCTCGAGCGCCGCGGCTACCTGCTCCAGATCGCCTCGCTCGCCGCGATCCTGCCCATGCCGATCATGTCCGCCTACGGTGCGAGCAAGGCCGGCGTCGAGGCCTACGCCCGGGCCGTCGGGCCCGAGCTGAAGCACCGCGGCGTGACGGTCGGGATCGCCTACCTGTCCTGGACCGACACCGACATGGTGCGCGGTGCGGACACCGTCGAGGCGCTCGCCCGCCAGCGGGCCGCGCTCCCGCCGCCGTTCAACGCGACCACCTCGCTGGACAAGGCAGCCGACGCCCTCGTGGCCGGGATCCGCCGGCGCCGCACCCGGGTCTGGGTGCCGGGGTGGGTGCGGCTCGCGGCGATGAACCGCCCGTTCCTGCACTGGTTCACCGCGCTGGTCGGGCCCGGCCGGGCCGCGGCGACCGAGGCCGCGCTCGAGGCCGAGGTCGGCACCGGGGTCGCGGCGTTCACCGGCCCGGGCGGGGCGGCGGACCTCGAAGGCCGCCGACGCGCGCAGCCGTAGCCGGGGGCGGGCCGGGTCGGCGCCGGGGTCGGGCCGGGTCAGAACCGACCGGGTCAGAACCGGTCCCGGACCTGCCACAGCGCGGGGAACATCGGGCGCAGCAGCGTGCTGCGCAGGTAGGCGGCCCCGGACGACCCACCGGTACCCATCTGCCCGCCGATGGTCCGCTCGACCATCTTCACGTGCCGGTACCGCCACTCCTGGACGCCCTCGTCGAGATCGACCATCCGCTCGCACACCAGGGCCCGCAGGGCGTCCTCGCGGTACACCCGCTCGAGCCCGTCGAGGAGCGCCTCGTCGTCGAGCCCGTCGAGCCCGGCGAACCCGAGGAACTGCACCCACAGGCCCGGCCGCCCCATCGCGGCCTCGATCCGGTCCCGGGCCGGGCCCGGCGGGTGCGGCGAGAGCATCGCCGGGTCGCGCCGTCCGAGCACCGCCTCGAGCTCGCGGAACTGCGCGGACTGGAAGCCGGACGCCGAGTCCAGCCGCCCGCGGAAGCCCGCGAACGACAGCGGCGTCATCGTCTCCAGGACGTCCACCTGCCCGACGACGGTCTTGAGGATCGTCAGCATCCGCGTGAGGGTGGCCAGCGCGGTGCGGGCGTCACCGCCCTCGAAGGCGGTGCCGAGCCGGGACGCCTCGTGGAGCAGCTGCTTGAACCACAGCTCGTAGACCTGGTGGATGACGATGAAGAGCATCTCGTCGTGCTCGGTCTCCCCGGTGACCGGGTCGAGCGACCGCGGCTCCTGGAGGGCGAGCAGGTCGTCGACCCGCAGGTAGCTCGAGTAGGTCAGTGCCTTGCCGGTCATGGCTCCCCCACGGTGGTGCGGCCGCCGCGAACGGGTGCGGCGGAGGACCTCGGACCTGTCCGTGCACCCGACCACAGGTGCGACCCTCGAGTCCACGAACGACGCACGGACGCGCGGGACGTGAGGTGACGCCATGACGGCGACGGCACGGCGGCACACGATGGGTGCGGTCGACGCGATCTGGCTCCACATGGACCGCCCGGAGAACCTGCTCGTCATCGACACCCTCATGTGGTTCGAGGGCACGGTGCGCATCGACCGGCTGCGCACCGTCGTCACCGAACGGCTGCTGGACCGCTTCCCGGTGTTCCGGATGCGGCCCGCGGAGCCGCTGCTGCCGCTCGGGCCGCCGCGCTGGGTCGACGACCCCGGGTTCGACCTCGACCGGCACCTCGTCGTCCGCCGTCTCGCCGCACCCGGCGGGGACGCCGCGCTGCAGGCGTTCGTCGAGGAGCACATCTCGCAGCCGCTCGACCTCGCGCACCCGCTGTGGCAGGTCTGGCTCCTGCACGGCTACCGGCCGGACGACGGCGGGCCCGTCGGGTCGGTCGTCCTGGCCCGGATCCACCACGCGGTCGCCGACGGGATCGCGCTCGCGCACGTCCTGCTCTCGCTGACCGACCCCGCGGACGACGCGGCGCCGCCGCCTGCGCCCCCGCCGCCGGACGGCGCGCGCGGGCCGCTGCGGGCGGCGCTCCACCTGTTCGCCGACCTGGCCCGCCTGGTCCGGCCCGAGGCCGCGGTCGACGCGCTGACGCTCGCGTGGCAGACCGGGCAGGTCGTCGACAAGCTGCTGCTCGGCTCCCTGCCACGGACCCCGCTGTCGGGCACCCCCGGGACCGCGAAGCGGGCCGTCTGGTCGAGGCCGCACGACCTCGCGGCGGTGAAGGCCGCCGGGCGGGCGACCGGGTCGACGGTCAACGACATCCTCATGACCGCCGTCGGCGGCGCCGTCGCGTCCTACCTCGTCGCCCGGGGCGCCGACCCGGTGGACCTCACCGCGATGGTGCCGGTCAACGTCCGCGCCGAGGGGCCGCTGCCGGCCGAGCTCGGCAACCGCTTCGCCCTCGTGCTCTTCCCGCTCGTGAGCACCGACGTCGACGCCCGCACCCGGCTCGACCGCACCCGCGAGCGGATGGACGCGATCAAGGCCTCCCCCGAGGCGGCGATCACCTTCGGCACGATCGGCGCGATCGGCCTGACCCACCCGCAGGTCGAGCGGCTGCTCGTCGACTTCTTCTCCGCCAAGGCGGTCGGCGTCCTCACGAACGTCGTCGGGCCGGCCGACCGGCGGACCCTGGCCGGGGTGCCGCTGACGGGGGTGCTCGGCTGGGTGCCGCAGGCCGCGGACCAGACCCTCGGCGTCTGCGTGTTCTCGTACGCCGGGACGGTCCGCGTCGGGTTCCGCGCGGACGCCGCGACCGTCACCGAGCCTGAGCTGCTCGTGGCCGGCTTCGACGCCGCGCTCGCCGAGCTCGTCGCCCTCGGCGGGAGCGCGGCACCGGCGTGAGCGGCTGGCTCGCCCGCGGCGACGAGGAGGTCCCCGCGGCCGGGGCCGAGGTGGGCGGCTGGCTCAGCACCGCCGAGCGGGAGCGGCTGGGCCGGCTGCGGTTCCGCAAGCGGCGCAGCGAGTTCCTGCTGCGGCGCTGGACGGCGAAGCACGCCGTGCTCGCGGTGCTCGGCGCGGCCGGGGGCACCGGCGAGCCGTCTGCGGCGCTGGCCCGGGTCGCGGTGCTCAACCGGGCGTCGGGTGCCCCGTACGTTCTCCTCGACGGTGCGCCGCTCGGCGTCGAGGTGTCGCTGACGGACCGCGCGGGCTGGGCGGTGTGCCTCGTCGGCGACGGGCCGGACGCCGTCGGGGTGGACCTGGAGCTCGTCGAGCCCCGCAGCGACGCGTTCGTCGCTGACTTCCTCACGACCACGGAGGCGTCACGCGTGCATGCCCGGCCCCCGGGTGAAGGTCCCGGCGGACGGTCGGAGCTCGCCGACGCCGTCTGGTCCGCCAAGGAGAGCGCGCTCAAGGTGCTGGGCACCGGGCTGCGGACGGACACCCGGGCGGTCGAGGTGACCCTCGAGGAGGGCGGTCCGGAGGTCGGCCCGCTGGGCGGGCCGGGCTGGCGACCGCTGACGGGCCGGCACGGGCCGACCGGTCAGGTGCTCCCGGGGTGGTGGCGCCGGGACGGCGACTTCGTCGTCACGACGGCCTCCGTGCGGCCGCACGACCCGCCGGCACTGCTGCCGACGAGCGGCGACCTGGCCCGCGCCGTCCCGGTGGAGCCGAGGCCGGCGGAGCCGTTCGCGGACGTCAGGCGGCGTGGACCCGGTTGAGCGCCTCACGGACCGGTGCAGCGGCCTCGTCGTCGTAGCGGTCGAGCATCGCGGCGAGGTCGTCGCGCTCGGCGGGGGTGCGGTAGGTGGCCAGCTCGCGGTCGAGCTTGCGGCGCGCGGCGCGCGCGGCACGGCGGGCGCGGAGGTCGTCCCGGAGCACGGTGAGGAACGACGGGGCCGTGGTCGTGGTGCCGGTGGTGGTGCCGGTGTCGGTGCTGTTCGTCGTCATGCATCCAGTGTCACGGAAACGCTTACATGCGTCCAATGAGTGATGTTCATGGTATCCATGCACTTTGGTCATGGGACGTGGCTACCCTGGGGTCATGGACACCGACGCGCTCCGCTGGTTCCAGCAGGTCGCCGACGGCGTCACCGTGACCCAGGTCGGCGAGCTCTACTGGGTGACCCAGTCGGGGGTGTCCCGCGGGCTGGCCCGCCTCGAGGCCGAGGTCGGGACGCCCCTGCTGCACCGCTCCGGCCGGACCCTGCGGATGACGCCGGCCGGCGCGGCCTTCAAACGGCACGTGGACGCGCTGCTCAACAACCTCGACGACGGGCTGGCGGCGGTGAGCGAGCTCGTCGACCCGGACAGCGGCACCGTGACCGTGGCCTTCCAGCAGTCCCTCGCCACCTGGCTCGTGCCGCAGCTCGTCGGCACCTTCCGCGCCGACCACCCCGGGGTGCAGTTCACCCTGCGGCAGGTTCGCGACGAGCTCGTCTCCCCGGTGCTGGACGGCGGCCGGACGGACCTGGAGATCACCGCGTGGCGGCGGTCGGACCCGACCGTCAAGTGGCAGCGGCTGCTCGTCGAGCCGCTACGGCTCGCCGTCCCCCGCGACCACCCGCTCGCCGGCCGCGCCGAGATCGACCTCGCCGAGGTCGCCGAGGAGCCGTTCGTGGCGCTGCGGCCGACGTCCCTGCTGCGGCGCCAGGTCGGCGAGCTGTGCGAGCGGGCCGGCTTCGAGCCGCGCATCGCCTTCGTCGGGACCGACCTCGCCACGGTCCGCGGGTTCGTCGCCGCCGGGCTCGGGGTGAGCATCGTGCCGGCGCCGCACGTCGCCGACGCCGACGCCGTCGAGAGCCCGCTGCGGTACCTGCCCCTCACCGACCCGGCCGCCGTCCGCGAGATCGGGATGGCCTGGTCGACCGAGCGCCGGCTGCTCCCCGCTGCCGAGCTCTTCCGCCAGCACGTGGTGCGGACGGCGAGGGCGCGCCGGCTGCCGTCCTGACGCCGGCCGGCGCGCCCCGGCGACCCGGCCCCCGCCCCGCGCCTCAGCCCTGCGCCATACCGCGCTCCAGGGCGTCGACGACGTACGGCCGCAGCCCCTGCGCCGAGATGATCCGGTCCACCGAGCCGACCCGCAGCGCCCGTTCGATCGTGTGGATCCCGTCGAACTCGTCGGCGACCTCGCCGAGCTTCTCCGAGCGCACCCGCTCCGTCGCCCGGGCGAGCTCGACCCGCAGCCGGCCCGCGGCCGCGCCCTTCGCCGTCGCGAGCCGCTCGCGGGCCTCGGTCACCCGGGAGTCTCGGTCGGTGCGCGCCTTGACCTCACGTGCGAACACCGTCGCCGCCGCCGGCGCACCGCCGATGACGGAGGCGTAGGACCCCTCGACGGCAGCGATCTCCATCCGGGCGTTGAGCGCCTTGGAGAACACGACGAACGCACCGCCGTGGTAGCGCGAGACGACGACGAAGACGATCGGCCCGTCGAAGTTCGTCACCGCCCGGCCGATCTCCGCGCCGTACTCGAGCTGCCAGCGCCGCATCGACTCCGGCGACCCGTCGAACCCGGACAGGTTCGCCAGGACGACGAGCGGACGCCGTCCGGCCACCGCGTTCACCGCGCGCGCCGTCTTGCGGGACGCCTGCGGGAACAGGGTGCCGCTCGTCCAGGCCGGCGGACCGTCCGCCGGGACGAAGCCGCGGCGCGGGACGGTCCGGGACTCGATGCCCAGCAGGCACACCGGGATGCCGCCGACGCACGTGTCCCAGACGACGGCGTTCTCCGCGTCCCGCCAGTGCTCCCACCGTTCCAGCGGCTCGGTGTCGGCGTCCGCGACGGCGCGCATCACCGACCGGATGTCGAAGGGCTTCTTCCGGTCGGGGTTCGACACCGGGTCGAAGACGTCCCCGACGCTCGTGAAGTCGCTGCCGGGCACGGGGACGTGCCGCGCCGGGCGGACGTCCCGGTCGAGCGGGTCGGCCGTCGGGCGCCGGCGCGGGAACCGCTCCCCCGGCACCACGTAGGTCAGCTCGTAGTGCCGCAGCAGCACCCCGCACGCCTCGAGGAACGTCGGCGCCCAGTACTGGGCCTGGCCGTTCGGCCCCATGACCCGGTCGTGCCCGCCGATGCCGAAGTTGTCCTCCGCCGAGACACCGCCGGAGAAGTCGAGGGCCTGCTTGCCGGTGAGGACCATGGCGCTCGACGGCGTCATGACGAGGATGCCCCGGGTGTGCATGAGCATCGTCGCCTCGGCGTTCCAGTACGGCTGCCCGCCGACGTTGATGCCGGTGACGACGATGTTGATCTCCCCGCCGTCCTGGGTGAACTCGATGATCCGGCGCAGCGTCGCGGCGATCCAGTCCATGTTCTCGGTGCCGGAGTCCATCGCGATGAGCGCGCCGGAGGAGACCGCGAACCACTCGACGGGGACGCCGAGCGACGCGGCGAGGTCGAGGGCGGCGTTGATCCGGCGGCACTCCGGCTCCGCGAGGTTCCCGAGCCCCTTCGTCGGGTCGGACAGGATCGCCACCCGGGTCATCCCCTCCGGGACGACGTCGGTGCGGTTCGTCACGAGCCCGACGACGACGTGGGCCGAGTTCTCCCCCGGCGGCCGGTCCACCGGCACCAGCCGGTCGTCGCCGTCGAGATCGTGCTCGACGAACGAGCCGGGCGGCAGCAGGCCGGGCGTGCCTTCCGCGGACGCGAGCAGCCGGACGACCTCGTACGGGTACGGCACCCCGAACCGGGCCGCGAGCAGCACCTTCTGCTGGTAGGCGGACAGCGCCCGGACCGGGGCGTCACCGGGGGCCTCGACCCGCACCGTGACGCCGTGGCCGCCGACCCCCTCGAGGTGCAGGACCGCCTCCCGCGGGCCGGTCGGGCCGGGGATCCGCACCCGCAGCACGACCTTCTCCAGCCCGGCCCCCGACGCCAGCGGCGCCAGCGACCTCGCGAGACCGGCCCAGGCCGACCGCGGGACGTCCCACGGCGGCCGGACGGCGAGCACGATCCGGTTCGCCACCGGGCGCTCCCGGGCCGGGAAGGCGGCCAGCGCGGTCCGCATCGCGGCGAGCGCCTGCAGCCCCATCCGCTCCAGCCGCGGGTAGCTCAGCGAGCCGTCCTCGCCGCGGACGGCCGTGAGGTCGCGGACCTCCGCAAGCGCGAAGAGCCGCGAGTCCCGGGGGTTGTCGTGGGCCACGCCGTGGAACAGGTAGACGTCCTCGGCCGACGGCAGTCGTTCCAGCCGGAACCCGGAGAGCCGCCACAGCTCCAGCCGCTTGGCGAGCATCGGGTGCAGGTTCCGGTAGAGCACGTCCTCGACGAACGCCCCCGAGGCGTCCTGCCGGAAGGTGAGGTGCTGGGTGCGGAAGTGCTCCTTGCTGCCTCCGGCCGTGCTCGTCACGGTGACGTCGAGCCGGTGCAGCCGGCGCCCGACGTCGACGGCGGTGACCAGGTCCGCGACGGCGGCCGCCGTCGCGTCGATCTCCGGGCGCTCCCCGGCCTGCCACGTGACGACGTCGAGGACGACGTCCGTCGACGCGGGCACCGGCGCGGCGCCCGGGGCGGGCCGCGCGAGGTGCCCGCCGACGGCGTCCGCGACGGACGGCAGGTCCTCCAGCGGCGCGTACGCGACGACGAGGTGCACGTCCCGGCCGTCGTGGGTGTAGTCGGCGGCGGCCATGAGGTGCCCGCCGGCGACGACGGTGCGCAGGTCGCGCAGCGGCCGGATCCGGTAGAACCGCCGCACGTAGACCTCGAGCAGGGTGCGCCGCAGCGGCTCCCCCGCCGCACCGTCGCCCGCGGTGAGCCAGTGCCGCAGCAGCGCGGCCCGCATCGGGTGCGGCGCGAGCACGAGCCGGTCGACCCGGTGCGCCCGGTCCGGGGCGAGCGGGTCGGCGTGCAGGGCCAGGAGGTGGCCCTCCATCTCGGCGTAGACGTCCGCGACGACGGACTCCAGGACGGGCTCGTCGAGCAGGTGGAACCGGACGTCGCGGGCCAGGTCCGCGACGTCCTGCTGCCGGCCCTGGGTCGCCGCCGCGAGCCGGTCGAGGAGGCTGCGCTCGTGCGGGCCCGCGGTCGTGGCGAGCAGGTCGGCGGCGGCGAGCCGGCGGGCCAGGACGGCGACGACGACCGGGGCGAGCTCACGGACCCGGCCGATCGAGCGGTAGAGCCGCACGACCGCGGACTCCAGCTCCGGCGTGCGGTCCAGCGAGGTCACGCCGTACCGGCCGAGCGCGACCCGCAGCCGCTCCCGGTACAGGTCGGGCAGCATCGCCCGGTCGGCGTCGAGGAACCGCAGGAAGGCGATGAGGTACTCCTGCGCGCTGCCGGTGCGGGCGTCCCGGAACGCCTCGCCCTCGGGCCCGTCGTCCGCGTCGTCGTTCTCGCTGCGCGGCCGGGAGAGCGCGCCGAGGTCGGCGTACAGGCCGAGCAGGGAGTCCTCGCAGGCGAGCAGCGACGCGTCGTCCGGCGGCGACAGCTCGGCGAGCCGGCGCTGCGCCCCGAGCAGCCGGGTGAGCGTCGTCGGGTCGAGGTCGTAGCCGAGCAGGTACTCGCGCAGCGGTCCGTAGACCCGCTCGCAGGGTCGCAGCCCCGGCTCCTCGGGCCGGGCCAGCCCGCGCAGCCCGAGCGGGACCGGCTGCGCCGCTGCGGGTTCCGCGAGGGGGCGCGAGCGCAGGTCGTCGGCGCGCAGCCGCAGCAGCCCGGCCCCCGCCTCCACCTGGGCGTTGGCGACGACGTCGACGCCGAGCACCTCGCCGGCGAACGGCGCCGGCACGACCGACTCCATCTTCATCGACTCCAGGACGGCGACCGGCCGGCCGGCCTGGACGTGGTCCCCCGGGGCGACGAGCACCTCGACGACGAACGCGGGCCAGCCGGCGCGGACGACGACGCCGTCCTCACGGGTCAGCACGTGGGCGGTGTCGTCGACCTCGACCCGGACGACGCTGCCGTGGGTGGCGACGACGACCCGGTGCCGGCGGCCGCCGCAGACCAGCCGGCGCTCGAACGCGCCGAGCCGCTCGACGACGACGTCCGCCGCGCCGTCCGGGTCGCCGACCCGGTACCGGCCGGGGGCGACGAGGTCGACCCGCAGCGCGTGGGCGCCGCCGCGGTAGCCGAGGACGACGCGGGTGCCGACGGCCTCCGGCGGCTCCGGACGGCCGCGCGCGGCCCGGGCGTGGAAGGCGGCCTCGGCGGCGGCCCGGTCGGCGTCGTACGCCTCGGCCGCGGCCGCGAGGACGGCGACCGCGTCCGGCGGCGGGTCGAGGGCCCCGGCCGCGACGAGGCGGTCGAGCCAGCCGGTGTCGACCCGGCCCGCGGCGAGGTCGGGGTGGGCGAGGACGGCGAGCAGGAACGTCCGGTCGGTCGTCCCGCCGTCGACGACGGCACCGGTCCGGGACAGCGTCCGACGGAGCCGGGCCAGCGCCTGCGCCCGGGTCCGCCCCCACGCGGTCAGGGTCGCGAGCACCGGGGCGTCCGCGGTGACGACGTCCCCGACGCGCAGCCCGCCGTCGACCCGCACCCCGGCCGCCGCGGGCACGTCGAGGAGCAGCAGCCGGCCGGGCGTCACCGTGCCGCCGGCGGCCGGGTCCACCCCGACGTCGAGCGCCCTGAGCCGGACCTGCACCGAGTGCCCGGCGTCGTCGTCCGCCGGGAGCAGCGGGCTCGCGCCCCGCGCGAGGTCGAGGTGCACGGCCACGAGGTCGACCCCGCGGACCTCCTCGACGGGGGTCTGCCCGACGAGCGACGGGGCGGCCACCCCGGCGAGCCGGACGGCGTCCCCGGCGACCTCGAACCCGACCTCGACGACACCGCGGTGGCCGAGCCCGGCGACCAGACGCCCCGCCTGCTCGTGGAGCACGGCGCGCACCGGGTCCGGCAGGTCCGGTGCCCCGGACTCGACGAGGACGGTGCGGCCCGCGTGCCGGACCGTCGTGTCCCGGGTCCCGAGCACCCACGTGGCGCCGGCGCCGTCGGAGACGACGTCGACGTCGACCCGGCGCAGCGCGGCCGGCGCGGCCCCGTCCGGCCACCGGTCCGGGACCCCGGCGGAGGCGGCGGCGGACCGCAGACCGTCCGGGGAGCCGAGCAGCCGCAGGGTCGCGGCGGACGGGCCGACGACGGTGACCCCGGCGTCCTCGAAGCGGGCGACCAGGTCGGCCCGCGCGGCCGGGTCGGTGACCGCCCCGGCCCCGACCCAGACCGCGTCCGCACCGGCGTCGACGACCGCGCGGGCCAGCGCGTCGCCGTCCGCGTCCCCGACCTCGAGCACGTCGTCGGCCTCCCGGGCCGACCAGGCCGCTCCCGTGCCCGTGACGACGGCGACGGTCGTCACGGGCACCGTCCCGGCGGCCTCCCGGTTGAGCTCGGCGACCGCCGCGAGGAGCCGGACGGCGACCTCGCCCCGGTCGAGCACGGCGAGACGGCGGATCGTGGTCACGGATGACACTCCTGTCGGGACACGGTGCGGGGCAGCGGGTCCGGCCGGTGGCCGGGGTGGCCGGGGGGCTCGGGGTGGTCGGGTGGTCAGCCGGCGAAGACGCCGCGCAGCGGGGCGCTCACGTCGTCCGGCAGCGGCGCCGGCAGCGGGACGGTCGCGTACCCGTCGAGGGCGAGGACGACGTGACCCTGCGCGTCGACGACGGCGCAGTCGAAGACGCCGTCGGCGGCCTCCGGGGTCGCCACCGCGAACAGCGCCCCGTTCGCGCCGTCCCCGGGCGACGGCGGCGGACCCGCCACCCAGCGCACCCGGGCCACCGCCCGGGGCAGCGCGAGCCGGTCCTGCCGTCCCGCCTCCCAGAGCCCGGCCGCCTGGAAGCACAGCTCGACGAGCCGCGGTGCGGAGGCGAGCGGGGCCGCGGCGGGCACATGGTCCTCGGGCAGCGGGTCGGCGAGCCGGGCGGTCGCGCCGTCCCCGGTCCGCCAGGCCCCGCCGACGACCTGGTACGCCGGGCCGTGGAAGTAGAGCCGGTACACGGCGTCCGGGCCGAGGGCGGCGTCCGCCGCGGGCTCGGTGAGGTCGACGACGAGGTCCGGGGCGGCCGGCGCGACGGCGGTGGAGAGCCGGACGCGTCCGGTGAAGTGCACCGTCGTCACCGGGTCGGCCGCGCCGGGCAGCACCCGCTGCGCCTCGAGCCGGCAGTCCGCGATGAGGTCGCCGCCGGCGTCGGCGCGCAGCAGCGCCGTGACGGTCACCGTTCGCGGCTCGTCCCGGTAGAACTTCACCGGGGCGAGGAACGCGACGTCCTCCAGGCCGGTCACCTCGTGCGGCACCCCGCCGAGCCGGGCCGCGAGCCGGGCCGCCTCGACGAACGCCTCCATCCCCATGACGCCGGGCAGAACGGGGACGCCGTCGATCCGGTGGTGGTCGAGGAACGGCTGCGCGGCCGGGTCGAGGGTCGTCGTGACGACGAGCCCGTCGGTGGTCCGGACGCCGGCGACCGCGCCGACCATCGGACCGCAGCCGGCCACGTCGACGGCCCCGACGTCGAGCCCGCCCGCCGGGTCGTTCTCGGCCGCCATGAGGCCGAGCCGGCCCGCGACGACGACCTCGCCGCGGAACCCGGACGACACGAGCTCACGACGGATCCAGGCGATCCCGGCCTCCGGCGGCAGCATCTCGACCCCGGCGGCCGCCATGATCGTCGGGATCGAGCCGCGGGTGGCCATCCCGATCCCGCCCCACGCCGTCCAGTCCAGGGCGATCGCCCGGGTGCCCGGACGGGTCCGGCGCAGGCTGCTCGTCACCTTGCACAGCAGGTCGTTCGCGGCGGTGTAGTCGGTCTGGCCGGCGTTGCCGAAGCGGCCGGCGACGCTGCTGAAGACGACCGTGGCACCGACCGGGGTGTCCCCCAGGGCGTGGACGAGGCAGAACCAGCCGTCGCACTTGACGTCGAGGACGAGGTCGAACTCGCGCGGCTCCTTCGCCGGGAGCCCGCGGCTGATCTCCAGCCCGGCGGCGTGCAGCAGCAGGTCGACCCGCTCGGACGACGCCCGCACGTCGGCGACGACCGCCGCGACCGCGGCCGCGTCGGTGAGGTCGACGCTGTGGTACCGCGCGGTCCCGCCGGCGGCCTCGACGGCGCGGATCGCCGCGAGCGCAGCGGCCAGCCGCTCGAACCGGGCGAGCTCCTTGTCGATCGCGACCGGGGTGGGCCGCTCCCCGCGGTCCTTCATGCGGGCGGCGAGGTCGGCCTTGAGGCCCTCCCGGTCGGTGAGGTACCGCTGCAGGTCGGGGTCCGCCGGATCGGGCGCCGGGGTGAGGTCGAGCAGGTGGAACCTCGCCCCGGACGCCGCCGCGAGGTCCGCGGTGATCGCCGAGACGATGCTGCCGGCCGCACCGGTGACGACGACGGTCGAGCCGCCGTCGAGCACGAGGCCGCCGTCACCGTCGGCGGAGCCGTCGTGCAGCGCCGGGAACGGCCGGACGGCGAGCCCCACGCCCCAGCGCTGCGCACCGGCCGGGCGGCCGACCTCGACGCAGCCGGGGTCGACGAGGGTCTCCTCGACGAGGGCGTCGGCCGGCGCCGCGGTCCTGCGGTCGGCCGGCGGGAGGTCGACGGCCTTGACGAGGGCGGCCGGCTGCTCCTTCTTGTAGGACTTCGCGAACCCGGTGACCGCGCCGCCGAGCGGGCACGTGGCCCCGGCGTCGTCGTAGCCGTGGAACCCGCCGAGCCGGGTGGCCGTGACGAGGAACGGGGCGCCGTCGAACAGCCGGCGCATCGTCGCGTGCAGCGTCTTGACCCTGCGCCGCAGGGCCTCCCGCCAGCCGGCGAGGTCGAGTGCGTCGAGCGGGCCCTCGTCGTCGAGGGCGGGCAGCCAGTAGACGCCGTGCACGGGACCGTCGGCGAGCCAGCCGTCGAGGGTGGCGGTGACCTCGTCGACCGTCGAGGCCGGGTCCAGCGTGAGCACGGTGACCCCGAGCCGGTCGAGCCGCTTGGCGAGCGCGGCCGCGACGCCACCGGTGTCCGGGGCGAGGACGACCCGGGTGCCCGCGCCGAGGGTGACCCCGGTGCGTGCGCACGCGGACGCCGTCGGGCGGACGACGGGGACGGGCACCCGGCGCGGCAGCGCGTCGATCGCGGCGAGGTCGCCGCGCAGCTGCTCCTGCGGTGCCGGGTGCACCGGTTCCTCGGCGGCCGGGACGGGCTGTCCGGCAACGGGTCCGGCGCCCGGCGCGGCGATGCCGGTCTTCGAGCGGACCCAGCCGACGACGTGCGCGAGCGTCGGGAAGTCCCGCAGCTGCAGCGCCGCGTCCCGCTCCACCCCGAAGTGCACCCGGACCTGGGCGAAGACCTCGGCCTGCTTGACCGGGTCCACCCCGAGGTCGGCCTCCAGGTCGAGGTCGGCGTCGAGCAGCTCCGGCGGGTAGCCGGTCATCTCCGCGACGATCCCGACGACCGCGTGGAGCACCGGGTCACCGGCCGGCTCCGTGACCTGCGCTGCGACCGGTTCCGCGACGGGTCCCGTGACCGGCTCCGCGACAGGTTCGACGGTCGGTGCCGCGATGCCGGTCTTCGAGCGGACCCAGCCGACGACGTGCGCGAGCGTCGGGAAGTCCCGCAGCTGCAACGCCGCGTCCCGCTCCACCCCGAAGTGCTCCCGCACCCCGGCGAACACCTCGGCCTGCTTCACCGTGTCCACCCCGAGATCCGCCTCGAGGTCCAGGTCCAGCGC
>JACRAB010000565.1 GCA_016213575.1 Actinomycetota bacterium
AGCGGCCGGCGGCCCGGCGACCGCGAGCCCGACGAGCACGGCGAGCACCGGCGCCGCGAAGGCGAGGTAGTGGTACCAGGACGCCGGCGCGAGCAGCACCATCGCGACCTGCAGCACCCCGAGCGCGACGAGGTGCCGCTCGGCCGGGTGCCGGCGCGCGACGCGCACGCAGCAGGCGGCGAGCACCGCGAGGCAGCCGAGGCCGAGCCACAGGTCCGGCAGCCGGCCGGCGACCGGGTCCAGCCCGCCCAGCCCGGCGAGGTCGGCGAGCCGGGAGACCCGCTCCGCGACGGAGTCCGGCGCCTCCCGGCCTACCTGGAGCCCGACGACCTGCGCGACGAACGCGCGCGTCCCGGCGAGCAGGCCGAACCCGTACGGCACCGCGGCGCCCGCGGCGAGGCCGACGACCCAGGCGGTCACGCCGTCCCGCGGCCGCACGCTCCGCAGCACGTGCACGAGAAGCACGAGGCACCCGGCGGCGGCCCAGACCTTGACGCCGAGGCTCAGCCCCATGACCGCCCCCGACGCGGCGAGCAGCCGCAGCCGCCGGCCGGGCGGCACGCCGTCCGCCGCGCGCCGCGCGCCGTCGAGCAGCAGCAGCGCGACGACGAGGGCGAGCGCGAGCACCGGCTCGAGCAGGATCGTGTGCTCGGCCCGGGCGGGCAGCCGCCACACGGCGTAGAGCAGCCCGGCGACGACGGCGGCGGGCCGGCTGCGGTCGCGGAGGTAGCGGTAGGTCAGGGCCGCGGTGAGCGCGCCGGTGGCGCAGACGAGCACCCGCGCGGTCGCCAGCGCGACGGTGTCGCTCGTGACGGTCGCGAGCCAGGTGACCGGCAGCAGGAGCAGCGCGACACCGGGCGGGTGGACGAAGACGAAGTCCCGGTACGGCCAGGACCCCTGCAGGACGGCGGCGCTCGCCGAGTAGTAGACGCCGTCGTCGTACTCGAGCACTCCCCCGAGCCGGCCCGCGGCGAGCAGCGGCCCGAGGCGGACGGCGAACCCGACCGCGAGCACGAGGAGGAACCAGCCGTCGCGCGGCACCGCGCGGCGGGGCCGGTCACCGGCCGCGGCGCGGGACCGGGACCGCCCGAGGAGCACTGGCACAGCATGGCCGAGCCACCTGTGGGTCCGGACGCCGTCCCGGGGAACCGAAGTCCCTGGACACGCATCAGAAAAGTGATATCACTTTGACATCGGCCGGCACGGACCGGCCGGGCCGACTCGGGAGGTCGCCATGTCCAGCCCCACCCTCACCCCAGGTTCCCCCGGCGAGCAGGTCGCGCCCCCGGTCGCCACCGCGCAGGCGGTGGACCTCAGCGAGCGCCCCGCGTTCTCCGCGAGCGGCTGGCTCGGGGTGGCCGTCGTCCTCGCGTGCGGCATCGGTGAGCTGTTCCTCGTCGGCCGGCTGGCCGACCTCACGACGGACGGCGACGTCCCCGCCGGCAAGTCCGGCGTCGTGCTCGCGACGATGGTGCTCCTCGGCCTCGTCGCGCTCGTCACGGCGGCCGCGCTCGTCATCATCCAGCCGGTCGAGACCCGGGTCGTGCAGTTCCTCGGCCGCTACGTCGGCACGGTGCGCCGCACCGGGTTCGTGCTCGTGACCCCGCTGACGACCCGGCGCCGGGTGTCGGTGCGGGTGCAGAACTTCGAGACCCGCACCCTCAAGGTCAACGACGCGGACGGCAACCCGGTCGAGCTCGCCGCGATCGTCGTCTGGCAGGTCTCCGACACCGCCCGCGCGACGTTCGCCGTCCAGAACTATCTCGACTTCGTCACCGTCCAGGCCGAGGCCGCGATCCGCCACGTCGCGACGTCGCACCCCTACGACGACGGCGGGGTCGACCGCACGAGCCTGCGCGGCTCGACCGACCTCGTCGCCGCCGAGCTCGCCACCGAGGTGAACGCCCGCGTCGCCGTCGCCGGCGTCGAGATCCTCGAGGTGCGGATCAGCCACCTCGCCTACGCCCCCGAGATCGCCCAGGCGATGCTCCAGCGCCAGCAGGCCGGCGCGATCGTCGCCGCGCGCACGCGGATCGTCGACGGCGCCGTCGGCATGGTCGAGCTGGCCCTGGCCCGGCTGCGCGAGAACGACGTCGTCGAGCTCGACGAGGAGCGCAAGGCCGCCATGGTGAGCAACCTGCTCGTCGTGCTCTGCGGCGACTCCCGGGCCACGCCGGTCGTCAACACCGGCACGCTCTACACCTGAGCCGGCCGCGGAGACAGGCTCGTGACGGACGACGCGACGCCCCCGGACGGCGGGACTCCCCCGCCGCCCGGGGCCGCGTCACGCGCCGCGCGGCGCGAGCGCAAGAGCATGCTGCTGCGGCTCGACCCGGCGGTGCACGACGCCGTCGCTGCGTGGGCCGCGCAGGACCTGCGCAGCGTGAACGCGCACGTGGAGTGGTTGCTGCGCAAGGCGTTGGACGACGCAGGCCGCCTACCGCGCCACACCGCCCCGCCCCCACGCCGCGGCCGCCCCCCGGCCTGAACCCCTTGCGGGGAAACGAGAACGGCAGTGTGCCGCTGAGGTTGACCCGCTAGCTCTGTTGCCGGGTGGCTTCAGCTGAGGCGGGTCAGCTTGACCGAGACGAACAGCTCCGACCCCGCGGTCCCGGCGTACACGCCCTTGAGCGGCGGCACGTCCCCGTAGTTCCGCCCCCGCGCGACGACGACATGGTCCGACCCCGCCGGCGCGGCGTGCGTCGGGTCGAAGGCGACCCACTCCCCCGCCCACCACTCGACCCACGCGTGGCTCTGGCCCTCGACGGTCTCGCCCAGCCCGGCATCCGGCTGCGGGTGCAGGTAGCCCGAGACGTAGCGGGCCGGGATGCCCACCGCGCGCAGCGCCCCGAGGGTGAGGTGTGTGTAGTCCTGGCAGACGCCCTGCTTCGTGCGCCAGACCTCGACGGCGTCGGTGTGCACGCTCGTCACGCCGGGCACGTACTCGACGAGGCTGTTGATCCGCTCGCAGATCGCGCGTGCGGCGGCGTCCGGCGACAGCCCCGAGGAGACCTCGTGCGCGAGGTCGACGAGCTCGTCGTCCGGCGTCGTGCTCCGGCTCTGCCCGAGGAACTCGACCCACTCGTCGGTGACGGCGTCGCTGCGGACGTCGTCCCACGTCGCCGTCGCGTTGACCTCGCGCGACGGCCACACCTCGACGGTGCTCGAGGCGGTGACCTCCAACGCGTCGTGCGGGGTGAGCACGTCGAACGCCGTGACCTGGGTGCCCCAGTAGTCCCAGTAGGTGTGCGTCCACGTCATCCGGCTCACCTCGACGCGGGCGTCGAGCGCGGTCTGCCCGATCGTCGTGATCGGCGTGAGCCGGGCCTCGTTGTACGACGCGAGCACCGGCTTCTCGTAGCGGTATCCCGTGCGGTGCTCGATGACGATGCGGCGCGGCTGCCCGCCGTAGCCGCCGAGGCCGTTCGGTGCGACGGTCACGAGACCTCCCCGATCCAGGCCGTCGTCACCGCGCGCGGGAAGTAGCGCTTGGCCACCTCTTCGCTCGAGGCCGAGCAGGCTCGCTGCACCTTCTCCATCTCGGCCGGCAGGTCCGCGAGGACCTCGCCGAGCGAGCGGTACTCCAGGGACGTGCGGGCCCGGCCGAGCAGCCGGCGGGCCTGGTCGGAGACCCCGACCCGCTCGGTCGCCGGGGCGAGGTCGGCGAGGCAGTCCTCGGCCTGGTTGAGCGCGTAGAGCACCGACCGAGGGAAGAGCCGGTCGAGGAGCAGGAACTCGGCGGCCCGCTCGTCGGACGCGACGCCGCGGTACGTGCGCACGTAGCTCTCGTAGGCGCCGCACGAGCGCAGCAGCGTCGTCCACGACGGGACGGCGCCCGAGATCTTCGACGTCGCGACGAGCCGCGCCGTAATGTCGGCGCGCTCGAGCTAGCGGCCGAGGGTGAGGAACCGCCACGCGTCGTCCTGGCTCATCGACGCGTCGGCGATGCCCGCGACGAGCGCGCTGCGCTCGCGCACCCACATGAAGAACTGGTGGGCCGTCGTCGCGCGCTCGCGCGCGGCGTCGATCCCGATCCACGTCATGTTGAGGCACTCCCACAGCTCCGACGAGACCGTCTCCCGGGCGCGGCGGGCGTTCTCCCGGGCCGCGCTCAGGGAGCCGACGATCGAGCTGGGGTGGTCGCTCGCGTAGGCGAGCCGCTCGAGCACGAGGTTGCGGTCGATGTCCGGCGGTGGCGGGTCGATCCCGTTGCCGGCGTCCATCGTGTCGATCTCGACGCCCATGACGGCGAGCAGCGCCGTGCAGGCCTCGGCCTCGGAGAGGTACGGGTCCTCGAGGAGCAGCTGGAGGTGGACGTCGAGGATGCGCGCGGTGTCGTCCGCACGCTCGACGTAGCGGCCGATCCAGAACAGCGACTCGGCGATGCGGCTCAGCACGACGCCACCCCGTTCCCGCTCTGCTGCTGCTGTTGCTGCTGCTGGTGGGCGACCTCGGTCTCGTCGGGCGGCAGGTCCGGCCCGGGCAGCGAGATCCGGCGCGCGGCACCGACGGCGACGGCCCGGCGGGGCGTGATGGCCGTGGTCTGGCCGGAGAGCACCCAGGTGTCCTTGGAGCCGCCGCCCATGCTCGAGTTGACGACGAGCTGGCCCTCGGGCAGCGCGACCCGGGTCAGCCCGCCCGGCAGCACCCAGACGTTCTGGCCGTCGTTGACGGCGAAGGGCCGCAGGTCGACGTGCCGCGGGCGGAGCTGCCCGTCGATGAGCGTCGGGACGGTCGAGAGCATGACGACGGGCTGGGCGATCCAGCTCCGCGGGTCGGCGAGCACCTGGGTGCGCAGCGTCGCGAGCTGCTCCTTCGTCGCGCGGGACCCGATGACGAGCCCCTTGCCGCCCGCGCCGTCCACCGGCTTGAAGACGAGCTGGTCGAGCTTGTCGACGGCCTCGGCGAGGTCGTCGCGCTCGCTGCACCGGTAGGTGCGCACGTTCTGGAGGATCGGCTCCTCGCCGAGGAAGAACCGGATGAGGTCCGGGACGTACGTGTAGACGAGCTTGTCGTCGGCGACGCCGTTGCCGATCGCGTTGGCGATCGTCACGTTGCCGGCCCGCATCGCGTTGACGAGGCCCGGGCAGCCGAGGAGCGAGTCGGCCCGGAACTGCACCGGGTCGAGGAACTCGTCGTCCACCCGGCGGTAGATGACGTCGACCTGGCGCTCGCCGTCCGTCGTCCGCATCCGCACCCGGCCGTCCGAGCAGACGAGGTCGCGGCCCTCGACGAGCTCGACGCCCATCGTGCGGGCGAGCAGCGTGTGCTCGAAGTAGGCGCTGTTGTAGATGCCCGGGGTGAGGACGACGACCGTCGGGTCCGCGACACCGCGCGGCGCCGCGGCCCGCAGCGCGGCGAGCAGCCGGCGCGGGTAGTCGCTCACGGGGCGGATCCGGTGGGTCGCGAAGGACTCCGGGAAGACCTGCTGCATCGCGCGCCGGTTCGCCAGCACGTAGCTGACCCCGGACGGCACACGGACGTTGTCCTCGAGGACGCGGAAGTTGCCGTCCTCGTCGCGGATGAGGTCGATGCCCGACACGTGGCAGCGGACCCCGTTCGCGGGCGCGATGCCGGCCGCGACCCGCTGGAACCCGGACGCCGACGCGACGACCCGCCACGGCACGATGCCGGCGCGGATGCACTCACGCTTGCCGTAGATGTCCGCGAGGAACATCTCCAGCGCCCGCACCCGCTGCCCGACGCCGGCCTCGACCTCGCTCCACTCCTCGGCCGAGATGACCCGGGGGACGATGTCGATCGGGAACGGCCGCTCCTCGCCCGCGAAGTCGAACGTCACGCCCTGGTCGAGGTAGGAGCGGGCGAGCGCGTCAGCGCGGACGCTCAGCTGGTCGCCGGTGAGCCGGCGCAGCGTGCCGTGCACCGCCCGGTACGGCCGCCGGGGCTGGTCACCGTCGCTGAGCATCTCGTCCCAGGCGGTCCCCAGCCGGTAGCCGTCGAAGAGTTCCGCCATGGCTCGGAACCGTAGCCCTCCGATGTCACGCGCGAGTTACTTGTCGGCAATGAACCTCTCAGTGCGTGTCGCGCGCGTCACACCCTGCGTGTTCACCTTCACAACCACGCTCTGAGCACGGACGACGACCACGGGGAGTGCGCGCCCGGAGCAGCGGCGGGCCACGGACGACGCCGTACGATCGCCGGGTGGCACAGGGACTCGGTGGTTCGTTCGGCAGGGCTCTCGGGCGCGCGCTCGCCGCCGGCGCCGAGGCGGCGGTCCGTTCTCTTCTGCGGTCGCCGAGCAAGCGGACGCCGACGTCCCCGCGGCCGTCGTCCTCCCGCCCCTCGGAGCCCCGCCGCTCGGAGCCCCGCCGCTCGTCGTCCCGGCCCTCGGCACCCGCGCCCTCGGCGCCGACCTCCGACGGCTACCCCGGCGACTTCACCGGCCGGGCCACGATCGAGTACCGGCCCGACCCCGACGGCCAGGCCGACCCGGGTGAGGTCGTCTGGGGCTGGGTCCCCTTCGAGGAGGACCACGCCCAGGGCAAGGACCGGCCGGTGCTCGTCATCGGCCGGGACGGCAACTGGCTGCTCGGCCTCATGCTCACGAGCAAGGACCACGACCGGGACGCCGCCCAGGAGGCGCGTGCCGGGCGGCAGTGGGCGGACGTCGGCACCGGCCCGTGGGACCCGAAGCGCCGCCCCAGCGAGGTGCGGCTCGACCGGGTGGTGCGGCTCGACCCGGCCGCCGTCCGGCGCGAGGGCGGGACGATGCCGAAGGGCACGTTCGACGACGTCGCCGAGCAGGTCCGGGCGGTCAACGGCTGGGCCTGAGCACCCGACCGGACCACCCGTCACCGGCTGATACCCTTGACGACGGTGCGCGCTCAGGTCGTGCGCGTGCCAGGCCCGCTTCCGCCATCCGGCGAGTCCCCACCGCCGGTAGTCCCGGACGGGCCGACGCCCTCTAACCGACCTGTCCCAGCATCAGGAAGAGACGACGCGTGGCGAACATCAAGTCCCAGATCAAGCGGAACGCGACCAACGAGAAGCGCCGGCTGCGCAACAAGGCAGTGAAGTCGGAGCTCAAGACGGTCGTCCGCGCGTTCCGTGAGGCAGCCGCCGGCGGCGACGCCGAGACGGCCGCCAACGCCCTCCGCCTGGCCTCGAAGAAGCTCGACAAGGCCGTCAGCAAGGGCGTCATCCACAAGAACCAGGCCGCGAACCGCAAGTCGGCCATGGCGAAGGCGGTCAGCGCCTCCTGAGGCGTACGTCACCGCAGCAGCACAGCCTTCGTCGGCGCCGTCCGGGTCACCGGGGCGGCGCCGACGGCGTTTTGCGACCGCTGCGGGCGCCTCACCAGCCCGGATACCGCACCGTGACGTCCTGCATACGGACGACCCGGAGCCTCCTCCGTTCGGGGGATCATCATGACGGAACGTTAAGGATCCTTAAACGCCCGCGCCTCGCTTGATCGAGCGTGGTAACTCGCCGTAGTGTCCTCCCCTGTGAGAGCCGATCGGGATTCGTCGTTCTTCTCCGACCTCGACGCCCCGGAGACGCCGCGCACAGCGATGAGCCGCCGTGACATCCGCCGGCGGGCCGCGAGGCGCCGCAACCGCGTCATCACCGTGCTCGTCGCCCCGGTCGCCCTGGCGGGCGCGTTCTACGGCGGCTTCTCGGTGCTCGGTGGTGGCGGGGACGACGCCGCACAGATCGTCAGCGCCCCGCTCGACGACGACGCGAACGCGCAGAGCGGCGACGCCGCGGCGACCCCGACGTCGAAGGTCCCCGGCCCGAAGGTCTCCTCGGCCACGCCGAAGACCGTCCGGACGACGACCGACGGCGCCTCCCGCGAGCAGGTCCGCACCCCGGCCCCGACGAAGAGCACGACGTCGAAGGCCGCGGCGAAGCCGTCGACCTCCACGACGACGAAGACGACGAAGAAGCCCGCCCCGGCGACGACGAAGACGACGACCGCGGCCGGCAGCGGGACGACGAACAACGCCGCCGAGGCCGAGGTGCTGCGCCTGGTCAACGTCGAGCGCGGCAAGGCGGGCTGCAAGGCCGTCACGGCCGACGCGACGCTGACGACGGTCGCCCGCGCCCACAGCAAGGACATGGCGGTCAAGGGCTACTTCTCGCACGACACCCCCGGCGGCAAGGACCCGTTCGAGCGGATGTCCGACGCCGGCTACAAGTACAGCTGGGCCGCCGAGAACATCGCCGCCGGCCAGAGCGACGCGGCCGCGGTCATGGACTCGTGGATGAAGTCCAAGGGCCACCGGGAGAACATCCTCAACTGCAAGCTCACCGAGCTCGGTGTCGGGATGTGGAAGCAGTCGGGCAGCCAGTACGGCGTCTACTGGACGCAGGACTTCGGTACGCCGCGCTGACGTCGCCCGACCGCTCGCGGGTGAACGGCCTCAGCGCCTGCGCGCGCCCGCGATCGTGAGGATCGCCCGCTCCACCGCGTAGACCGGGTCCCGGCCGCCACCCTTGACGGCCTCGTCGGCGGCAGCGAGCGCGAGCACCGCCTCACCCAGCCCGTCGTCGGTCCACCCGGTGAGCTCGCGCCGCGCCCGGTCGATCTGCCAGGGCGCCATCCCGAGCTCACCGGCGAGCTGGGCTGCCGGCCCCCGCCGCGCGGCGGACACCTTGGCGAGCCCGCGCACCTTCATCGCGATGGCCGCGACGAGCGGCACCGGGTCGGCGCCCGTCGCGAGGGC
>JACRAB010000554.1 GCA_016213575.1 Actinomycetota bacterium
CCCCCCCGCCGGCGGGCCGGTGCCCGCCGCGGCCGTCGGCGGCGCCGTCGCCGGGCTGCGGCCGGCCCGGGCCGGCGCACGCACCGGCGCCGAGAGCGGCGCACCGTGACGACCTGGCCGGCCGTGCTCGCCGGCTGCGCCGTCTGCTACCTCGCCAAGCTCGCGGGCTGGCTCGTGCCGCACGCCGTCCTCGAGCGGCCCCGCGTCGTCCGGGTCGCCGCGCTCGTCACGGTCGCGCTGCTGTCGGCCCTCTTCGCCGTCCAGACGGTCGTCGACACGGGGGCGCTCGTCCTCGACGCGCGGGTGCCCGCGGTGGCCGTCGCGGCCGTGCTGCTCTGGCGGCGGGCGCCGTTCGTCGTGGTCGTCGTCGCCGCCGCGGTCGTCGCCGCCGGGCTGCGGCTCGCCGGGCTGGACTGACGGCAGGGGCCGACGGTCGGGCCGTCAGTCCCGGGAGCGGCGGCGGAACGCCGAGACCGCGAGCGGCGCGAAGACCGCGGTCAGCAGGAGCGACCACGCGACCGAGACCGGGACGGCGTGCTGCAGCGGCCACGCGGCGTCAGCGGGTGCCGGCAGCCCGTTCCCCCACAGCTCACGGCAGGCCTGGGTGACCGCGGAGATCGGGTTCCACTCGGCGACGAACCGCAGCCACGCCGGCATGGTCTCCGTCGGCGCGAACGTGTTGGCGACGAACGTCAGCGGGAACATCACCGTGAACATGAACCCCTGCACCGCCTCGACGGTCCGCATGATCGAGCCGACCCAGATCCCGAGCCAGATCACGGCGAACCCGAAGAGCAGCAGCAGGAGGAACGCGAGGACGCCGTCGACGACGCCGTTGCGGATCCGCCAGCCGATGAGCAGGCCGGTCAGCCCCATGACGGCGACGCCGATGCTCGAGTGGATCAGGCTCGAGATGCTCCGGCCGACGAGCACCGAGGAGCGCGGGATCGGCAGCGAGCGGAACCGGTCGACGATGCCCTTCTGCAGGTCGTTCGTCAGCCCGGTCGCGACGACGGCGGAGGAGAACACCATCGTCTGCACCATGATCCCGGGGAGCAGGAACTCCCGGTAGTCCGAGCCGGCGACGGCGATCGCGCCGCCGAACACGTAGGCGAACAGCAGGACGAACATCACCGACTGCACCGTGACGTCGAGCAGCATCTCCGGCATCCGCCGGATGTGCAGGAGGTTGCGCCACACGATGGTCGACGCCGCGCGCACGAGCGAGGGCGGCGAGAGCGGCGGGCGGACCAGCGGCGGCCGCGTCGCACGGGTGGTCGGGAGGGTCGTCACGGTGCCGCTCCTTCGGTGATGGGTCCGGCGTCCTCGGTGCTGTCGGCGTCCTCGGCCCGGTGCCCGGTCAGGTGCAGGAACACGTCGTCGAGGCTGGGGCGGGCCAGACCGAGGTCGTCGAGCTCGATGCTGCTCGCCTCGAACGCCGCCGCGATCCGGGTCATGTCGCCCAGCCCTCCGGCCCGCGCGGTGACCCGGCGGCTCGTCCGGTCGACGTGCACCTCCGGCGAGTGCGCGCGCACCAGGTCGGCCGCCGCCTCCAGGTCGCGGGCGTGCGTCAGGGTGACGACGACGCTGGCCCGGCCCGCCTCGTCCTTGAGCTGCGTGGGGGTGCCGGCCGCGATGACCTTGCCCTTGTCGACGACGACGATCTCGTCGGCGAGCTGGTCGGCCTCCTCGAGGTACTGCGTCGTGAGCAGCAGGGTCGTCCCCTCGTCGACGAGCTCGCGGAGCACCGCCCACAGGCCCGAGCGGCTCTTCGGGTCGAGCCCGGTCGTCGGCTCGTCGAGGAAGAGGATCGGCGGGGCCGCGAGCAGGCTCACGGCGAGGTCGAGGCGCCGCCGCATGCCGCCGGAGTAGGTCTTCGCCATCCGGTCCGCGGCGTCGGTGAGGTCGAACCGGTCGAGGAGGCGCTCGGTCGCGTCGCGGACGTACGCCCTCGGCAGGCCGTAGAGCGCCCCGACGAGCCGCAGGTTCTCCGCCCCGGTGAGGATCTCGTCGACCGTCGCCGCCTGCCCGGTGAGGCCCATGCTGCGGCGGACCTCGTTCGGCTGCGTGACGACGTCGAAGCCGGCGACGCGGCCCGTCCCGCTGGTCGGCACGCTGAGCGTCGTCAGCATGCGGACGAGGGTCGTCTTGCCGGCCCCGTTGGGGCCGAGCAGGCCGAGCACCGTGCCCTCGGGGACGACGAAGCTCACGCCGTCGACGGCCCGGTTGGTCCCGAAGTGCTTGACCAGGTCGACGGCCTCGACCGCTGCTGTCCCGCCCATCCCGGCATTCTCGACCCGGTCCCGGCGGTTGGCGAACGGGTTACGCCACCGCGGCCGCCCGGCCGCGTTGCCCGGTCGCGCGGGGTCAGCCGTCGAGGTAGTTCTCGAGCCCCACGGTGAGCCCGGGCCGGGACCCGACGGTCCGGACGCCGAGGATGACGCCCGGCATGAACGAGACCCGGTCGAACGAGTCGTGCCGGATCGTCAGCTGCTCCCCCGGCCCGCCGAGGAGGACCTCCTCGTGGGCGACGAGGCCGCGCAGCCGCACCGAGTGCACCCGGACCCCGTCGACGTCCGCGCCGCGGGCGCCGTCCAGGGCGGTCGTCGTCGCGTCCGGGACCGGCGCGCAGCCGGCGTCCTTGCGGGCGGCGGCGATGAGCTCGGCGGTGTGCCGGGCCGTGCCGCTCGGGGCGTCGACCTTGTCCGGGTGGTGCAGCTCGATCACCTCGACGGACTCGAAGTGCGGGGCCGCCATCGCGGCGAACCGCAGGAGCAGCACCGCGCCGAGCGCGAAGTTCGGGGCGACGAGGACGCCGACCCCGGGCTTGTCGGCGAGCGCCGCCCGCACGGTGTCGAGCCGGTCCGCGGACCAGCCGGTCGTGCCGACGACGGCGTGGACGCCGTGCGCGACGCACGCGAGGGTGTGCTCGACGGCGACGTCGGGCACCGAGAAGACGACGGCGACGTCGGCGTCCGCGACGGCGGCGAGGTCGTCGCCGACGTCGATCTGCGGCCCGAGCTCGAGCCCGTCGGCCGCCTCGACGGCCGCGCAGACCTGGCGACCCATCCGGCCCTTCGCCCCGACGACCGCTACCCGCGTGGTCATGCCCGTGCTCCTCCTGCTCCCGTGGCCGCGAACTCGCGGTCGGGGTCGAACGGTCCGACGACGGCGAGCGAGCGCGGCCGGCCGGCGAGGTCGACCGCGAGCGCCTGGACGTCGTCCGAGGTCACCGCGCGGATCCGCGCGAGCGACTCGTCGAGGTCGGTGAACTCGCCGTGCACGAGCTCGGCCTTGCCCAGGCGCGACATCCGCGACCCGGAGTCCTCCATGCCGAGGACGAGCCCGCCGCAGATCTGGCCGTGCGCCCGCACGAGCTCGTCGCCGTCGAGCCCGTCGGCGGCGAGCCGCTCCAGCTCGGCCGCGAGGAGCGCGAGCACCTGGTCGGTCTTGCCGGGGGCGCACCCCGCGTAGAGGCCGAAGTAGCCCGCGTCGGAGTAGCCCGACGCGAACGAGTACACCGAGTACGCCAGGCCCCGCTTCTCGCGGACCTCCTGGAACAGCCGGCTGCTCATGCCCCCGCCGAGGACGGCGTTGAGCACGCTCATGACGTAGCGGCGCGGGTCGGTGGCGGTGAGCCCGGTCGTCCCGAGGACGACGTTCGCCTGCTCCGTCGGGCGGTGCAGGACGAGCGTGCGGCCGGACAGCCCCGACAGGTCCGCCTCGCCCGCGGGCCGGCGGGGCAGCGGGTCGGCCGCCCCCGTCGTCCCGGTCACCTTCGGCCCCCAGCCGGACGCCGCGACCTGGGCCGCGACGAGGGCGCAGAGCGTGTCGTGGTCGACGCCACCGGCGGCGGTGACGACGAGCCCGGGCGGGGTGTAGTGCGTCCCGTAGTGCTGGGCGATGTCGTCGCGGCCGACGGCCTCGATGGTGTCCGCGGTGCCGCCGATCGGGCGGCCGAGCGGGTGGTCGCCGAGGACGAGCTCGACGAACCGTTCGTGCACGACGTCGCTCGGGTCGTCGTCGTTCATCGCGAGCTCTTCGAGGATGACCCCGCGCTCGCTCTCGACGTCGTCGGCGTCCAGGCGTGCCCCGGTCACCATGTCGGCGAGCAGGTCGAGCGCCAGCGGGACGTCGTCGTCGAGCACCCGTGCGTAGTAGCACGTGTGCTCCTTGCCGGTGACGGCGTTGGCCTCACCGCCGACGGCGTCGAACGCCGAGGCGATCTCCATCGCCGACCGGCGGCCCGTGCCCTTGAAGAGCAGGTGCTCCAGGAAGTGCGTCGAGCCCAGGCGTGCGGGCTCCTCGTCCCGGGAGCCGACACCGACCCAGCACCCCAGGGTGGCCGAGCGCAGGCCCGGCATCACCTCGGAGAGCACCCGGACGCCACCGGGGAGGACGGAGCGGCGCACGGTGGCGCCGCTGTCCTCCCCGGTGACGACCTGGTCGGCCGTACCGGCCGGGACGAGCGGGAGAGGAAACCCCACGTCAGCTGCTGGCGCCGGCGTGCTCGGGCTCTGCTGCGGCCTCGGACTCACCCTCGCCCTCGGCGAGCACCGGGATGAGGGAGAGCTTGCCCCGCGGGTCGATCTCGGAGATCTCGACCTGCACCTTGGAGCCGACCCCGAGGACGTCCTCGACGTTCTCGACGCGCTTGCCGCCCACCATCTTGCGGATCTGCGAGATGTGGAGCAGGCCGTCCTTGCCCGGCACGAGCGAGATGAAGGCGCCGAACGTCGTCGTCTTGACGACGGTGCCCATGTAGCGCTCGCCGACCTCCGGCATCATCGGGTTGGCGATGGCGTTGATCGCCGCCCGGGCTGCCTCGGCCGACGGGCCGTCGGTCGCGCCGATGAAGACGGTGCCGTCGTCCTCGATCGAGATGTCCGCGCCCGTGTCCGCCTGGATCTGGTTGATCATCGTGCCCTTCGGGCCGATGACCTCGCCGATCTTGTCCACGGGGACCTGGACGGTGATGACGCGCGGTGCGTACGGCGACATCTCGTCCGGGCCGTCGATGGCCTCGGCCATGACGTCCAGGATGTGCAGCCGGGCGTCGCGGGCCTGGGTGAGCGCCGACGCGAGGACCGACGCGGGGATGCCGTCGAGCTTCGTGTCGAGCTGGATCGCGGTCACGAACTCCTTGGTGCCGGCGACCTTGAAGTCCATGTCGCCGAACGCGTCCTCGGCGCCGAGGATGTCGGTGAGCGCCGCGTACGACGTCTCGCCGTCCACCGTGTCGGAGACCAGGCCCATCGCGATGCCCGCGACCGGGGCGCGCAGCGGCACACCGGCGTTGAGCAGCGACAGGGTCGACGCGCAGACCGAGCCCATCGACGTGGACCCGTTGGAGCCGAGGGCCTCGGACACCTGGCGGATCGCGTAGGGGAACTCGTCCCGGCTCGGCAGCACGGGCATGAGCGCCCGCTCGGCGAGCGCGCCGTGACCGATCTCGCGCCGCTTCGGCGAGCCGACCCGGCCCGTCTCACCGGTCGAGTACGGCGGGAAGTTGTAGTTGTGCATGTACCGCTTGCGCGTCTCCGGGGAGAGCGAGTCGATCTGCTGCTCCATGCGGAGCATGTTCAGCGTCGTCACCCCGAGGATCTGGGTCTCGCCGCGCTCGAACAGCGCCGAGCCGTGGACGCGCGGGATGACCTCGACCTCGGCCGAGAGCTGGCGGATGTCCGCGAGGCCACGGCCGTCGATGCGGACCTTGTCCTTGAGGATGCGCTGGCGGATGAGCTTCTTCTGCACCGCGCGGTAGGCCGCCGAGACCTCCTTCTCGCGACCCTCGAACGCCTCGGCCAGCTGGGCCTTGACGGCGTCCTTGAGCTCGTCGAGCTTCGTCTCGCGCTCGGTCTTGCCCGCGATCTGCAGCGCCGTCGTGAGGTCGCCGGTCACGGCGTCCGAGACGGCGGCGTAGACGTCGTCCTGGTAGTCCAGGAAGAGCGGGAACTCGCGGGTCGGCTTGGCGGCCGCGGTGGCGACCTCCTGCTGGGCCGCGCACAGCGCCGCGATGAACGGCTTGGCGGCCTCGAGCCCGGCGGCGACGACCTCCTCGGTCGGCGCGGTCTGCCCCTGGTTCTTGATGAGCTCCCACGACGTGTCGGTGGCCTCGGCCTCGACCATCATGATCGCGACGTCCTGGCTGCCGTCCTTCGCGGTGACGACGCGGCCGGCGACGACCATGTCGAAGACGGCCTTCTCGATCTCCGAGTGCCGCGGGAACGCGACCCACTGGCCCTCGACGAGGGCGACGCGGACGCCGCCGATCGGGCCGCTGAAGGGCAGGCCGGAGATCTGCGTCGACAGCGACGCGGCGTTGATCGCCACGACGTCGTAGAGGTCGTCGGGGTTGAGCGACATGACCGTGATGACGACCTGGACCTCGTTGCGCAGGCCCTTGACGAACGTCGGGCGCAGCGGCCGGTCGATGAGCCGGCAGGTGAGGATGGCGTCGGTCGAGGGGCGGCCCTCGCGGCGGAAGAACGAGCCGGGGATCCGGCCCGCGGCGTACATCCGCTCCTCGACGTCGATCGTCAGCGGGAAGAAGTCGAAGTGGTCCTTCGGCTGCTTGCCGACCGTCGTGGCCGACAGCAGCATCGTCTCGCCGTCGAGGTAGACGGCGACGGAGCCGGCGGCCTGCTTGGCCAGCCGCCCCGTCTCGAACCGGATGGTGCGCTTGCCGAACGAGCCGTTGTCGATGACGGCTTCGGCAAAGGTGATCTCGGGACCCTCCACGTGAGAGTCACACTCCGTTCTGCGACGCGGGCCGTGTGCCCGTCGTCCGTCGTCACGGAGCGCCTGGTGCTCGTCCGGGCGTAGGGTCCGGTCTTCGATCGAGGCCCTCGGTCGCCGCGCTCCGCGGTTCCGGGGGCCACTACCGAGGACCGGCGCTTCGGAGGAACCCGACGCTCCTGCTGTGGTGTTCAGATGTCGTGCGGTGGTGCTGCCGTTCGGTGGTTCGGGTGGTGCGTCGTGTTGGTGGTGCAGCAGGGCCGCGGCCCCCCGAGGGGGACCGCGGCCCGATGGTCACCGGCGCAGGCCGAGACGCTCCCGCAGCGAGCGGTAGCGCGTGATGTCGGTGCGCTGCAGGTACTGCATGAGCCGGCGGCGCTGACCCACGAGGATCAGCAGGCCACGGCGGCTGTGGTGGTCGTGCTTGTGCGTCTTCAGGTGCTCGGTGAGGTCCTTGATGCGGTGCGTGAGCATCGCGACCTGGACCTCGGGGGAGCCCGTGTCGCCCTCGGCGGTCGCGTACTCGGCCATGATCTTCTGCTTGGTGGCGGCGTCGAGTGCCACAGTGCTCCCTCTGATCTCGTTGCGCGGCGCACCGGGGCACGTTCACCCGGGCTCTATGGGTCCGCGGCCGTTCTGACGGCAACGTCCACGCTACCAGCCGGGCCCCGTGGTCACCGAATCGGCGCAGGTCACGGCGCGGCGGAGGGGTCCACGGCGGGGTCCGCCGACGCGAGCCGCGCGGACGCCGCGCGGTACACGGCGCGGACCCCGACGGCGCGCTCGAGCTCGCTGTCGAGCTCGGCGAAGAACTGCTCCCGGTAGTTCGCGTCGCTCACCGCGTAGACGGTGAAGTAGAGCCCGGCGAACGCGGAGAGGAACAGCGACACCTGGAACAGCTCGTTGCTCACCGGGAACCCGGCGGGGGCCTCGAAGCCGAACAGGGTGATCGGCGAGGGCACCTGCCGGCCCTGCGGCTCGAGGATCGGCGCGACCCACGAGACGACGACGTCGTCGGAGATCGCGAGCATCCCGAAGACGACGAAGAAGGCGAGCACGAGGACGGCGAGCAGCACGACCTGGAGCGACTGCGCGACGAGCAGGACGAGCACGAGGTTGGCCCGCTGGGTGCGGGTCAGGGGCACGTGGGCGGCGTCCGGGCGGACGTGCGCCGCGGCGGCCTCGACCGGCGTCCCGCTGCAGGCGCCGGCGACGCCGTCCCGGACCACCATCGCCTCGACCCGGCGCACCTCCTCGGGCAGCCGGGTCAGCAGGAAGGCCGCGCCGATCGCGGTGAACAGCCAGACCGTGCCCCAGACCGTCGTCCGGCTCATCGTCGAGGCGACCTGCCACACCTCGGTGTTGACGAAGAGGAACGTCATGAAGAGCAGGAGCAGCGGGAGCGCCCGGGTGACGAGCGGCAGGAGCAGGTTGAGCTCGGAGACGACCCGGCGGGCCGCCCACCGCGCCATCGTCGCGACGCGCAGCGGGCCGCCGACGTAGACGAGGAGCACGAGCACCACCACCGAGGCGCCGAGCAGCACGCCGGACGCCGCGTCGACCGTCCCGCCGAGCAGCCCGCCGGCGAGCGCGCCGAGCACCCCGGCGACGGCGAGCAGCGGCACGAGCCGGGAGGGCTTGAGCAGCTCGACGACCCGGGCGTCGACCGCCTCGACGAACCACGGGAGGCCGTGCGTGGCGAACCAGTGCTCGGCCTCCCGGACGGTGACGACGGGGTCGTGGTCGTCGTCCGGGACCACCGGGCCGGGCTGCGCGCTCACGACGCCGCGGCGGCCGTCCGGAGCACCGCGCGGCACTCGTCGACGTCCGCCTTCATCTGCTCGACGAGCGGCCCGATGCCGTCGAAGCGCAGCGTCGGACGCAGCCGGCGGACGAGCTCGACGGCGACCCGCTCGCCGTAGAGCTCGAGGTCCGTGCGGTCGAGGACGTACGCCTCGACGCGGCGCTCGTGGCCGTCGAACGTCGGGTTCGTGCCGATCGAGACGGCGGCCGGGAGCCGGTGGTCGACGCCGTCCCGGGGCTCGTCGAGCCGCACGAGCCAGCCGGCGTACACGCCGTCCGCCGGGACCAGGCCGACGCTGTCCTGGCTGAGGTTGGCGGTCGGGTAGCCGAGCTCGCGGCCCCGGTGGTCGCCGTGGACGCCGACCCCGGTCACCCGGTGCGGGCGGCCCAGCACCTCCCCCGCGGTCTCGACGTCGCCCTCGGTGATGAGCGTGCGGACCCAGGTGGAGGACCAGCGCCGGCCCGACGGGTGGCCGTCGTCCGGCGCGCCGAGGTCGTCGACGACGTCGACGGCGAAGTCGCGGTGCTCGCCGAGCTCGCGCAGCGTGCCGACGTCCCCGGAGTTGCGGTGCCCGAAGCGCATGTCGTGCCCGACGACGACGAGCCGGGCGTCGAGCGCGGCGACGAGCACCTCGTCGACGAAGCGCTGCGGGCTCCACGTCGCGAGCGCCCGGGTGAACTCCATGACGAGGACGGCGTCCAGCCCGCACTCGGCGAGCAGGTCGAGCCGGTGCTCGAGGGTGGTGAGGACGGCGGGCGCCCGGTCCGGCTGGAGGACGGCGAGCGGGTGCGGGTCGAAGGTGATCGCGACGGCGGACAGGCCCTGCGCGTGCGCCGTCGCGACGAGCCGCCCGAGGACCGCCTGGTGGCCCCGGTGGACGCCGTCGAAGTTGCCGATGGTCACGGCCGAGGGGCCGAACCCGGCCGGCACGTCGTTGAGGTCGCTCCACCGCTGCACGGTCCAACTGTGCCAGCCCGGCGGACAGCCATGTGTCCCGGGCGTCACCGGCGTGGGTCGACGTGTCGCGCGGACCGGCCCCGAGGTCGTGACCACGACGTCACGGGGTGCGCCAGGATGTCGTGATGGTCCCGTCCGGTACCCGGCCCGCGCTCGCGCTCACCGCGGTGCTCACGGCCCTCGGCGGGCGCTACGGCTTCCACCGGGACGAGCTGTACTTCGTCGAGGCGGGGCGGCACCCCGCGTTCGGCTACCCCGACCAGCCGCCGCTCGTGCCGCTGCTCGCCGCCGGCTGGCACACCGCCGTCGGCGGGTCGCTCGTCGGCTTCCGGCTGCTGCCGGCGGTCGTCGCCGGCCTCGTCGTGCTCGTCGCGGCGGCCACCGCCCGGGCGCTCGGCGGGACGGCGCGCGAGGCAGAGGCGGCCGCGGCCGTCGTCGCGCTGTGCTCGGCGGTGACGGCGATCGGGCACCTCTTCTCCACGACCGTGTTCGACCTGCTCGCGACCTCGACGGTGCTGCTCGTGCTCGTGCGCGCGGTGCACCCGGACGGCGGCGCCGCGCCGGGCGCTCCCGCCGGCGGGTCGCGGGCGGACCTGCGCCGGTGGCTGCTCGTGGGCCTCGTCGCCGGCGTCGCGCTCCAGGTGAAGACGCTGCCGGTGCTCGTGCTGCTCGCCTGTGCCGCCGGCCTGCTCGTGTGCGGGCCGCGGTCCGTGCTGCGCCGTCCCGGCCCGTGGCTCGCCGCTGCCGTCGCCGCGCTGCTCGCGGCCCCGACCCTGCTGTGGCAGAACGCGAACGGATGGCCACAGGCCGACCTGTCGGCGGCGATCGCCGCGGGCTCCTCGGGCACGAGCGTCGAGCGCTGGCTCGTCGTGCCGCTGCAGGCCGAGCTCACCGGTCCGGTCCTCGCAGTGCCGTTCGTCGCAGGGCTGGTGGCGCTGCTCCGGGCACCGGCGCTGCGGCCCTACCGCTGGCTCGGCGCCGGCTACCTCGTGCTGCTCGCCCTCGTCGTCGCGGCCGGCGGCAAGCCGTACTACACCGTCGGGATGCTGCCGGTGCTCGTCGCCGCGGGGGTGCCCGCGGTGCTGCGGTGGGCCGACGGGGTCCCCGGCCGGTGGCGGACGGTGGCGACCGCGCTCGCCGTCCACGTCGCCGTCTCGGCCGTGCTGACGCTGCCGGTGCTGCCCGTCCGCGCGCTCGCCGCCGCGCAGGTCACCGCGGTGAACTACGACGCCGGCGAGACCGTCGGCTGGCCGCGTCTCGTCGCGACCGTGTCGGACGCCGTGGCGGCGCTGCCGGCGGCCGACCGGGCGAGGGCCGTCGTCCTCACGGAGAACTACGGCGAGGCCGGTGCCCTGTCCCGCGCGCGCCGGGCGGGGGCCGCGCTGCCGCCGGTGCACTCGGGCCACAACGGCTACTGGCGCTGGGGGCCGCCCGACGAGGGTGCGACGCCGGTCGTCGCGGTGGGCTTCACGGACGCGGCCCTCGCCGGCCTGCTGGCCGGCTGCCGGACCGTCGCACGCGTCGACAACGGGGTCGGGCTGGAGAACGACGAGCAGGGCGCCCCGGTGCGGGTGTGCGCGGGCCCGGTGCGGCCGTGGGCGCAGGTCTGGCCGGACGCCGAGCGGCTCGGCTGAGGAGGCGGGCCCGGCCGGACTGCCGTCGGGACTGACATCCGGTCGGGTTCGTCCTGTCCACAGACGGGCCCTGTGGACGACGGACGCCGCGCGTCGCGGGGTCGGCGTAGCGTGCCGCTCATGACCACGACGACCCGCTTCGAGGGCTTCCCCGACGAGGCCCTCGCGTTCTACGACGGCCTCGAGGCCGACAACAGCAAGGCGTACTTCACCGACCATCGCGCCGTGTACGACCGTGCCGTCCGCGGGCCGATGCTCGCGCTGGTCGGCGCGCTCGAGGAGGAGTTCGGCACCGCCAAGCTCTTCCGTCCGCACCGCGACGTGCGCTTCGGGGCGGACAAGTCCCCCTACAAGAACCACCAGGGCGCGGTCATCGGCATGGGCGACGGCGACGGGTCGCTCTACGTGGCGATCTCCGCGGACGGCCTCGCCGCCGGCGGCGGTTTCTACCAGATGTCGAAGGACCAGCTCGTCCGCTACCGGGCCGCCGTCCTCGACGACGCCGCGGGCGACCGCCTCGTGGCCGTCGTCGACGCGTTGCGCGCCGAGGACTTCACGCTGGTCGGCGAGACCCTGAGCCGCGCCCCGCGCGGTGTCGACCCGGCCCACCCGCGGATCGAGCTGCTGCGGCACAAGGGCATCGCGGGGATGCGCGAGTTCGGCTCGCCCGCCTGGCTGTCGACGCCGAAGGCGCTCGACCGGGTCCGCACCGCGTGGCGGGCGCTCGCCCCGCTCAACGCCTGGCTCGCCGCCGAGGTCGGGGCGGCCGAGGAGGTCGAGGGCGACCCGCGGCCCGGCCGGCGCCCGGTGAGCCCGCGGGGTGCCGGGGTCTGAGCGCCGGGGCGCCGTCACCGCGTGAGGGCTCGTCGCCAACGCTCGCGGTGGGTGGCCGCGTGATCGGCGGCGGGTCCCCAGTGCTCCCAGTGACCCTCGGCGTAGAGCCTCGCCCACGGCTGCTCGCCGGAGGCAGCACCGGCGGCGAGCAGGTCCGCCATGGCGCGGATGCGCCGCTCGACCGCGTCGGGGAGCCGGAGGCGGTCGGGCGTCACGAGGTCGTACCCGTCGGCGAGGGCGACGATCCGCCGCGCGTCGAGGTCCGGGTCGTTGCCGGCCGCGATCCCGCAGAAGCCATGGGCCGCGTAGCCGAGGTCGGACAGGCGTGTCCCCGGGCCGGCACCGTCCCAGTCGACGAAGACCCGGCGCTCGCCGTCGAGAACGAGGTTCCACGGCGCGAGGTCGTTGTGGCAGACGATCTCGCGCCCCTCGGCGGGGAGCGGGCACTCCCAGACGCTGCCCGCCGGCGGCACGAACGACGCGACGGCGTCGTGCAGCCGACGGATCAGCGCTCCCACGCGCCCGAGGTCGTCGAGGGTCATCGGCGGGCCGCTGTGCGCCACGGCGCCGGGGACGAACTCGAGCACGTAGCGCTCTGACGCGTCCCGACCGATCCAGCGTGGTGCGCCGTCGAACCCGGCGGACTCCAGGTGCCGCAGGAGGGCCTCGACGGCCGGCGTCGCCGCGGTCACGGGCTTGCGGACGGTGTCCCCGACACGGACGACGGCCGCCGCGACGTTGCCTCCGGGCAGCGGCTCCTCGCGCACCGGGCCGGGCCGCGCTCTCAGCCCTGGAGCACGAGCAGCGGCCGGGCCGTCGGGCCGGTCTCGCTGATGATGGCGACGAGGCTGCCGTCCGGGGCGAACGCCGCGGTCGGCGCCTCGCCGAGGCCGACGGCCGACAGGCGCTGCCCGTGGACGAGCTTGCGGGCCTCGTCCTCGTCGAGCTCGCGGGCGGGGAAGGCGATCCGGGCGGCGTCCGCGATGGGCAGGACGGCGAAGGCCTCGCCGAGGTCCTCGAGGGTGCGGGCGACGTCGAGCCGGTACGGGCCGACCCGGGTCCGGCGCAGGGCCGTGAGGTGGCCGCCGACGCCCAGGGCGGCGCCGAGGTCCCGGGCCAGGGCCCGGACGTACGTGCCGGACGAGCAGTCCACGCTGACGTCGAGGTCGACGACCGGGCCGCTCTGCACGTCACCGACCCGCGGGACGGCGGCCGGCTCGGGCTCCGCGGGCGCCGGGGCGGGCGGCGGCGGGGTGAGCACCGAGCGGCGGACGGCGAGCAGGTCGAACCGGCTCACGGTGACGCTGCGGGAGGCGAGGACGACCTCCTCCCCCGCGCGCACCCGGGCGTAGGCCCGCCGGCCGTCGACCTTGACCGCGCTCACGGCGCTCGGCACCTGGTCGAGCGTGCCGGTGAGCTCCGCGATCCCGGCGAGCACCCGCTCGTCGGTGACCGCCTCGACGGCACCGGCCGGGGCCTGCTCGAGGAGCGCGCCCTCGGCGTCGTCGGTCACCGTCGAGGCGCCGAGCCGGATCGTCGCGTCGTAGGACTTCTCGGCGCCCACGAGATAGGTGAGCAGCCGGGTCGCCCGCTCGACCCCGACGCCGAGGACGCCCGTCGCCATCGGGTCGAGAGTGCCGGCGTGACCGACCTTCCGGGTGCCCGCGAGCCGGCGCACCCGCGCGACGACGTCGTGCGACGTCATCCCCGCGGGCTTGTCCACGACGACGATCCCGTCCGGCCCGACCGACCGCGGTGCGCGGCTCACGAGCCCGTGACGGTCCCGTCCGCCGACGCGACGGCGCCGGACGGCTCGTCCGCCTCGTCCTCGTCGTCGTCCGTGTCCCAGTCCTCGTCGTCCTCGTCGTCCGCGTCGTCGTCCGCGTCGTCGTCCGCCGAGTCCTCGGCGTCGAGCGCGTCGTCGACCTCCTCGAGGTCGTCGTGCTTGTACGGGTCGGGGTCGCCCGCGTACTCGGCCTTCGCGGCCAGCGCGGCGACCTCGGCGTCCCGCGCCGCGGCCAGGGCGAGGAGCTCGTCGATGTGCTGGGCGTTCTCGGGGACGGCGTCCGCGATGAACTCCAGCGTGGGCGTCAGCCGGATCCCGGTGCGGCGCCCCACCTCGGAGCGCACGACACCCTTCGCGCTCTCCAGCGCGGCGGCCGAGGCGGTCTGCTCCGCGGCGTCGCCGTAGACGGTGTAGAAGACGCTCGCGTGCTGGAGGTCGCCGGTCACCCGGGCGTCGGTCACCGTGACGAAGCCGAGCCGCGGGTCCTTGATCCGCTTCTCGAGCGTCTCGGCGACGACCACCTTGATGCGGTCGGCCAGCTTGCGTGCGCGTGCCGTGTCGGCCATCGGTCTTTCCTCACTCGTCCTGTCCGGAGGGCGTCGGTCCCACCGGTCGTGCTCGTCGGCGCTGGTTCGCGTGACCCGTCTGGTGCGTGCCGCTCACTCGTCCTCGTCGTCCCACACCCGTTGCCGGGCGGAGAGCACCTCGACCTCGGGCCGCCCCGCGAGGAGACGCTCGCACGCGGCGAGCACCTCCCAGCAGTGCGCAGGGTCGGACGACGTGAGCGCGACGCCCACCTCGGCCCGGCGGTGCAGGTCGAGGTGCCCGGTCTCCGCCGCACTGACCTCGAACCGGCGCCGGAGCTCGGCGACGATCGGGCGGACGACGGAGCGCTTCTCCTTGAGCGAGTGGACGTCCCCGAGGAGCAGGTCCACGCTCAGGCTTCCCACGATCATGTGATCACCGTGCAGCCGCTGCGCCGTGCGACCCGCGCCGCCCCGCCACCACGAGGGTGACGGGGCGACACGGGACGGGACGGCGGGCGTGCGGGCGCGTCAGGCGCGCTGCTTCTCCCGCATCTCGAAGGTCTCGATCGTGTCGCCCGTCTTGATGTCGTTGAACGACCCGAGCCCGATACCGCACTCGTAGCCGTCGCGGACCTCCGTGACGTCGTCCTTGAACCGGCGCAGCGACTCGATCGCCAGGCTCTCCGCGACGATGACGCCGTCGCGGACCAGCCGGGCCTTGGCGTTGCGGCGGATCTCGCCGGTCCGGACGAGGCAGCCGGCGATGTTGCCGAACTTGCTCGACCGGTACACCTCCCGGACCTCTGCCGAGCCGAGCTGGATCTCCTCGAACTCCGGCTTGAGCATGCCCTTGAGGGCCGCCTCGATCTCGTCGATCGCCTGGTAGATCACCGAGTACTGGCGGATGTCGACGCCCTCGCGGTCGGCCATCTCGCCGACCTTCTCGGCCGGCCGCACGTTGAACCCGACGATGATCGCGTCGGACGCCACCGCGAGGTTGACGTTGTTCATCGTGATCGCGCCGACACCGCGGTCGATGACCTGCAGCTCGACCTCCTCGCCCACGTCGATCTGCATGAGGGCGTCCTCGAGGGCTTCGACGGAACCGGAGACGTCGCCCTTGAGGATGAGGTTGAGGGTCTCGACCTTGCCCTGCTCGAGGGCCTTGGTGAAGTCCTCGAGGCTGATCCGCTTGCGGCGCTTGGCGAGGACCGCCGCGCGCTCCACCGCCTCACGCTTCTCGGCGATCTGGCGGGCCGTGCGGTCGTCCGGAGCCACGATGAACGTGTCACCGGCGCGCGGCACCGAGGTCAGACCGAGCACCTGGACGGCCCGCGAGGGCAGCGCCACGTCGAGCGTGTCGCCGTTCTCGTCGAGCATGGCCCGGACCCGGCCGTACGCCGTGCCGGCGACGATCGAGTCGCCGACCGCGAGCGTGCCGGACTGGACGAGCACCGTCGCGACGGGACCGCGACCACGGTCGAGGTTGGCCTCGACCGCGACACCGCGGGCGTCCTTGTCGGGGTTCGCCCGCAGGTCGAGCGCGGCGTCCGCCGTGAGGAGGATCGCCTCGAGCAGCCCGTCGATGTTGAGGCGCTGCTTCGCGGAGATGTCGACGAACATCGTGTCGCCGCCGTACTCCTCGGCCACGAGGTTGTACTCGGTGAGCTGCTGCCGGATCTTCGCCGGGTTCGCGCCCTCCTTGTCCACCTTGTTGACCGCGACGACGATCGGCACGCCGGCCGCCTGCGCGTGGTTGAGCGCCTCGATCGTCTGGGGCATCACGCCGTCGTCCGCCGCGACCACGAGGACCGCGATGTCCGTGACCTTCGCACCACGGGCCCGCATGGCCGTGAAGGCCTCGTGACCCGGGGTGTCGATGAAGGTGATGGCGCGCTCGACGCCCTCGTGCTGGCAGTGCACCTGGTAGGCACCGATGTGCTGGGTGATGCCACCGGCCTCGCCCGCCACGACGTTCGCGTGCCGGATCGCGTCGAGGGTCTTGGTCTTGCCGTGGTCGACGTGACCCATGACCGTGACGACCGGCGGCCGCGGCTCGAGGAAGTCCGCGTCGCCCTCGGCCTCGCCCTCGATGTCGATCGAGAACGTGCCGAGCAGCTCGCGGTCCTCGTCCTCCGGGGACACGATCTGGATGTCGTAGCCCAGCTCGTCACCGATGAGACGGAACGTGTCCTCGTCGAGCGACTGGGTCGCGGTGGCCATCTCACCGAGGTGGATGAGCACCGTCACCAGGCTCGCCGGGTTCGCGTTGATCTTCTCGGCGAAGTCCGTGAGCGAGGAGCCGCGGCGGAGCTTGACGATCGTCGAGCCGTCGCCACGGGGGACCTGCACGCCACCCGTCATGGGCGCCTGCATGTTGTCGAACTCTTGACGCCGCTGCTTCTTCGACTTGCGGCCACGGACCGGACGACCGCCGGCGCGACCGAACGCGCCCTGCGTGCCGCCACGACCGCCGGCACCCTTGCCGAAGCCACGACCGCCCGCGGGACCGCCGCCGCCACCACCGGGGCCGCCGGGGCCGCCACCGGGACGGCCGCCGTAGCCGCCGCCACCACCGGGACGACCGCCGCCGCCACCGCCGGGACGGCCCGG
>JACRAB010000555.1 GCA_016213575.1 Actinomycetota bacterium
CTTGAGAGCGTCCGGTCGACGTCTGCGGGCCGGCCCGTCCCGGTCGGCGGCAGGACGATGCGTCGACAGGACATGGACCAGACTCCTCAAGACGCCGTCGTGCCGGACGACAGGAGCAGCACGCCGGTCACATCTTCATGTCGACCATGCGGCCGAGGTTCTTGTTGGCCTGGGAGACGGGGGACGGCGGGGGAAGCTCGGGCATGCGGGGCATGGGCGAGTTCTGGACCTGGGACTTCAGCTGCTGCAGAGTCTGCGTGAAGATCGCAAGGGCTCCGCCGCCAGAGACACCACTGACGGCCATGGCGCACCTCCTTGGAAGGTTGGACACCACTTCTTCGGCGTGCCGCACGGCGACGATCAGCATCTCCCCCGGCATTCACCGCCGTGGTCGACCCGCCACCCGGCCGGCCCCGCCCGCTCCCCCCGCGGCCACGCACGGGGAGGGCCCGGCCGGGCCCGCGGGCCGCGCGGGCGGCCGCCGGAGCGGCGGAGCGGGGTCCCGGGTGCCCCGGAGGCCCTGGTGGGGGCCTACTCGGGCCCGAAGGAGTACATCCCGGCGGCCGGGACGTGCGCCGCGGGCTCGGTCCGTCGCGGTCCGCGACCGTTCGGGGCCACGAAGAGCACCGGCTCGAGGTGCGCGGCCGAGAAGCCGTCCTCCCAGGGCAGCCGGCCCTCGGCGTCCGAGACGACGAGCTGACGCACCCGGGCGACCGGGCCGTAGAGCCGCAGGACGGCGTCCAGGTGGTCCTGGAGCCAGGTCACGTCCCAGAGCTGGGCCCGCGGGTCGCCGTGGACGAGGTCCGGGATCGGCTCGCCGTCGGCGAACTCGTCGCCGTTGAGCAGCCGCCACGCGAGGTCGTCGAGGACGAGCGTGCCGGTCTTCATCCGCAGGCCGTAGACGACGATCTCGGGCAGCCCGCGCTCGGTGAGCCCCGCGAGGTACTGGAACGCCGGCGACGACCCGTCCTGGCGAGCCGGCACGTGCTGGACGACCCACTCGTTGCGCGCGATCTCGGCGCGCCAGGCGCGCTCCTGGGCCTGCTCAGGGCTGAGCGTCTGCACCTCGACCTCAGGCTGACGCGTAGTGACTGAGCGACCACGGATCGTGTCTAAGAAGCCCACGAGGCACAGTGTTGCGCCAGGCGACGCTCCGTGCAGGCGAATCGGGTGGTTCGTTCGGAGGACGAAACATGGGGCGGTGCCCGATCAGCCCCGCATCGCCCCCGCCCAGCGCCAGTCGCCGCCGGGGCCGAGGTACTCGACGCGGTGGATCTCCTCGTCGGGCAGGTCCGGGCCGTCGTCCACGTCGCCGTGCGCCCACGCGAGCGCCGTGGCGTGGTCGCCGAACTCGTGGTCGGCGATCTCGTCGCCCATCGGGTCGAGGAACCGGTAACGGGTCACCAGTCCAGGAGTACGCCCCGCCGGGCCGTACGGCGATCTCAGTTCGAGACGCCCGGCCCGGCGCGGCAGCAGGCGAGGTCAGTAGGTGAAGGTCGTCACCAGGGTGTGGACCTGGGCGGCGAGCGTGGCGAGGTCGGTCGCCGACTCGCGGGCCGCCGTCGCCCCCTGGCTCGTCTGGTCGGCGGTGCCGGCGATGGCCTCCATCGACTCGTTGACCTGGCCGGCGCCGCCGGTGACCTCGCTGACGGTGCGGGCGATCTCCTGGGGGACGGCCGACTGCTCCTCGACGGCGGCGGCGATCGTCGTCTGCTTCTCGTGGATCGTGCCGATGATGCTGCCGATCTGCTCGATCGCCTCGGTGGCCCGCACCGTCGTCGCCTGGATCGACGCGATCTTCGCGGTGACGTCGTCGGTGGCGCGGGCCGTCTGGTTCGCGAGGTCCTTGACCTCGGCGGCGACGACGGCGAAGCCCTTCCCGGCGTCGCCGGCCCGGGCGGCCTCGATCGTCGCGTTGAGCGCCAGCAGGTTGGTCTGCTCCGCGATCGAGGTGATCGTGCGGACGATCTCGCCGATCTCCGTGCCCGCCGCGTCGAGCTCGGCGACCGACGCGGACGTGGCCCGGGCGGCGTCCACCCCCTCGCCCGCCACCGCCGTCGCGGACGACGCCTGGTGGGCGATCTCGGAGATCGACGCCGACAGCTCCTCGGTGGCGGCGGACATCGTCGCGATCGACCCGGTCATCTCGCTCGTCGCCGCGGTGACGACGGCCGCGCCCTGGGAGGTCTCCGCGGCGTTCGTGCCGAGCTGCGTCGAGACGGCGCTGAGCTCCTCGGACGCCGCCGACAGCGTCGTCGAGGAGTCCGCGAGGGCCGTGACGACCTCGCGCACCGAGGTGACGGCACCGGCCAGCGCGTGCGCCATGTCGGCGATCTCGTCGGAGCCCCGGGTGTCGATCTCGACCGTGAGGTCCTTGGCCGCGACCCGCCGCAGTGCCGCGACCATCCGCCGGACCGGTCCGGTGATCGACCGGGCGGTCACGACGGCCACCCCCGACAGCAGCACGAGCCCGACCAGGGACACGACCGCCACGAGGGTCTGCACCCGGCGGCCGGTCCGCTCGGTCGCCGCGGTCTCGGCGGCGGCCAGGGTCCCGAGGTCCGCGACGACCTCCGCGTTCGCAGCCTCGAGCGCGTCGGCGTCCTGGGTGAGGGTGTCGACGAGCTCCGTCGCCCGCGTGCTCGACGGGTCCGTCGACAGCAGCTCGGGCATGGCCTTCTCGGTGGCCCCGACGTACGCGTCGACGCGGGTCCTCAGGCCGTCGAGCTGCTCGCCGGTCCGGGCCGGCAGCTCGAGGGCGTCGAGGGCTGACCAGGTCCGGGTCAGGTTCTCCCGGACGTGCGCGAGCCGGGCCCGGGCGTCGGCGCGGTGCTCGTCGTTCGTGGCGAGCAGCGCAGCGCGCTGGACCCCGGCGAGCTCCGACACGTCCCGCTCCACGGCGGTCGTCTCCGCCCGGGCCAGCGACAGGACGGCGGACTCCGCGACCTGGGACCGCATCGACCCGACCAGGGCGAAGGCCGTACCGCCGAGCACCACGGCGGTGAGGACACCCACGCCGGCCAGCACTCCCAGCTTCCTGCCCACAGTGACGCGCATTCCTGCTCCGGTCGTCGTGGCCCCAGGTCTGGAGGCCGTGCCGCGAGAACGTCACCACGTCCTCATCGAGCGGTATCGGACGCCTGCCGGGGCAGGTCGAGAGCGCGTCACCCGTCCGGCCCAGCGGTGCCGGACGGCAGGGAACGCGGCCCGCGGAGGGGTTCGTCAGGGATCAGGGGCCGATTGCTGACACAATCAGGGGGCGGTGGTCGTACGACGAGCACCCGCGCCTGCCGATCGTCGGCACTGCCGGCCCGGAGTCCCCCTGCGGGACGCCTGCCGAGCCCGCGTCATCCGGGCTCCGCTCGCGTGCCCGGCGTCCGGGCACTCCCGTCGCGCGGGGCCGTTCTCGTCGTCCGGGTCGCGAGGTCGTGCAGCAGGCCGGGCTTCCGCGCCCGGTGACTCGGAGGAGAGGAAGTCCTGTGGCTGACGCAGGCCGGCGCCGGACGGGCGCCCGTCGTCCCGTCCAGCGGGCGCAGCGACCCGCCCGGCGGCCGGGTGACGTCCCCTCGGTGCTCGCGCAGACCGTGCGCGAGGTCGAGGCCGCGGTCCGCAGGGGGCGCGCCACGCCGAGCGTGCGGACGACGTTCCAGGCGGTGACGCTCATGCTGCGGGAGGAACGCGCCCGGGTGCAGGCGGACACCGCCCTCGGCGAGAGCCGCCGCGGCGAGCAGCTCAAGCGCCTGGACGGCATCGCGGAGATCCTCGTGCGGATCGCCGTGCGCGACTCGGGGCTCATGGCGCTACTCGCCGACGACGCCGCCGTGTCGGACGGCGCCCGCTCGCTCAAGCGCGACCTGCTCCTCGCCGCGGGGGTCGAGACGGCGACCGAGGAGGAACCGCCGCCGCAGCGCCAGGCCGCCCCGGCCGCCGAGCGCCGGGTCGTGCCGCAGTCGGTGACCTCCCGCCAGCTGTCCAACCCCTTCCTCGCGCCGGACCTGTCCGCGCCCCGGCCGGTGCAGGCCAAGGCCCGCCGGCTCGCCAACTGGGAGCTCATCGGGCCGTTGCTCAGCTCGTTCGAGCGGGCCGGCGCGAACGCCCCGGCCTGCATGGCGCTGCCGGCACCGACGGCCCGCTTCACCCCGCTCGGGCAGCAGCTCATGCCGCACCAGGGCTCGGTCGTCGCGGCGGCCGCCGCCGGGCACCGGACGTTCCTGCTCGCCGACGAGCCCGGGCTCGGCAAGACGGCGCAGGCCCTCATCGCCGCCGAGGCCGCCGACGCCTACCCGCTGCTCGTCGTCGTCCCGAACGTCGTCAAGACCAACTGGGCCCGCGAGGCCGCGCGCTGGGTGCGGCACCGCCCGTCGACGGTGGTGCAGGGCGACGGCGACACGGTGGACGGCTTCGCCGACATCGTCATCGTCAACTACGAGGTGCTCGACCGGCACCTCGGCTGGCTCGGGGACCTCGGGTTCCGCGGCATGGTCGTCGACGAGGCGCACTTCATCAAGAACAAGACCTCGCAGCGCTCGAAGAACGTGCTCGCGCTCTCGGAGCGGGTGCGGACCCGCACCGTGCGGCCGCTGCTCATGGCGCTCACCGGGACGCCGCTCATCAACGACATCGAGGACTTCCGGGCGATCTGGCAGTTCCTCGGGTGGATCGACGACAGCAAGCCGATCGGCGAGCTCATGGCCGCGCTCGAGGAGACCGGCCTGACACCCGCCGACCCCGGCTTCCACACCGCCGCCCGGCAGTGCGTCATCGACCTGGGCATCGTGCGGCACCGCAAGGTCGACGTCGCGGCCGACATCCCCGCCCGCCGGATCGCCGACCTCCACGTCGAGCTGGACGGCGCCGCCGGCCGCTCGATCCGCGCGGCGGAGCGCGACCTCGCCGACCGGATGGTGCGGCAGTACCGGACAGCGCTCGAGGCGCGCCCGACGACCAGCTCCGCGGACGGCGTCGACCTCGACCTCGCGCACCGGATCGCCCGCGCCGAGCTCAAGCAGGCGAGGGCCGCGAAGACCGGCGACAACGTGTTCACCATGATGCGGCGGATCGGCCTGGCGAAGGCCGACCTCGCCGCGGACTACGCGGCACAGCTGGCCCGCAGCGCCGGCAAGGTCGTCTTCTTCGCCAAGCACATCGACGTCATGGACGCCGCCGAGGAGACCTTCACGCGGCAGGGTGTGCGCTTCTCCTCGATCCGCGGCGACCAGACGCCCACCGTGCGGCAGAAGAACATCGACGCCTTCGTCAAGGACCCCGACGTCGCCGTCGCGGTCTGCTCCCTCACGGCCGCCGGCGTCGGGCTCAACCTGCAGGTCGCCTCGAACGTCGTGCTCGCCGAGCTCTCCTGGACCGACGCCGAGCAGACCCAGGCCATCGACCGTAGCC
>JACRAB010000559.1 GCA_016213575.1 Actinomycetota bacterium
CGCCGCGACGACCCGGACGCAGACCCCCGCGGGCCCGACCACCGGTCCGGCCCGCCGGCCCGCCGACCTCGACGGCCCCGCCGGCGTGCCGGTCGCGCGCCTCCTCCGGCTGGAGTCGCGCAAGATCGTCGACACCCGGTCCGGCCGCTGGCTCCTCGTGACCATCGCGGCGCTCGTCGCCGTCTCGCTCGGGCTCGTGCTGCGCTTCGGCGAACCGGGCGACCTCACGTTCGGGATGCTCGTCGCGGTGACGAGCACCGTGCTGCTCCTGCTCTACCCGGTGCTCGGCATCCTCACCGTGACCGCGGAGACCTCGCAGCGGACGGCGCTCGTCACGTACGCCGTCGAGCCGCGGCGGTGGCGGGTCGTCGCCGCGAAGATCCTCGCGGCGTCCTGGTGGGCCGCCCTCGGGCTCGCGGTCGCGGTCGCGCTCGGTGCGGCCGCGCACGGGATCGCCGTCCACACCCGGGACGTCCCGGCGGACTGGTCGCCGGCCTGGGCCTCGCTGGGCGGCTTCGCGCTGTCGCTGCTGCTCGCCGTGCTGCAGGGCATCGCGTTCGGTCTGCTGCTCTCGAGCCCGGCGCTCGCCGTCTCGGCGTACTTCGTGCTGCCGATCGGCTGGGTCTTCGTCGCGAACCTCACCCCGGGCTTGCGCCGGATCGGGCCGTGGCTCGACCCGTCGTCGTCCGGCGAGACCCTCGTCCAGGGCACGATGACCGGCACCGACTGGGCGCACCTCGCGACCTCGAACGCGCTGTGGGTGGCGCTCCCGCTGGTGGTGGGGCTGGCCGTGCTGTCCCGCCGCGAGGTGAAATAGGCACCCGCACGACGGGCCGGACGGACGACGAGGCAGGAGCCAGACCGTGGCAGGGCACCGGATCTTCGGGACGAGCTTCGCGAGCATCTACCCGCACTACGTGGCGAAGGCCGAGCGGAAGAACCGCACCCGGGCCGAGGTCGACGAGGTCATCGAGTGGCTCACCGGCTACGACGCCGCGGGCCTGGAGAAGGTGCTCGCCGACGAGGTCGACATGGAGACCTTCTTCGCGCAGGCCCCGGCGTTCAGCCCGCACGCGTCGCTCATCACGGGCGTGATCTGCGGCCACCGGGTGGAGGAGATCGAGGACCCGCTCATGCAGAGGATCCGTTACCTCGACAAGCTCGTGGACGAGCTCGCCCGGGGGAAGAAGCTGTCGGCCGTCCTGCGCGGCAGCGCCGCCGCGCAGGGCGGCTGAGCCGCCGTCAGGCCCGGGCCGAGGCGCGGAAGAGCGCGTCGAGGCAGGCCTGCGGGTCGTCGGCGAAGGGGATGTGCCCGCAGGACGGCAGCGGGACGTGCACCGCCGCCGGCAGCAGCGCCCGGGCCCGGCCGGCCTGCGGCCGATAGGGCAGCACGAGGTCGCGGGTGCCCCACGCGACGACGACGGGGACCCGGGCGAGCCCGCCCGGGCCCTCGCCGTCCGGGCCGAGCACACGGGCCCACGACAGGCGCGCGAAGGCGCGCAACGAGTCGCGGTAACCGGACGCCGCGACGAGCGCGGCCGCGTCCGCGGCGAGGGCGTCCGGGCCGGTCCGGCGCGGGTGCGCCGAGAACGGCCCGAAGACGAGCGGCCGCGCGACCGGGTTCGCGGCGAGCCTGCGGACGAGCCCCGCGGGGACGGCGCCGCCGAGCCCGCGGGCAGCGGTGACGAGGCCGCGGCACCAGGCCAGGCCGCCGCGGCCCCAGAACCCGGCCGGCGAGAACGCGGTCACGGACCGGGCCGCACCACGGCGGCCCAGCTCCAGGGCGACCGCGCCGCCCATCGAGTTGCCGGCGACGTGCGGCCGGTCGACGTCGAGCGCCGCGCAGACCGCCTCGACGGCGTCCGCGAGGGCCTCGACCGAGCCGGCCTCGAACCGGCCCGCCGCGGACGGCAGGGCCGCCGCCGCACCGAAGCCCGGGAGGTCCACGGCGACGACGTCGCGCAGCCCGGTCAGGCCCGGCAGCAGCGGGTCCCAGATCTGGCGGCGGCTGCCGATGCCGTGCAGCAGGACGAGCGGCTCACCCGAACCGGTGCGCTCCACGGCGCAGCCCGCGACGATCTCCACGCCGTGAGGGTAGGGCCCGGCGTCAGCCCGGTCAGCCCGGGTGCGTGACGCCGTCCGCACGGACCGCACGGCCGCGGCCGGCCCGCTTCGCCGCGTAGAGGGCGGTGTCGGCGCGGCGCAGCAGGTCGTCGGTCGCGAAGTCCCCGGCGCGGGCCCCGGCGACGCCGATGCTCGCCGAGACGCTGATCTGCGGCCCGTCGAGGTCGAACGGGGTGCCGACGGAGGCGAGCACCCGGGAGCAGATCGCCCCGACGTCGACCGGGGCGTCGTCCGCGACGACGAGGACGCAGAGGAACTCGTCGCCACCGAGCCGCGCGACGTGGTCCTCGGGGCGCACGCAGAGCAGCAGCCGGCGGGCGACCTCGGCGAGGAGGGCGTCCCCGGCGAGGTGGCCGTGGGTGTCGTTGACCTCCTTGAACCCGTCGAGGTCGACGTAGAGCGCGAGCACCTCGGCGCGGCCCGGACGGCGCAGGCACGCCAACCGGTCGAGCTCACCGAGCGCACCGGCCCGGTTCGCCAGGCCCGTGAGGTGGTCGGTGCGGGCCTGGATCGCCGCGTTCACCCGGGCCTCGACACCGGCGATGACGAACCGCCGGCTCGTCACGGCGTCCCGGACGACGATCGCGAGGAACGTCGCGGCCGCCACGACGATCGCCCACGCCCCGACGACGGCGAAGGCCGCCGCCGCGAGAACCCAGGCCGGGACCAGGACCCGGGCCAGGTGCGGGGTGCCGTTGATGAGCCCGCTCTGGCTCCCCGACGACATGGCCAGGAGGATGACGAGGCTGACCCACGCGAACGGGGTCGTCCGCAGGGCGTGCAGGTCGAGCCACGGCAGGGCGCCGAACACGACGCCGCAGAAGTAGCCGGCCGCCGGCAGCAGGACCGGCAGCCCGTCGGCGTCGGAACGCCGTTCGAACGGCGGCCACAGCGCGACCGCGAAGAACGCGGCGCTCACGAGCCCGGCCGCGGTCCAGCCGAGCAGGCGGCCGGCCGGCACGTAGGGCCCGGCCAGGACGTAGAGCGTCAGGGCGCACGCAGCGGTGCCCAGCGGGAAGGTCGAGCGGTTGAGCCGCACCATCCGGCGGAGCTCGCGCGCGACGTCCGGCGGTGCACCCACCCCTGTTCCGTCGGGTGCGCCGGGACCGGTCTTGAACCGTGCCTGCGAGGAGGACACGACTGCACCTCCTGGGCCTCGGGCGCTGTCCTCGCCGCGAGCGTACGCAGGACGCACCGGCGAGACGGGCCGGTTCCGCAGGGCGGTGCTTGTTGACACTCTGACAACAAGGGTGCGACGGTGCGGGCGGAGCGCACGGGCGCCCCATCCGGGCCGGAGGTGGCGATGACGTCGAGGCGGACGCGGGCGACCGGGCCCGGCGCCGACGGGTTCGACTACGACGTGCTCGTCGTCGGCTCGGGGTTCGGCGGCGGCGTCACCGCGCTGCGGCTCACCGAGAAGGGCTACCGGGTCGGCGTCCTCGAGGCGGGCCGGCGGTTCGCCGACGAGGACTTCGCGAAGACGTCCTGGGACGTCCGGCGGTACCTGTTCAACCCCGCGGCGCGCTGCTACGGCATCCTGCGGATGGACCTGCTGCGCAACGTTTTCGTGCTCTCCGGGGCCGGGGTCGGCGGCGGCTCGCTCGTCTACGCGAACACGCTCTACACGCCTCCGGACGCCTTCTACCGCGACCGGCAGTGGGTGCACGTCACCGACTGGAAGGCCGAGCTGGCCCCGCACTACGACACCGCGACCCGGATGCTCGGCGTCGCGACGAACCCGCTGACGACGCCGTCCGACGAGGTGCTCCGGGACGTCGCCGAGGACCTCGGCATCGGCCACACCTACCGGCCCACGCCGGTCGGGGTGTTCTTCGGCCCGCCCGGGACGCCCCGCGGCCAGGCGCTGCCAGACCCCTGGTTCGGCGGCGCCGGTCCGGCCCGGACGACGTGCACGCACTGCGGCAACTGCATGGTCGGCTGCCGGGTCGGCGCGAAGAACACCGTCGCGAAGAACTACCTCCACCTCGCCGAGGCGGCCGGCACCCGGGTGCACCCGCTGACGACCGCCGTCCGGGTGCGCCCGCTGCCCGGCCCGGACGGCGCGCCCGCGCGGGGCGCGCACGGCTGGGCCGTCGAGACCCGCCCGACGGACCGGCCGGGCGCCCGGGTCGGTGCCCGGCCGGGCCGGCACGGCCGGACGTTCACCGCGCGGCACGTCGTCCTCGCGGCCGCCGCCCTCGGCACCCAGCGACTGCTCCACGCGATGCGCGACGAGGGCACCCTGGCGGACGTCTCGCCCCGGCTCGGCGAGCTGAGCCGGACGAACTCCGAGGCGATCCTCGGCCCGCGGACGACACGGCGCGGTGCCGACTTCTCGCAGGGGGTCGCGATCACCTCGTCGATCCACCCCGACCCGGTGACGCACATCGAGCCCGTGCGCTACGGCAAGGGGTCGAACCTGCTCGGCCTGCTGTCGACGGTGCTCGTGGACGGCAGCGACCCCACCGGCACCGGCGCGCGACCCCGGCGCCGGTGGGCCGCCGTCCCGCGGGAGCTGTGGCGGATCCGCCGCCACCTGCCCGGCGCGCTGCTCCCCCGGCGCTGGTCGGAGCAGGTCGTCGTCCTGCTCGTCATGCAGACCCTCGACAACTCGATCACGACCTTCACCCGGCGCGGGCTGCTCGGCCGCCGCCGGATCACCTCGAAGCAGGGCGTCGGCGCCCCGAACCCGACGTGGATCCCGGCCGGCCACGACGTGACCCGGCGGATCGCCGAGAAGATCGACGGCGTCCCGCTCGGCTCCGTGACCGACCTGTTCGACGTGCCCATCACCGGGCACTTCATCGGCGGCTGCCCGATCGGGCTCACCCCGGCCGAGGGCGTCGTCGACCCGTACCACCGGCTCCACGGCTACGACGCGATCCACGTCGTCGACGGCTCGACGATCTCGGCGAACCTCGGCGTCAACCCGTCGCTGACGATCACCGCCCAGGCCGAGCGCGCGCTGTCGCTGTGGCCCAACGCCGGGGACGACGACCCGCGGCCGCCGCGCGGGGCGGGCTACGTGCGGGTGCCGCCGGTGCCGCCCCGGGCACCCGTCGTCCCGGCGTCCGCACCGGCGGCGCTGCGGTGGACGGCGACGCCCGCCGGCCAGGAGGTGACGGGGTGACGAGCGCACCGGTGACGACGTCCGGCCGCCGCCGGCTCGAGCCGGACGAGCGCCGGCGGGAGATCCTCGGCTGCGCCGTCCGGCTGTTCGGCGAGCGGGCGTACGCCGAGGTCTCGACGACGGACATCGCCCGCGAGGCGGGGGTCGCGCGCGGCCTCATCAACCACTACTTCGGCACGAAGAAGGAGCTCTACCTCGAGGTCGTCCGGGCGCTCGTCACCGTGCCGGACGTCGCGCTCGCGCAGCTGCCCCGGGGCACCCGCGAGGAGCGGGTCGAGGCGTGCGTCGGGTGGTTCCTCGACGTCGTCCAGCGGCACAGCAGCGCGTGGTTCGCCGCCGTGAACGCCGAGGTGCTGGGCCGCGACCCGGACGTCGTGCGGGTGCTCGAGGAGGCCGACGACCGCACCGCGGACCAGGTGCTCGCCCTGCTCGGGATCGAGCCGACCGAGGACGTCCGCGCGATGGTGCGCGCCCACGCGGGCATGGCGAAGGTCGCCGCGCACGAGTGGCTCGTGCGCCGGGCCATGACGCGCGAGCAGGCGCACGCGCTGCTCAGCCGGACGCTGCTGACGATCGTCGAGGACGTCGCCGCGGCCGGCTGAGCGCGCGTACGGAAGCCTTGCGCGGGAACGGGTCCCGCGCCGGGTCAGCCTTCGACGATCTTCTTCAGCGCGTCGAGGCTGGTCCGCTGCGCGGCGGAGACCTGGGCCTCGATCTGGCCGCCGACGGCCATGACCATGCCGCCGGAGAAGGTCATCGTCCACGTCACCGACGTGCCGGCGCCGGACGGCGTGAGCACGTAGGTGTTCGTGACGCCGATGCCCATCGGGCCGTTGCCGGACATCGTCGAGCCGCCGCCCGGGGTGAGCTCGGACAGCGTCCACGCGACGTCCGCGGGCATGCCCATGATGGAGACGCGCTGGGTGAACGTCGTCCCCTGCTCGAACGCGGCCGGCGGCTCGCCGACGAAGCCCTGGTGGATCGAGACCCAGTCGGACATCTTCGCCGGGTCGGCCATGACGGCCCAGACGGCGGCGGGGTCCGCCGCGATCTCTGTGGTGGTGGAAGCAGTCGCCATGCGCGGAACCCTACTACCCGGTAACAAGTGTGGGGCCGCATCTGCGTGACGTCCCTCTCGTGGCGCAGCCTTGCGCCGCACCGGGCGGCCCCGGCGGACTGTTGGCAGGCTGCCAACAGGGTGCTAGCGTCCGGCGGCATGACGATCGCCGACGCCGGCGCAGGCCACGGGACGGGCCGGGAGGCGGTCGAGCGCTGCCGGGTGCTCGTCGTCGGGGCCGGGTTCGGCGGCCTCGGCGCCGCCTTCGCGCTGCGCCGCGCGGGCTACCGGGCGGACGACGACGTGCTCGTCCTCGACGCCGCGGACCGGGTCGGTGGCGTCTGGCGGGACAACCACTACCCGGGCTGCGCCTGCGACATCCCCGCGATGCTCTACTCCTACTCGTACGCCCCGAACCCGGGGTGGAGCAGGCGGTTCCCGCCGCACGACGAGATCCGCGCGTACCTCGAGCGCTGCGTCGACGACTTCGACGTCCGCCGCTCGCTGCGCCTGGGGACGGCCGTGGAGAGCGCCGCCTGGGACGACGCCCGCGGACTGTGGACCGCTCGCACCGCCGACGGGCGGGTCTTCGAGGCACAGGTGCTCGTCCCGGCCGTCGGGCAGCTGTCCCGGCCCGTCGTGCCCGCGATCCCGGGGCTCGACGACTTCGCGGGGGCCGCCTTCCACACCGCCCGCTGGGACGACGCGGTCGATGTCACCGGCCGGCGGGTGGCCGTCCTCGGCACCGGGGCGAGCGCGATCCAGGTCGTCCCGGCGATCGCCGGCCGCGCCGCGCAGGTCACGGTGCTGCAGCGGACGCCGCCGTGGGTGCTGCCCAAGCCCGACCGGCGCTACGGGCCCGTGACGCGGTGGCTCTCCCGGCACGTGCCCGGCGCGACGCAGGCGCAGCGCGGCGGCTTCTGGCTCGCGACCGTCGTCACCGGACGGGCGGTGCGCGGCAAGCCCGTGTCGAGCCGTGCCGTCCGCTGGCTGTCGACCGCCCAGCGCCGGCTGCAGGTGCCCGACCCGGCGCTGCGCGCGAAGGTCACCCCGGACTACCCGATGGGCTGCAAGCGGGTGCTCTTCACCGCGACCTGGTACCCGGCGCTGCGCCGCCCGGACGTCGACCTCGTGACCGACCCGGTGGTGCGCGTGACCCCGACCGGGGTCGTCACCCGCGGCGGCGAGGGCGAGCGCGAGCACGCGTGCGACGTCCTCGTGCTGTCGACCGGGTTCGCCGCGACCGAGATCCTCGTGCCGCTGCAGGTGACCGGACGCGACGGCGCGGACCTGCACACGGTCTGGGCGGACGGCGCCCGCGCCCACCTCGGGATGACCGTGCCGCGCTTCCCGAACCTCGTCGTCCTCTACGGGCCGAACACGAACACGGGGAACACGTCGGTCGTGTTCTTCCTCGAGGCGCAGTGCCGCTACCTCGTGCAGGCGCTGGCGCTGCTGGGCTCCCGGCCCGGGACGCCCTTCGACGCCGGGCGCCGGCTCGAGGTGCGCGCCGACGTCGAGGAGCGGTACGACCGCGAGATCCAGACCCGGCTGGCGTCGTCCGTCTGGACCGCGTGCACGAGCTGGTACCGGACGGCGTCGGGGCGGGTCGTGACGAACTGGCCCGGCTCGGCGGGCGAGTACCGGCGGCGCACCGCGCGGCTGCACCCGGCGGAGTTCACGGTCGCCGAGGCGTCCGCGCAGCAGGACCAGGCGTCGGTGTAGTCACCGCGCGCCGGCCTGGCCGGCCGGCTGCTCAGACGAGCGCGTACTCCCAGCCCTCGCGCCAGTCGAAGTCGCTCGCGCTCGACGTCTCCAGGCTCACCCCGAGCACCCGACGGTCGAGCGCCCACCGGGTCGCGACGTGCCCGACGACGAGCACCCGCTGCCCCGCCCAGCGCACGGTGATGTCGTCGAGGGCGGTGTCGACGCGGTCGAGGGCCGCGGCCCAGCTCTCGCCGCCCGGGAAGGGCGTGTGGAGGTGGGCGGCGCGATCTGCGTGCACCACCGCGGCCGGGGCGCCGTTGAGGTCCCCGTAGTCGCACTCGCGGAGCCTCGCGTCGAACAGGACAGGGACGTCGGCGCCCTCGAACGCGATCTCGACGGTCTGCCGGGCGCGCCGCAGGTCGGAGCAGAGCACCGCCGCGATCCCGTCGTCGCATCGTCGCGCGCCCATCTCACGGGCCAGGTCACGCCCCCGGGCCGAGAGCTCACCGGGCAGCCAGCCCGTCGCGACACCGCGCTCGTTGTCGACGCTCCACGAGTGCGTCTCGAAGACGACCTCTACCGGCACGGCGCCATTGTGCGCCCTACCGCGACCGCGTGCGTCCGCCGTCCGCGGGCTCCGGATCGGCCGGGCCGAGGTCGGCCTTGACCGCGTCCCGTTCGCCCATCGGACGGTCGGGACCACGCGTCGTGTCCTGCACGGTCTGCTTCTCGGACTCGGCGTTGATCTCGGCACCGAGCAGCACGGCGACCAGGCTGAGCCACAGCCACAGCAGGAGCACGACGACCCCCGCGAGGCTGCCGTAGGTCTTGCCGTACGAGCCGAAGTTGTTGACGTACAACGAGAACACGACGGACGCGAAGATCCAGAGGAGGACCGCGACGGTCGCCCCGACGGAGACCCACCGCATCTTGGGCGAGTCCCTGTCCGGGGCCGCCCGGTAGAGCACCGCGAGCGACATGCCGATGACGGCGAGGACGACGACCCAACGCAGAGCCTCGACGCCGACCCGCAGCGGGGTCGGCAGGTCGAGAGCGTTCGCGACCGCAGGGAACACCGCGACGAGCGCCAGCGTGACGACGAAGACGAGGATCGCGCCGAGGGTCAGCACCAGCGCGAGGGCCTTGCGCTTGACGAAGCCCCTGGTCTCCTCCTCGTCGTACGCGGTGTTCACCGCCGTGATGAGGTTGCCGGTCCCGCCGGAGGCGCTCCACAGGGCGAGCAGGAGCGAGACGACCAGCCCGATCCCCAGGCCCCTGTCGTTGGCCGAGGCGAGCGACGTCATCTGCTCGTTGAGCAGATCGCGCGCCGATGCGGGCAGCACGTCGGCGAACGACTGGATCTGGGACTGCACCTGCGCCGGCTCGGTGACCAGCCCGTAGACGAGCATGGCCGCGACGATCGACGGCACGAGCGACAGGAACGCGTAGAACGCGACCCCGGCGGCGATGAGCATCATCTGGTCGGCCTGGAACTCCTTCCAGCCGCGCCGGGCGATCTGGAACCAGCCCCTTGCCGGCACCTCCTGCGGGCGCCCCGCGTGGGCCCCCGGGTACTGCTCGTCGAGCCCGCCGTCGCGGCCGGCCCGTCCCCCCGTGGATGCGTTCATGAGGGCGGCTGTACCCGGCCACGGGCCCGCCATGCCGCCTCAGGGCACCCAGCGGTAGCCGACCCCGCGCACCGTCTGGAGGTACCGCCCGTGCTCGCCGAGCTTGCGGCGCAGCCGGGCGACGTGGACGTCGACGGTCCGGGGGCCGGTCCAGCGCGGGTCCGCGTGCCCCCACACCGTCGCGAGCAGGTGCTCACGGGTGAGCACCCGGCCCGGCCGGGACGCGACGTGCGCGAACAGGTCGAACTCGCGGCGGGTCAGGTCGAGCGGCTCGGCGTCGAGCGTCACCGACCGACCGGCCCGGTCGAGGGTGAGCCCGGGGCGGACCCACTCGTGGGCCGGCGCCGGGACCGCACCGGCCTCCGCACCGGCCTCCTCGCCGGGTGCACCGGGCGCGTCCGGGGCCGCGGCGGGCTGCGGCGGCCCGGGCACCTCGTCCGGGACGGCGCGCAGGTCCGCCGGCCGCTCCGGCCGGGCCGGCAGCACGACGACGACCCCGACGACCGCGGCCCCGGCCGGTACCTCGCCGGGCGGGACGACGGTGAGCACCCCGGGTGA
>JACRAB010000560.1 GCA_016213575.1 Actinomycetota bacterium
CGGGCGGGCTCCGGGTACGCGTGCTGTTCCCGGCGTCGACGTCCGGGCCTCCGGCGGTCTACTCGGCCGGCCAGCTCACCGCGTACGTCCCCACCGCGGTGACGGCGTCCCGGACCGCCGCGACCACGTGCCTGGTCTCCTGGACGCCGGCCTCGGGGCTGCCGTCCGGGCTCACCTACGACGTCACCGACGGCACCGGCACCACCGTCGCGACGAACGTGTCCGGCACGAGCGCGTCGGTGACCGTGCCCGCGGCTGCCGTCACGCCGACGGTGAAGGCCCGGCTCGGGAGCTGGGTGTCGACGAACGCGACCGCCGCGGCCGCGGCCTGCACCGGCTACCCGGACGCCCCGACCGGCGTCACCGTGACCCCGTCCGACGCACAGGTGGCGGTCTCCTGGACCGCCCCCGCCGCCAACGGGGGCACCCTCGCGTCCTACACCGTGACCGGGACGCCGTCCGACGGCGCGCTCGGGACCGCGACGTGCACGTCGACCGCGCCGACGACGACCTGCACGCTGACCGGCCTGACGAACGGCGGCACGTACGCGGTCACCATCACCGCGACGTCGGACATCGGCACCGGGCCGGCGTCGACGGCCGTCACCGCGATCCCCTACCCGGCGACGATCATGTCCGGGGCGAACCTCAAGCTCTGGCTCGACGGTGCGGACGCCGCGACGATGCTCGCGTCGTCCGGCTGCACCGGTGCGGCGGCCACGACGACCGTGGGCTGCTGGAAGGACAAGTCGGTCACGGGTGACGACGCCACCCAGCCGACGGCGGCCAAGCAGCCGACGCTCTCGGCGACGAACCTCCCCCGCGCCGCGCCCCGGTTCGACGCGACCGACGACCAGATGCTTCTGACACCGTCCCTGTTGCCGACCGGCACGACGGCCAGCACGGCCTTCCACGTCGTCCAGCTCACCGACACCTCGCCCGCGACCTCTGGCTACCGCACGGTGCTGGGCTGGGGGACCGCGTCGACGAACGCCAAGCGGATCTTCGCCAAGGACACGGGCAGCGCCGCGATGTTCGCCGACGCCCACGGCAACGGGTACAGCAGCCCCGGCTCCTTCACGCCGTCCCAGACCACGGTCGCCGTCGCCGAGTACGCCGCGTCGACGGTGCGGACGGCGCGCGACGGCATCGCCCCGGCGAGCGGATCGGCGGCGGCCTTCAGCACCGGAACGACGAACGCGTTCCTCGGCGGCTGGAGCGGCGGCTCGCTCTGGCAGGGGCCGATCCCCGAGGTCGTCGTGCTGGCCTCGACGCTCACGGACTCCCAGCGCCGAACCGTCGAGGAGTACCTGGCGCGCAAGTGGTCGGTGACCGTGACCCCGGCCGCCCCGACGGGGGTCACGGCGACCGCGTCGACGACGACGAACGGCGCGGCGAGCGTGGCGTGGACGGCGCCCGCCTGGAACGGCGGCTCGGCGATCACCTCGTACACGGTCACCGCCACCCCGTCGGACGGCACGCTCGCCACGGTGACGCTGTCGTGCGCGTCGTCCCCGTGCACGCTCACCGGGCTCACCGACGGCGCGACCTACGCGGTGACGGTCGCCGCGAACAACGCGGTGGGCGGCGGCCCCGCGTCGTCGCCCGGGATCTCGCTCGTCACCTACCCGGGGGCGATCATGAGCGCTGCCGCGCTCCAGGTGTGGTTCGACGGCGCCGACGCCGCGACGATGTTCGCCTCGAACACGTGCTCCGGTGCGGGACCGACGACGTCGATCGGGTGCTGGGTCGACAAGTCGTCCGGCGGGCACGACGCGACCGGGTCCTCGACGTCGTTGCGACCCACCCTGACGACGGTCAACGGACGATCCGTCCCGGGGTTCGACGGCACGGACGACTACCTCGGCATCGGCACCCTGTCGACGCTGCCGGCGGGGACGTCGTCCTCGACGACGTTCCTCGCGGCGACGATGACCGACCCGGCGCCCGCGAGCAGCGGCTACCGCACCGCGCTGTTCTGGGGCGAGGCCACGACCGGGCAGGGCCGGCAGCTCTCCAAGACCACCTCGAGCGCGGCAGCCGTCGTCGACGGCTACGGCACCGGAACCACTTCGCCCGGCACCTGGACGTCGTCCGTCGGGATCCTTGCCGGCGAGCACACGTCGACCCTCGTGACGGGCTGGATGAACGGCGCACCGGGGACGACCTCGGCCGCGACGTCGCTGAGCACCGTCACGGCACGCGCGAACGTCGGTCGGCAGTCCTCGACGAACGGCTACTACTGGCAGGGCGCGGTCCCCGAGGTCGTCGTCCTCAACGAGACGGCCACGTCGACCCAGCGCCGGGCCGTCGAGGAGTACCTCGCCCGCAAGTGGGGCGGGGTCCTCACCCCGCAGGCCCCGACCGGCGTCACCGCGACCGCGTCGACGACGGCCGACGGCGCCGCGACCGCCGCGTGGACCGCGCCCGGGTGGAACGGCGGGGCATCGGTGTCGTCGTACACGGTCACCGCGACGCCGTCGGACGGGACGCTCGCGACCGTGACGACGTCGTGCGCGTCGTCGCCGTGCACGGTCTCCGGGCTGACGAACGGCGCCACGTACTCGGTCACCGTCGCCGCGGTGAACAGCGCGGGCACCGGCCCGGCATCGTCCGCCGCGACCGTGACGCCGTACCCGGCCACGGTGCTGTCCGGCTCGGCGGTCAAGCTCTGGCTGGACGGCGCGGACCCGGCGACGCTGCTCGCGTCGTCCGCCTGCACCGGCGCGACCGCGACGACCACCGTCGGCTGCTGGAAGGACAAGTCGGCGAGCGGCAACCACGTGACCCAGGCGACCGCGGGGTACCGGCCCGCCCTGACGACGGTGAACGGCCGGTCCGTCCCCGCGTTCGACGGCACCGACGACTACCTCGCCGGCAACGTCGCCCTCGTGCCGACGGGCACCGCCTCGAGCACGGTCGCCGCCGCGGCCGCGGTCAACCCGGCCACCGCGATGAACGGCATCGCGCTGCTCTCGTGGGGCGGCACGACGAGCGGCAGCCAGCGCAAGCTGACGAGCTGGTCGGCGACAGGCGTCGACGCCTACTACACGCCGCAGGCGTTCGCGACCGCCTGGCCGGCGGCGCAGGCGACCGGCGTCGCGGTCGCCGAGTTCGCCACCGGGACGTCGATGTCGGTGTGGGCCCAGGGCGACACCGGGGCGACCGGCAGCGGCGCCTACACGACGGGCACCGACCACCTGTGGATCGGGTCCTGGGGCACCACGACCCCCGCGGGGCGCTGGTACGGTAGCAGCTCGGAGATCCTCGTCCTCGACACGACGCTCACGGCCACCCAGCGCCGCGGCGTCGAGGAGTACCTCGCCCGCAAGTGGGCCTCCGTCATCACCCCGCAGGCCCCCACGGCCGTCAGCGCGACCGGCGGTCAGAACGCCCAGGCGCCGGTCTCCTGGACCGCCCCCGCCTGGAACGGCGGCGCCGCGGTCACCGGGTACACCGTGACCGCGTCCCCCGGCGGGCCGACGTGCACCGCGACCGCACCGGCGACGACGTGCACCGTGACGGGGCTGACGAACGGCACCGCGTACACGTTCACGGTGCGGGCGACGAACAGCGTCGGCGCCGGCCCGGCGTCCGCCGCGTCGGCGGCCGTGACGCCGTACACCGTGCCCGGCGCGCCGACGTCCGTGGCTGCGGCCGCCGGTGACGTGTCGGCCGCCGTCTCCTGGAGCGCCCCCGCGAGCAACGGCGGCAACGCCATCACCTCGTACACCGCGACGGCCGTCCCCTCCGACGTGACCCTGTCGACCCGGACCTGCTCGGCGGCCTCGAGCCCCTGCACCGTGACCGGGCTGACGAACGGCATCACGTACAGCGTCACCGTCACGGCGACGAACGCCGCGGGGGCCGGCGCCGCGTCGTCCTCGACGACGGTGACGCCCTACCCGGCCGGGGTCATGACGGCGGCCGCGACGTCGCTGTGGCTCGACGGCGCGGACACCTCGACGCTCTACACCTCGACCGCCTGCACCGGTGCCGCACCGTCCGGGGGAGGCGCGATCGGCTGCTGGAAGGACAAGTCGACGCAGGCGAACCACGCGGTGCAGACGACGGCCGCGAACCAGCCGACCGTCGGCAGCCTCAACAGCCGCAACGCTCCTCTGTTCGACGGCTCGAACGACTACTACCCGCTGACGGTCGCCAAGCTGCCGACGGGGACGACGTCGTCCGCGGTCTACGCGGTGGCGGCCCAGGAGGACACCTCGCCCGGGTCGTCCGACTTCAGGCACCTCATCGGCTGGGGGGCCAACAGCACGGGTCAGGGCCGGGTCCTGGAGAAGGGGTCCTTCAACAGCAAGGTCTACCTCGAGACGTTCGGCACCTGGACGTCGGCGACGGTGACGAAGAACTGGCCGGTCTCGACCGCCGTGCTCACCGACGGTGTCATCACGTCGACGACCGTCACGTCGACGATGAACGCCTCGCCCAACTACAGCTTCGCGGCGACGAACAACACCGGCACGTCATCGGGGGCGGCCGTCGGCGCCACCGGCTGGAACACCGCAGGCGTCTGGAAGGGCCGGATCGCCGAGGTCGTCGTCCTCGCCTCCAACCCCACCGCCGCCGAGAACCGGCAGGTGCAGGAGTACCTCGCACGCAAGTGGGGCCTGACGATCGCTCCGGGCCTCGTCACCGGTGTCACCGCGACGGCGTCCACGACGACGGACGCCGCGGTCGACGTCGCGTGGACGGCGCCGACCTGGAACGGCGGGGCCTCGATCTCGTCGTACACGGTGACCGCGACGCCGTCCGACGGGACCCTGTCGACGGTCACGACGTCGTGCGCGTCGTCGCCGTGCACCGTGACCGGTCTCGTCAACGGGGCCACCTACACGGTGACGGTCGCCCCGGTGAACAGCGCCGGCACCGGGGTCGCGACCGCCGCGGCGGCCACCGTCTACCCGTACCCGGCCGCCGTCATGACGACCGCCCGGCTGAGGGCGTGGCTCGACGGCGCGGACGCCGCGACGATGTACGCCTCCAGCACGTGCAGCGGTGCGACGGCGACGACGACGGTCGGCTGCTGGGCCGACAAGTCCGGGCAGGCCAACAACGCCCCGCAGTCGACGAGCGGATACCGGCCGACGCTGACGACCGTCAACGGCCGGTCGGTACCGGGCTTCGACGGGGTGGACGACTACTTCCCGCTCACGGTCTCCAAGCTGCCCACGGGGACGACGTCCTCGACGATGGCGATGACCGCCAAGCTCACCGGCACGGTCGCCTACCGCAACCTCATGTCCTGGGGCGCGCTGACGGGCGGGCAGGCCAGGGCGACGTACCTCAACACCGGCCCCGTCATCTCGGACACGTACACCGCCGGGCCGACCGCGTCGACGAGCCCGACGAACATCGCGCAGAACCAGCAGTTCCAGCTCGTGTCGGCGTACACGTCGGGGTCGTCGTCCATCGCCCTGAACGGCGTCGGCGCGACGACCACCGCCGGCGCGGTCTCGACCGGGTCGACCTTCGCGCTGCTCGGCGGCGCCCCCGGCATGACGTACTGGTGGCAGGGGCCGATCCCCGAGGTCGTCATCTTCACCGGGGCGCTGACGACCGCCGAGCGCCGCCTCGTCGACGAGTACCTCGCCCGCAAGTGGGGCACCGTCATCACCCCGGGCATCCCGACCGGTGTGACGGTGACCGGCGCGGACGGCCAGGCCTCGGTCGCGTGGACCGCGCCGTGGAGCGGGGGTGCGGCGATCAGCGGCTACACGGTGACCGCGGTGCCGACCGACGGCAGCCTCGGGACGATCACGACGTCGTGCGCGTCGTCCCCGTGCACGGTGACCGGCATGACCAACGGCGCCACCTACGCCTTCACGGTGACGGCGACGAACTCGGTCGGGGTCGGACCGGCGTCGACCGCCGTGAACGCGTCCGCCTACCCGGTCACGCTCTTCGCGTCGTCCGCGCTCAAGGTGTGGCTCGACGCGCAGTACGACGCGGCGCTGTCCGGCGCGGCCGACTGCACGGGCTCGGGCGCCTCCACCGGCAGCCAGGTCGGGTGCTGGAAGGACCGCTCCGGCAACGGCTGGAACGCCCCGAGGATCACGACCAACGGCGCGACGCTCACCGCCGCGGCGATCAACAGCCGCACGGCGTTGCGGTTCACGAAGACCGACCCGGACGTCTACCAGGTCACCGCGACCGGCATCGGCGCCGTGGGCAGCGCGAACCGCACGGTCTTCGCGGTCGCCGCGGCCCGGACGACCTACGGCACCGCGGGCACGAACAGCGCCGGTGCCGTCGCGATGTTCAACGGCGGCTGGAACACGGGGATCTTCGCCAAGGCGTACAGCGGCACGACGACGACCGTCGACGGCTACCAGAGCGACGGGTACGACACCGCCATCAACGGGCTCTACGGCTCGGCGGCGGCGACGACCTCGCCGGTCATCGCGTCGTCGGTCTCGTCGTCCTCGGGCGGCACGCTGACGAACGGCCTGGCGCTCAACGGGACCGGCACGCTGAGCTCGATGTCGAGGGTCGCCTCGTGGCAGACGGTCGGCGACTCGTTCATCGTCGGCGGCACCGACACCGTCGCCTCGAACGACTACGCGTACCCGCTCGACGGCGACGTCGGCGAGGTGCTCGTCTTCAACCGGGCGCTGTCGTCGTCCGAGCGGCGCACCGTCGAGGAGTACCTCGCCCGGCACTGGGGCCAGACGATCGCACCCGCCGCACCCGTGACGCCGTCGGCGACGAGCGGCGGCACCACCTCCAGCACCGCGTCGTGGTCGGCCCCGACCTGGAACGGCGGCGCCGCGGTGACGTCCTACACCGCGACCGCGACGGCGTCCGGCCAGACGACGCGCACCTGCACGACGAGCGGCACGTCCTGCAACCTCACCGGTCTCACCGACAACGTGACCTACACGGTGAGCGTCACCGCGACGAACACCACCGGCACCGGCCCCGCCGCGACGACCACCGCCACCCCCTGACAGATCCGCTCTTGTCGACCGGATCCAGGCCTCCGACCCGGGATCCGGTCGATGACTGCGGATCGGCTCGACCCGTCCACAGCCCGGCGGATCGTCACGTCGTCCACAGGGGACGACGTGTGCACCGGGTCGCGGCTCGCGGCGCGGCAGGGTCGGGCCGTGTCGTCCGAGAACCGGCCCCGTGGGGGCATACCCGAGGCGGCCCGCCGACAGGCGGGGGCCTTCACCCGTCAGCAGGCGTTCGAGGCCGGGTGGTCGGCGGACCAGGTCGCACGCCGGGTGCGGACCGGGGCCTGGGTCCGGGTCGCCGGGAAGGCGCTGACCGGGGGCGAGGTCACGGCGGCGACTCTCGTGTGGGCCGTCCACCTCACCTGGCCGGACGCCGTCGCGAGCCACTCGACCGCGGCGGCGTTGCACCGCCTCCCGCTGCCGGCGGACCCGGTCGCGCACGCCGTCACCCCGCGGCGGATGAAGACCCTGAGCGACCTGCGACCGCATCGGATCGCCCTCGCCGACCACGAGACGACGAGGCTCGGTCGGGGCGGGCCGCGCCTGACCACACCGGCCCGCACCGTCCTCGACTGCCTGCGCACGCTGCCCGTGGACGACGGCGAGCGGCTGCTCGCGTACGCGCTGACGCGGAAGGCGCTCGCCCGGGAGGACCTGCGCGACGCGGCGATCGCCGGCTACGAGCGTTGGGGCACCCCGGCCCTGCGTGAGCTGCTGCGTCGCACGGCGGGCGGGGCGCTCAGCGAGGGCGAGCGGCGGATGCACGCGATCCTGCGCGCGGCGGGGATCGGCGGATGGACGGCGAACGCGACGGTGTCGGACCTCAGGGGCCGGACGATCGCGGTCGTCGACGTCCTCTTCTCACGCGAACGCGTCGTCATCGAGGTCGACGGCTGGGCGTCGCACGGCGGGCGGGACGCGTTCGAGCGTGACCGGGCGCGGCAGAACCGTCTCGTCACCGCCGGCTGGACGGTGCTGCGCTTCACCTGGTCGGACCTCACGGACCGCCCGGAGAACGTCGTCGCGCTCGTACGCGCCGCGCTTCTCGACCGATGATCCCGAGTTGTCGACCGGATCCTGGGTCTGGGCCCGGGATCCGGTCGAGAACTGCGGATCGGTCAGTTCTTGCCGAGGAGGTCGTGGACGAGCTGGAGCGACTCGGACAGGCTCTCCAGGTACGCGCGGGAGACGTCGAACGGGACCAGGCCCGCCTGGGTCACCGCGTCGGCGTCGTCGCGCTCGTGCGCGAGGACGGCGAGCAGCGCGCGACCCGCGGAACCCTCGCCGTCGACGAGCGCGTGCCGGGCCTCGGGGCCGACGCCGGAGCCGTCGGCGATCGCCGAGAGCTCCGCGCCGAGCAGGTCGGCGCAGCCGGAGAGCAGGCCGACGGTGAAGGCCATGTCGCTGGAGTCGACCGCGAGCCGCTGGCACGCATGGGCTCTGGCGAGCACGCTCCACAGGTCGTCGCTCGTGTTCTTCGTCGTGCCGCCCTCGAGCAGCGTGAGCACGACCCACGAGCGCAGCCGGCGCGGGCCGATGAGCACGAGCGCCTGGCGCAGCGAGGTGACGTCCGCCTGGGCGCCGGCCCCCGCCGAGTTCGCGGTGCGCAGCAGGCGCAGCGTGAGGCCGGGGTCGGTGCCGACGAGCTGCTCGATCCGCTGCACGGAGACCTCGGGGTCGGCGAGGTCGTTGAGCAGCCGGACGCAGATGAGCTGGCTCGGGGACAGCGTGCGCTGCTCGAGCACCGACGGCTTGGCGAGGTAGCGGCCCTGGAACAGGTCGAACCCGAGGTCGACCGCGCGCTGGAACGTCTCGGCGTCCTCGATGTCGATCGCGACGAGCGTCGCGCCGACCTGGCGGCACTGCGCGACGAGACCCGGCAGGACGAGCGTCGGCAGCGCGTTGACGGAGAGCTTGACGAAGTCCGCGATCTCGAGGAGCGCGCTGCGGCTCACCTCGCCGCGGTAGTCGGCCACGGCGAGCCGGTACCCGGCCTGCCGCAGCTGGTTCAGCCCGAGGAGGAGCTCGTGGTCGGCGTCGACGAGCTCGCCGACCTCGATGATGACGTTCTCCGGCTCGACGGGCACCGGGATGACCCCGGTGAGGAACGCCCGCGTGAAGTTGATGAACACGGGGCGGCCGTCGGAGATCACCTCCAGGCCGAAGGTGCCGAACGTCGACGCGATGACCTGGCTCGTCGCCTGCTCGCTCGCCACCTCGGCGCCGTTGGCGTCGGACTGGTTGCGGAACAGCAGCTCGTACGAGACGAGCTGGCGCTGCGCGTCGTAGATGGCCTGCCGGCCGACCCGGACGTAACGCACCATGCCCGCACGACCGCCATGGACCTCCTGGTCGTCGGAGGGCGGCCCGACGGGGTTGCCGTCGGTGTCGAGGGAGTGCGCGGTCATGGGGTTCCTCCTGGGCGGACGGCTCAGCGGACGACGAGCGACAGGTGCCCGTCGCCGTAACCGGCGATCGTGAAGGCGATGTCCATCCGCGAGCCGAGCGTCGACGCGAGCTGCGCGATGTCGGACGGGACGGCGTCACCGGGGCCGTACATCTGGTAGAGCTTCACGTGCGGGGCGTCCGGCACGTTGAACACGGCCGACAGCACGTTGAGGACCTCGTAGCAGTTCTCCTTGATGGGGCTGTACAGGTCCTTGGTGTCGATCGCGTCGTCCACGCCGCCCTTGGGCAGCATGCCGAGCGAGCCACCGAGGCGGGCCGCGCCCTCGAGGGTGACGACGGCGATGGCCGACGTCACGAGCTTGTCGGTGACGAACACCGCGATCGTGTTCGTCGGCTTCGCCGGGATCGGGTCGCCGTCCCGGAAGTCGATGTCGCGGCCGGTGAGGCCCTCGAGAAGGCTGCGGACGGCGTGCCGGCTCGGCAGCGGCGACTGCTCGGTGACGATGCTCACGGGAGCTCCAGAAGGTCGGTCGGACGACGTCGGGACGTCCGGTCGGATGCCAGTGGACGGTGCGGTGGTGCGGGTGCGTGCGGTGGTGCGGTCGCGCGGGACGCGCCGGGTGTCAGGCGACGACGGGCGCGAGGATGTCGCCGAAGGCGTCGGACGTGAACGGCTTGGCGATGAGGCCCATCGCGCCGGCCTGCGAGGCCTGCTCGCGCATCTCGTCCGAGCCCTCGGACGTCACGAAGCAGAACGGGACCTCGGACCCGCTGCTGCGCAACGCCTTGAGCAGCTCGATGCCCGTCATCTCGGGCATGTTCCAGTCCGAGAGCACGAGGTCGACGTTCTGCGCACGCGCGATCTCGTAGGCCTGCTTGCCGTCCTCCGCCTCGATGATGTCGTGACCCCCGAGGCCGGCCTGCCGGAGCGTGCGGACGACGATCATCCGCATCGCCTTGCTGTCGTCAGCTACCAAGATCTTCATGCCGGTGTCTCCACTACCTCTTCGCTTGCCGATCCGGGCCAGGTGAGGCCCTCGATGTCGCCGGCCAGGTGGACGGTGAGCTCCACCACCTGACCGAGCACAGCCGCACGAACCGTGACGCCGTCGACGTCGGCCGGCGTGGCGTCGTCCGTCATCTCCGCCAGCGGCAGGGAGAGCCGGCACGAGTGGCGCAGGAGGGACTTGACGTTCCCGCCGGCGATGTTGCCGAGCTCACCGACCGCGTCGAGCAGGTCGTCCGGGCCCGGGTCCGCGGTGAGCAGCATCCGGCTGGCGAGGACCCGCGCGACGATCGCGCTCGTGCGGACCTCGACCATCGTGTAGCTGTCGTCCACCTCGTCGTGGATGGCCAGTCGCGAGGAGACGATCGGCCCGGGCGGCAGGGCGTCGTCCCAGACCGGCATGGCCTCCTCGCTGAAGACCGAGCCGAGCACCTCGATGAGAAGTGCTTCGAGATCCTCGCGGGCCTCCTCGAACTCGTCGATGGCGCTCATGCCTTACCTCCTGTGTGCCGGAAGACGACGGCCTTCCCCAGCTCCATCCGCTGGAAGGCGTCGTCGAGGTTGAGGGTGCTCTCCGCGCCACCGAGGACGAGGAACCCGCCCGGTCGCAGGACGCGCCGCACGTGCGTGAGCACGGTGCGCTTCGTGTCCAGGTCGAAGTAGATGAGGACGTTGCGCAGGAAGACGATGTCGCACGTCGGGACCCCGACCGCCGGCGTCGCGAGGTTGCCCCGCTCGAACCGGCACAGGTCGCGCAGCGGCTGCTTGAGGATCCAGTCGCGGCCCTGCTGCTCGAAGTACTTGACGAGGTACGGCGCCCGCAGCCCGCGGTTGACCTCGAGCTGGCTGAACTTCGCCGCCCGGGCCCGCTCGACCATCTTCGGCGAGATGTCGGTGCCGATGATCTTCGCGGTGTACCCCGGGTGCAGCGGCAGCCAGTCGAGCAGGAGCATCGCGAGCGAGTACGCCTCCTGCCCGCTCGAGCACGCCGCCGACCAGATGTTGATCTGCCGCGTCGTCGAGGACTTCGCGACGTCGGGGAGGAGGTGGTTGGAGAACGCGTCGAACGGGTGCGCGTCCCGGAACCACGACGTCTCGTTCGTCGTCAGGGCGTCGACGACCGCGTCGGTGAGCGCCGCGTCGCCGCGCCGCAACCGCGCGACGAGGCCCGCGACGTCCGCCTCGCCGACCTGCCGCGCGATGGGCGCGAGCCGGCTCTCGACGAGGTACTCCTTGCCCGGCTGCAGGTCGATCGAGCTGCGCTGCCGGATCATCGTCGTGACGTAGGTGAAGTCTGCTGCGCCGAGGCTCATGATCCGACCCCCACGGGTGCCGGGCCGCGGCTCAGAGCCGTGGCGATGTCGGGGCCGATGCGTTGCAGCGGCAGGATCTTGTCGGCCTGGCCCGCGGTGGCGACCGCGCCGGGCATCCCCCAGACGACGCTCGTCGCCTCGTCCTGGGCGTAGACCTCGCCGCCGCCGGCGCGGATGACGCCCGCGCCCTTCTCGCCGTCCCGGCCCATCCCGGTGAGCACGCACGCGAGCACGCGGTCCCCGTAGACGGCTGCGACGGAACGGAACAGGACGTCGACGGCGGGTCGGCAGAAGTTCTCCGGCGGGTCCTCGGTGAGGTGCCCGACGACGCTCGTGCCGCTGCGCTTGATGACGAGGTGCTTGCCGCCCGGCGCGATGACGATCTTGCCGGGGACGATGAGCTCGCCCTCCGACGCCTCGACGACCGTGAGCTTGCACGTGACGTCGAGGCGCTGCGCGAGCAGCCGCGTGAACAGCGGCGGCATGTGCTGGACGACGACGACGGGCACGGGCAGGGAGGCCGGCAGGAGCGGGAGCACCTGGGCCAGCGCGTCGGGACCACCGGTCGACGAGCCGATCGCGAGGACGCCGAAGGGCCCGGTCCGCGGACGACGTTGCGCCGGCGGAATGGCGGCGCGCGCGGGTGCGGGCGCCTTCGCGCCGGCCGCCCCCGCCACGGCACGCCGCGTCCCGGTGAGCGCCTTGAGCTTCGGGATGAGCTGCTCGCGGATGTTCTTCTGGCTCTCCGCGAAGTTGCCCACGTTCGACGGCTTCGTCACGTAGTCGCTCGCGCCGGCGGCGAGGGCGTCCAGGGTGGCGGACGCACCGCGCTCGGTGAGCGTCGAGAACATGACGATCGGCAGCCGCGACTGCGAGCGCCGGATGGCGCGGACGGCCTCGATGCCGTTCATGACGGGCATCTCGATGTCCATCGTCACGGCGTCGGGCTTGAGCGCCTCGACCTTCGCCACGGCCTCCTGGCCGTTGTTGGCGATGCCCACGATCTCGATCGTGGGATCAGCACCCAGGGCCTCGGTGACGATCTTGCGGATGACCGCGGAGTCGTCGACGACGAGCACCCGGATGCGCCCGGGTGTCGGGGTCATGCGGCCACCAGCCCCAGCAATGCGAGCTTCTCGGCGATGACCTCGTCCGTGAACGGCTTGATCACGTACTCGTGGGCGCCCGCCGCGAGCGCGCGGACGATCTGGTTCTGCTCGCTCTCGGTGGTGACCATCATGAGCGAGATGTCGCGCAGGTCCTCGCGGGCGCGGACGTTCTTGATGAACGTCAGACCGTCCATGACCGGCATGTTCCAGTCGACGAGGATGACGTCGGGACGTGCACCGGCGTCGAGCACCGTCAGTGCCTCGGCGCCGTCTCCCGCCTGTGCGACGTCGAAGCCCAGGCCGGTGAGCAGTCGGGTGAGGATCGACCGCATGGCCCGAGAGTCGTCGACGACGAGTGCCAGCATCGCAAGCTCCTTGGGTGGTGACGTCCGGTGCAGTGTCTTTGTCGGCACGACCGGTCGGATTCTGGAATCGCTTGGGTGAAGTACGTCCTGCGGTGTTCGGGTGGGGCTGTGGGTGGTCCCGTTCGTGGTCCCGTGCGTGCTCAGACCCGGTAGCGGGAGACGAGCTCCCGCAGGTCACCGGAGAGCTGCGCGAGCTCGGCGGCGGCGCGCTGCGCCTCGACGATGCCCGTGCTCGAGGACTGCGCCGCGGTGGCGACGTACTCGATGTTCCCGGCGATCCCGCCGGCCCCCGAGGCCGCGTCCTGCACGTTGCGGCTCATCTCCGAGGTCGTGGCGGTCTGTTCCTCGACCGCCGACGCGATGGTCGTCTGGTACGAGTTGACCTCCTCGATGATCTCGGCGATCCGGGCGATGGCCGCGACCGCGGCCTCGCTGTCGGTCTGGATCGCCTCGATGCGCCGCGAGATGTCCTCGGTGGCGCGGGCGGTCTCCTGGGCGAGGTCCTTGACCTCGCTCGCGACGACGGCGAAGCCCTTGCCGGCCTCGCCGGCGCGGGCGGCCTCGATGGTCGCGTTGAGCGCGAGCAGGTTCGTCTGCTCGGCGATCGAGGTGATGACCTTGACGACGTCGCCGATCTCCCGGCTCGAGTCACCGAGCTTGGAGACCGTGCCGGTGGCGGTCTGGGCCTCCTCGGCCGCGGCCTGCGCGACCCGGACGGCCTCCGTGGAGGACTGCGAGATCTCCCGGATGCTCGCCGACATCTGCTCGGTCGCCGCGGCGACCGTCTGGACGTTGCGCGAGACCTCCTCGGCCGCGGCGGCCGCGGTCCCCGACTGCACCGAGGTCTCCTCGGCGCTCGCGGCGACCTGCGCCGAGACGACGCTGAGCTCCTCGGCGCTGCCGGCGAGCGTCGCGGAGGACGACACGATCGTCGTCATCGACTCGCGCAGCGCGGCCTGGGCCACGGACAGGGAGGCGGCCATCCGGCCGACCTCGTCGCGGGAGTCGACGTCGACCGGGACCGTGAGGTCGCCGTCCGCGAGACCGTCGATCGCCCGCTTGAGCCGCGCCACGGGGCCCGCCACGGCGCCGGCGATCCACCAGCCGAGGGCGACGAGCAGGAGCGCGCCGAGGGCGGCCACGACGAGCAGGGTCGTGCGGGCCCGGCCGGCGGCCGACGTGGCGTCGGCGACGCCGGCGGCCAGGTCCGCGCGCTTCTCGGTCTTCAGGTCGTCGAGCGAGGTCGCGACGGCGTCCGCGAGGTCGCCGTACTCCCCGACCGCCTGGGCGGCGAGGGCCTGCGACTGCTCCGGGGTGAGGTCGTTGCGCTTGGCCTGGGTCTCGAGCCGGTCGTGGAAGTAGGTGCGCTGGGCGTCCCAGCCCTTGTCGACGGTCGCGAGCACGGCCTTGTCACGCTCGTCGGTCGCCACCGCGGCGAGCGCGGCCACCCCGTCGTCGACCTTCTTCTCGGTCTCGTCGAGCTTCGCGAGGGTCGCGGACGACTTCTCCGCGGTGTCCGCGAGGATGAGCTGCAGGGTCAGCCGGCGGTAGACCGCGAGCTGGCCCCGGGTGTCGGAGGCCTGGAGCGCCGCCGCGACGTCGCCGTCCACGAGTGTCTGCATGTGCGCCGTCTCGGCGCTCAGGGAGGCCACCCCGACGCCGACGCACGTCGTCGTCACGACGACGGAGACACCGACGAGCGCGAGCACCTTGGAACGCAGGCGCAGATCGGCGAAGCGCAGGCGACGGCTCGGCGCGGCAGCGGGGGCGGCCGGGTACGGCACGGACATGGGAGGGGCTCCAGAGCTGGTCGGCTCCTGACGGAGCCGGGGTCGACGTCGCACGGTCCCCCCGGACCGTGCGATCGGGTGCGGTGCGGTCAGGCCGCGCGGGCGTCCTCGGCGAGTGCGTGCACCCGGTGGGCGTTGAGCGCGAGCAGGAGCCGGTCGGGGAGCGTGTAGGCGCCCAGGAGCATCTCCCGGACCCGCTCGTCGACCGTGCTCGGCGTCTGCTCGAACGGCACCTGCGAGACCTCCAGGACGCCGCCGATCTCGTCGACGAGCAGGCTGACCGGCTCGTCGTCGACCCGGATGACCACGTTGACCGGGTCCCGCTCGGACGTCGAACGGGTCATCCCCATCCGCACCCGCAGGTCGATCGCGGTGAGCACCTCGCCCCGCAGGTTGATGAGCCCGGCGATCGCCGGCGCCGCGAGCGGCACCGGGGTGATCGACTGCAGCCGGACGACCTCCTGCACGAGCGACACGTCGACGCCGAACAGGTACTTGCCGACGACGAACGTCGAGAGCTGGCTCATGCCAGGGCCTCCTCGTAGGCGGTGTCCGCGGACGCCGCGACGGTGTAGAAGTTCGGGTCCGCGGCGAGGACGGCGCTCTCGACGTCGAGGAGCTCGACGACCTTGTCCCCGATGACGACCGAGCCCACGAGGGCGTGGTCGTCGATGTCGCTGCGGGTCCCGATCCGTTCCGAGGCGATGTCGAGGATGCGTTCCACGACGAAGCCCACGGACCGCTCGCCCCGGGTGTAGACGACGAGCTGGACGCCCTCGCCACCACCCTCGCTGCCGTAGGCACCGAGCAGGGTCGACAGCCGCACCAGGGGCATGATGTGCCCGCGGTACTGCACGACCTCCCGGCCGCCCACGTGCTCGATGGACGCCGACGGGATCTCCTCCAGCCGGGTGACCATCTCCAGCGGGATGGCTGCCCGCCGGTCGCCGGCGACCTCGACCACGAGGACCGGGTCCAGGACCTCCGCCTCGTCGGCGGTGTCGGCCGCTGCCAGGCCCGCCGAGTTGTTCAGCACGTTCGACCGCCTCGCCAGCGTCGCGGCGTCCAGGATCAGCACCACCGACCCGTCCCCGAGGATCGTCGCGCCGGCGTAGACCGGGATGCCCTTGAGGTGGCGTCCCAGCGGCTTGACGACGATCTCCTGGGTGTCGAGGACGTCGTCCACGACGAGCCCGAAGCGCTGCTGCTCGGCGTGCAGGACGACGATGAACCCGCCGCGCGACTCGTCCGCGACGACGCCGTCGGCGTCCGCGGCACCCATCGGCACCAGACCCAGCTGCTCGTCCAGGCGGACCAGCGGCAGGAGCATGTCCCGCAGCCGGTACACCGGGGCGCCCGAGATGAGCTCGATGCCGCCCCGGGCGTGCTCGCCGTTGAGGCGGACCAGCTCGAGGACGCTGACCTGCGGTACCGCGTAGCGACGCTGCGCGCAGCCGATCGTCAGCGCCGGGATGATCGCCAGCGTCAACGGGATCGTGAGCCGGAACGTCGAGCCCTGACCGATCTTGCTGGACACGTCGACGGAGCCGCCGATGCCCTCGATCCGGGTCTTCACGACGTCCATCCCGACCCCGCGGCCGGACACGTTCGTCACGGCCGCCATCGTCGAGAACCCGGGCAGGAAGATCATGTGCATGATCTCCCGGCTGGTCATCGTCGCCAGCTGCGCCTGCGAGATGAGACCCCGCTCGAGCGCCTTGGCCGCGATCCGCTGCGGGTCGATGCCGGCGCCGTCGTCGATGATCTCCAGGTGGACCTGGCCGGCCTCGTGGTAGGCCCGGAGCCGCAGCACGCCCTCGACGGGCTTGCCGGCGGCCTTGCGGACCTCCGGCGGCTCGATCCCGTGGTCGACCGCGTTGCGGACCAGGTGGGTCAGCGGGTCCTTGATGGCCTCGAGGACCGAGCGGTCGAGCTCGGTCTCGCGACCGTCCATCTCCAGGCGCACCAGGCGACCGCACGTCTTCGCGAGGTCCCGGACGACGCGCGGCATCTTCGACCAGACCGAGTCGACCGGCTGCATGCGGGTCTTCATGACCTGCTCCTGCAGCTCGCTCGTCACCAGGCTGAGCCGCTGCGCCGACCGTGCGAGGGACGAGTCCTTGGAGGCGTCCTTCGCGTCGTCGAGCCGTGACACGAGCTGGTTGCGGGCGAGCACGAGCTCGCCCACGAGCCGCATGAGCGAGTCGAGGAGCTCGACGTCGACACGCACCGAGCTGTCGACGACCGAGCGGTGACCGCTCTGCGCCTCCAGCGCGTGCTCGACCGCGGCCGGGGTGACCGCGCCGTGGTCGACGAGGATCGAGCCGAGGGGACGGTTGTCCCCGAGGCCCTGCTCCATGCGCGCGACCGTGACGGCGTCCTTCGTCGCGGCTCCCGCCGTGACGAGCACCTCGCCGATGGGCGGGGCGCCCTGGGCGGGGACGGCGGCCGGTGCGGCCGGCGTCTTCGCCTTCGTGGCCGTGGCGACGGACGACGTGCTGCCGCCGCCCTCGGCCGCGGTGGCCTGCGCGGCAGGGGTGCCCGCGACGGCCGGGTCGGCCTGCTCGCCGGCCTCGTCGTCCGCGTGCTCCGCGGCGGCGTGGTCGTCGTGCTCGGCGTCCGTCTGCTCGGCGTCGGCCTGCTCGGCGTCCACCTGCTCGACGTCCGACTGCTCGGCGTCCGTGCTCCCGGCGTCCGCGGCCTCGGCCGCCGCGACAGGCTCGGCCTGCGCGGTCACCTCGGCGTCCGCGGCCGGTTCGGCCTGCTCCGCGGGCTGCTCGGCCGCCGGGGCCGGTGCGGCCGCTGGGGCAGCACCGTCCTCGAGCAGCGCCGAGAGCGTCGCGATGAGCTCGCTGTGGTCGGCGTCGCCCTCGGCGCCCGTGGCCTCGATGGCCGCGAGCAGACCGCGGACGGCGTCCACCATCTTGAGCAGGGACGTGGCCCGGTCGTCGTTGAGCTCGATCCGGCCGTCCCGCAGGCGGCTCAGCAGGTTCTCGCCGACGTGGGTCAGCTTCTCCAGCTTGTGGAAAGCCAGGAACCCGCTCGTGCCCTTGATGGTGTGGATCGTGCGGAAGACGCTGGCCAGCAGCTCCCGCGATCCCGGGTTCTGCTCCAGCGCCAATAGGTCTCGGTCGAGCTGGTCGAGGTTCTCATGTGACTCGACCAAGAACTCGGCGACGATCTCGTCGATCGCATCCATCCGGTGCTCCTCCTCGCGGAATCGGACGAGGTATGCATCGGCGTGCGACCAGGCAACTTGAGGCCGGGCCCACCCTCGATCGGGGGCCCGCGCGGGGGTGCGGTCAGAGGCGGTAGCGGTCCAGCCAGAACCCGTCCTCGTCGGTGACGATCCCACTCGTCGCCTCGACCACGGCGCGGGTCACGGCGACCACGACGGGGGCCACCCGGGAGCGGACGGCGAGGTACCGCTCGTCGGGCACCCGGCGCTCGCGCTCGAAGGCGTCGGGCTCGGAGCAGAGCCACCGCACCTCGTACGTGACGAACGGCCGGCTGCCCCAGTCCTCGTGGTGCGCGGCGGTCTCGTCGGCGTCCGCGACGTGCACGAGCACCTCGACCGCACCGTGGTGGCCGCCCGGGCCGAGCGGTGCGATGACCGCGTACGCGTCGACCGGGTCCGGGGCGCCCAGCGCCTGCTTGTCGACCTGGCCGGTGTTCGCGTGCCGGGCCAGGGTGCCGGTCGGGTCGACGACCTCGGTCGCGAGGTCGGAGAGGATCAGCGCACCGGTGTAGGCCGACTCGGCAGGGCCCTGCCAGGTCTCGCCCTCGGCGGCGAGCCGGGCCGTCGGGACCTCGCGGGTCACGACGCCGAGCAGGGTGCCCGGTTCGACCCAGAACGGCGAGTGGACGACGTGGTCGACGGCACGGTGCGGGTCCGGCTGGACGAGCCGGTCCGGCCCGCCGCCGGGGCCGCCGATCCGGACGGCGCCGCCGACCCGGCGGGCCATCGCGACGAGCAGGCCGAGCGTGCGGCCCTCCTCGCGCCAGGGCAGGCCGCCGGGGAAGGACTGCGCGAAGCCGTCGCGGTCGTCCACACCGGCGAGCGGCGGGTCCTCGCGCTCGACGGGCGCCTCGAGGGCGTAGGCGACGGTCCAGGGCAGCGGGACGCCCGCGGCGACGGCGTCCTCCATCGAGAGGATGTACGGCCCGGTGAGGCGGCTGTGCCGGCCGAGGGCCACCTCGCCGTCCTTGGCGAGGTTCCCGGCGAGCGGCACCCGGGCCCGGAGCAGGTCGGAGACGTCGTCCACGCTCGCCGTCGTCGGCACGAGCAGGAGGTGGGTGGCGCGCAGCGCCCCGAGGACCTCCGGGTCGAGGGCGCTCGCGTCGTCGGCGGCGCCCCTGCGGCGCCATCTGCCCACGGTGGCCATGAGGTCAGCCTCGCTCTGGAACTGGTGCCCGGCAAGGGGCATGGGGAAGGGAGGTGGGGTGGTGCGGCCGGGGTGGGATCCGGCTCAGACCTTCGTGCGGTGGAAGGAGCGGTAGGACAGGCTCGCGGTGGGGCCGCGCTGGCCCTGGTAGCGGGAGCCGTAGCCGGCCGAGCCGTACGGGTGCTCCGCCGGGCTGGAGAGCTGGAAGAAGCAGAGCTGGCCGATCTTCATCCCCGGCCAGAGCTTGATCGGCAGGGTCGCGACGTTGCTCAGCTCGAGCGTCACGTGGCCGCTGAAGCCGGGGTCGATGAACCCGGCGGTCGAGTGCGTGAGCAGCCCGAGGCGGCCGAGGCTCGACTTGCCCTCGAGGCGGGCCGCGACGTCGTCCGGCAGGGTGACGACCTCGTACGTCGAGGCGAGTACGAACTCCCCGGGGTGCAGGATGAACGCCTCGTCGGGCTCGACCTCGACGAGCCGGGTCAGCTCGGGCTGGGCCTCGGCCGGGTCGATGAACGGGTACTTGTGGTTGTCGAACAGCCGGAAGTACCGGTCGATGCGGACGTCGACGCTCGAGGGCTGGATCATCTCCACGTCGAGCGGGTCGAGGAGCACGCGGCCGGCCTCGAGCTGGGCGCGGATGTCCCGGTCCGATAGCAGCACGGCGCCCAACCTACCCGGGGGTACAGGTCGTCGTCCGCCCGTCCTCCCAGTGACCGTCGGCTGCGACGCACGCACGGCCGGTGACCCGTGATCCCCAACGGACCATCGGCCCGCGATTCGGCGGGTCAGATGAGGTCACGAACGGGTAACGTCGCTGCGTATGGCCCAGGTAGACCCGATGGCGACGCTGCAGTCGCTGGACAGGTTCGTCGTCCGGCAGCGCATCACGCCCATGGTGAACCGCTACGAGATCCGGGCGCCGGGCGGTGACGGGGCGGCCAAGGGCCCTGTCCTCGCGCTGGCCCAGCAGAAGCGGATGGCCCTGCGCGAGCAGGTGACGTTCTTCGCCGACGAGGCCCGCACGACGCCCCTGTTCGGCTTCAAGGCCCGCAACGTCGTCGACCTCGCCGGCGCGACGGACGTCGTCGACGCCTCGGGCCAGGTCATCGGCGTCTTCCGCAAGGACTTCGGCGCGAGCCTGCTGCGCTCGACGTACCACCTCGAGCAGCCCGGGCACCCGGTCGCGACCGGCGTCGAGCGGAGCCAGGCCATGGCGCTCGCCCGCCGGTTCCTGCTCGAGTGGCTGCCCTACCACTTCGACTTCACGCACCCGGACGGCACGGTCGCGATGTCGGTCGACAAGAAGTTCGCCTTCGGCCGGGACTCGTACGAGGTCACCGTGCCGGACCCGGGCCTCGACCGGCGGCTCGCCGCCGCGATGGCGGTCGCGCTCGACGCGCTGCAGGCGCGGTAGCCC
>JACRAB010000561.1 GCA_016213575.1 Actinomycetota bacterium
GACGCGCGGGTGCGCCGGAGGACACCAGGTTCCGGGGTGCGTCCCGCCACGTGGTCCTGCGGAGGCCCCCGGCGCCGGGCACTACCGTGAGCGCCGACCGGCCCCACGGGCCTCCGGACGGACGAGGAGAACCACCCGCCATGACGTGGCTGAACCGGCCCGCGCACTCCCGCTGGCTCGAGGCAGAGACGGACCGGCTGCTCGACTTCGCGCGGGCCTCGCGCCGTCCGGCCGGGGGGGTTCGGGTGGCTCGACACGCAGGGCCGGCCCGACCCTGGGCACCCGGTGCACCTGTGGATCACGTGCCGGATGACGCACGTGTTCGCCCTGGGGACGCTCCTCGGCCGGCCGGGCTGCCGACCGCTCGTCACGCACGGGGTCGAGGCGCTCACCGGGATGCTCCACGACGACGAGCACGGCGGCTGGTTCGCGAGCGCGGACGACGACGGGCCGGTCTCGGACGCCAAGGAGGCGTACGGGCACGCGTTCGTCGTCCTCGGTGCGTCCTCGGCCGTCCTCGCCGGGGCACCCGGTGCCGAGGCGCTGATCACCGAGGCCCTGCGCGTCGTCGACGAGCGGTTCTGGCGGGCGGACGACGGGATGGTCGTCGACTCCTACGACCGGGCCTGGACGGCGGCCGACCCGTACCGGGGCGTCAACGCGAACATGCACCTCGTCGAGGCGCTGCTCGCGGCCGCGGACGTCACCGCCGACCCGGGGCGGCTCGACCAGGCGCTGCGGGTCGCGGACAAGGTCATGGGCTTCGCCCGGACGAACGGCTGGATGATCCCCGAGCACTTCGACGCCGGCTGGCAACCCTTGCTCGAGTACAACGCCGAGACGCCCGCCGACCAGTTCCGGCCCTACGGCGTCACGGTCGGCCACGGCCTGGAGTGGTCGCGGCTCCTGCTCCACCTCGACGCCGCGCTCGACGCGGCGGCCGGCCCCGGGCGCGAGGGAGGGCGGGCCGGGGCGCCGGCGTGGCTGCGGGAGGCCGCCCGCGGCCTGTTCGCCGCGGCGACGACGCACGGCTGGGCCGTCGACGGCCACCCCGGGTTTGTCTACACCCACGGCTGGGACGGCGCCCCCGTCGTCCGGGAGCGGATGCACTGGGTGGCCGCCGAGGCGGTCGGGGCCGCGGCGACGCTGGCCCGGGTCACCGGGGAGCCGGAGTACGGCGGCTGGTACGAGACCTGGTGGGACTACGTCGCGACGTACGTCGTCGACCGGGCGGGCGGCTCCTGGTGGCACGAGCTCGACCCGCAGGGGCGGCCGTCGTCCACCGTCTGGGACGGGAAGTCGGACGCCTACCACGCCCTGCAGGCGACCCTGATCCCCCGGCTGCCGGCCGCGCCGAGCCTCGCCTCGGCGCTCGCCCGGGGGCTGCTCGACACCTGAGCCGTTCCCGCCGGCCGTTCTCATGATCTGTGCGGCACCGGTCTTACCCCGCTCTCAGGTGCGGGAACGAACCTCCTGGAAGACCGCCTCCCCCGCGAACGCGCCGGGGCCCGCCACCAGGAGGACACCATGACGCTCGTCGACACCGATCCCCGCGCCACCCCTGCGGCGCCCGGCCGCGGCGCGGCACCGGCCGCCGTCCGGACGGCCGGGCTCACCAAGGCCTACGGCGGCCGGACCGTCGTCGACGCCCTCGACCTCGAGGTCCCCGCCGGGGTCGTCTCGGGCTTCGTCGGGCCGAACGGTGCCGGCAAGACCACGACGATCCGGATGCTGCTCGGCCTCGTGCGGCCGACGTCCGGCACCGGCACCGTGCTCGACGAGCCGCTCGCGCACCCGGCCCGCTACCTCGGCTCGGTCGGCGCGATGATCGAGGGCCCCGCGTTCACGCCGGCGCTGAGCGGCCGGGACAACCTGCTCGTCCTCGCCCGGGCCGGCGGGCTGCCGACCGCGCGGGTGCCGAAGGTGCTCGACCGGGTGGGCCTCGGGGCCCGCGGCGACGACGCGTTCCGCTCGTACAGCCTCGGGATGAAGCAGCGGCTCGGCATCGCCGCGGCGCTGCTGCCGCAGCCGCGGCTGCTCGTCCTCGACGAGCCGACGAACGGCCTCGACCCGGCGGGCATCGCCCAGATGCGCGAGCTGCTCGCGAGCTTCCGCGACGAGGGCATGACGGTCCTCGTGTCGAGCCACCTGCTCGCCGAGGTCGAGCAGGTCGCCGACCACCTCGTCATGATCCGCCAGGGCCGGCTCGTCTTCCAGGGCTCCGTCGCCGCCCTCGTCGCGACCCAGCACCCGCGGATCGTGCTGCGCACCGAGCGGCCGGAGGACGCCGACGTGGTCGCCGACGTCGCGGCCGCGCTCGACTGGCCCGCCACGAGCACCGGCGGCGAGGTCACCGTCCCGCTGGCCGCCGGCACCCCGGACGGCGAGGCGTTCGCCCGCGCCGCCGAGCTGAACCGGCGCGCGCACGGGGTCGGTGTCGTCCTCACCCGGCTCGAGCTCGAGCGCCCGACCCTCGAGGACGCCTTCTTCTCCCTCACCGGTGCGGGCAGCGGCGACGTCCGCTGAGCCCGCGCGCTCCGGACCGCCTGCACCGCAACGCCTTCGCTCCAGTCCACGCTCACGCCTTCCTCAGGAGACCTCCCATGTACGGATCGTTCCTCGCCGCCTGGACCAAGCTCCGCCGGCCCGCCCTCCTGTGGGGCACGTACGCCGCCACCGCGGCCGTCACCGCCCTCGTCACGACCCTGACGTTCGTCTTCGCGGACGCCGCACCCACGGCGGCCGACGGGCCCCCGACGCCGGGCGGCGGGGCGACGGTCGAGACCCTCTCGCAGGCGTCCGGGCTGCTCGCCGGGCTGAGCGGCGGCGTGAGCCTGTTCGGCATCATCGCGCTGTGCGTCGCCGCCGCCGCGATCGCCGGCGAGTACACCACCGGGACCCTGCGCAACCTGCTCATCCGGCAGCCGCACCGCTCCCGCTGGCTCGCCGGCACCTGGGCCGCGATCGTCACGTTCAGCATCGGGGCGGTCCTCGTCGCGGCGGTCGTCGCCGCCGGCGTCGCGTCCGCGCTCGCCTCCGGCCAGGGCGTCGACACGACGGCGTGGTTCACCACCGACGGCTTGACCGACTCGCTGCGGACCATCGGCCAGGTCGCGCTCGCGGCGGCCGGCTACGCGACGCTGGGCAGCGCCCTCGGCGTCCTCATGCGGGCGTCGATCCCCGCGGTCGCCGTCGGCTTCGGCTGGCTCTTCCTCGTCGAGACGATCATCGCGGGCACCGTCGACGGCTCGGCCCGCTGGCTGCCCGGCCAGCTGCTCTCGGCGATCGCGTCGAACGGGACCGCCGAGGTGACCCTCGCCGCCGCCCTCGTCACCGCGGGCGGGTACCTGCTCGTGAGCGCCGGTGCCGCGGCGACGTCGTTCGTCCGCCGGGACGTCACGGCCTGACCTCCCGCCGCGACCCGCCCGCACCCGCGAGGATGGCCCGCATGTTGGTGCTCGTCGTCGAGGACGACCCCGCCGTGCGGGCCAGCCTCGAGCGCAGCCTGGAGTTCGAGGGGTACACCGTCGTCTCGGCGACGGACGGCGAGGCCGGGCTCGCGGCGGTGGCCACGCACCGGCCGGACCTCGTGCTCCTCGACCTCGGGCTGCCCAAGGTCGACGGGCTCGAGGTCTGCCGGCGGCTGCGGGCGGCCGGGGACGGCGTCCCGGTGCTCATGCTCACGGCCCGGGAGTCGACCGGCGACCGGGTCCGCGGCCTCGACGCCGGTGCGGACGACTACCTGCCCAAGCCGTTCGCCCTCGAGGAGCTGTTCGCCCGGGTCCGCGCGCTGCTGCGCCGGGCCGGGGCGACGGCCGAGGGCGGCAAGGTCCTCGTCGTCGACGACCTCCGGATGGACACCGCCGCCCGCGAGGTGACCCGGGCCGGCGAGCCGGTCCCGCTGACCCGTACCGAGTACGAGCTCCTCGAGTACCTCATGCTCCACCCGCGCCAGGTGCTCACCCGGGCACAGATCCTCGCCGAGGTGTGGGGCTACGACTTCGACCCGGGCTCGAACACCCTCGAGGTCTACGTCGGGTACGTGCGGCGCAAGACCGAGACGGGCGGGCGGCCGCGGCTGCTGCACACGGTGCGTGGGGTCGGGTACGTCGTCCGGCCCGCGAACGGCAGCGGCGGGACGGCATGAGGCGGCTCGGGCGGCCCCGGTCGCTGCTGGCCCGGCTCGCGCTGCGGACGGCGGTCACCGGGTTCGGGTTCTTCCTCGTCGCCGGCGGGGCGGTCGTCGCGGTCGCCGCCCGGACCACCGTCTCGCAGGTCGAGGACCAGCTGCAGGCCGTCGCGAACGCCCTGGAGCGGCTCCCGATCGACGTGACGACCGACGCGACGACGTTCTGCGAGACCGTGACCACGCAGGCGCCGGTCGCGCTGAGCGGCCGACGCCAGGTGCTCGTCCAGCTCACCGCCCCCGACGGCACGGTCTGCCGGGCATCGGGCGCCCCGGACCTCGCGGTCGCCGAACCCATGCCGGGCCGGCTCCGGATGCTCACCGGCTCCTCGCTGCCCGCCGTCCGCGGCGAGTTCGGCCAGCCGGTGCTCGTCCTGACCCGCCCGCTCGACAACGGCTGGACCGCCCGCGTCGGCGGCGACCTCACCGACTTCGGTGTCCTCGCGCAGCGGCTGTGGCTGACGCTGCTCGTCATCGGCCTGCCCGGCGCGCTGCTCGCCGTCCTCGCCGGGTACGCCGTGACCCGCAACGGGTTGCGCCCCGTCCGGGCGCTCGCCGACGCCGCGGAGACGATCGCGCGCACGCAGGACCTCACCGTGCGGGTGGAGGTGCCCGACGTGCCCGCCGACGACGAGGTCGGCCGGCTCGCGACCGCGTTCACCGCGATGACCTCGGCGCTCGCCGACGCCCGCGCCCGGCAGGCCCGGCTCATCGCCGACGCGGGTCACGAGCTGCGGACCCCGCTGACGAGCCTGCGCGCGAACCTCGACCTCCTCGTCCGCAGCGAGCGCACCGGGCGGGCGCTGCCCGCGGCCCATCGCGAGGCGCTCCTCGCCGACGTGACCGGCCAGCTCGACGAGCTCTCCGGGCTCGTCTCCGAGCTCGTCGTCCTCTCCCACGACGAACCGGTGCGGCCGCGCGGGGAGGTCCGGTTCGACGAGGTCGTCGCCGCCGCCGTCGAGCGGGCCCGGCGCCGCGCGGGCGGCCGCACCGTGGAGGCCGACGTCGCGCCGTGCACGCTCGCCGACGCGGACGCCGTCGCGCTCGAGCGGGCCGTGGTGAACCTCCTCGACAACGCGGTGAAGTTCTCGCCGCCGTCGTCGACGGTGTCGGTGCGGCTGGCGCGGGGCGAGCACGACGCCGTCCGGCTGACCGTGGACGACGAGGGCCCCGGCATCGCGGTCGAGCACCGCACCGACGTCTTCGAGCGGTTCTGGCGCGCGGACGACGCCCGGTCGCTGCCGGGCAGCGGGCTGGGCCTCGCGATCGTCGCCGACACGGCCGCCGAGCACGGCGGGACGGCGTCCGTCGAGGGTGCGCCCGGCGGCGGGACGCGCGCGGTGATGACGCTCCCGGCCGGCCCGTCGGCGTGGCACCGCTGATGGGCGCACGCCCGGACGTCGTCGCGGCACTGCCCGCCGAGCCGGGTGCCTACCGGTTCCGCGACGAGGCCGGCCGCGTGCTCTACGTCGGACGGGCCGGGGACCTGCGCCGCCGGGTGTCGTCCTACTGGGGCACCCTGCGGGACCGCCCGCGGCTGCGCCGGATGGTCGCGCAGGTCGTCGCCGTCGAGGCGCTCGTGTGCGCGTCCGAGCACGAGGCGGCCTGGGTCGAGCGCAACCTGCTCGAACGCCGGCTGCCGCGCTGGAACCGGGCCCGCGGCGGGCTGGAGATCCCCACCTACCTGCGGCTCACGTCGTCCCCGCAGTCGCCCGGCCTGGAGGCGGTGCACCTGCCGTCGTCCGGCCCGGACGTCGTGTGCTTCGGCCCGTACCTCGGCGGCGGCCAGGCCCGGCTCGCCGTCTCCGCGCTGCACCGGGTGCACCCGCTCGCGTACGCCGGCCGCACGCTCAGCGGCTCGGAGCGCGAGATGGCCCGGCTGCGCGGCGTCGACCAGGCCCGGCTGCCCGACCTCGTCGAGGCCGTGTCCGCCGTCCTGCACCGCGAGCCCGCCGCCGTGGCCGCCGTCCGCGCCGACCTGCTGGCCCGCCGGGACGCCGCCGTCGCACAGGAGCAGTTCGAGGTGGCGGCCAGGCTGCAGGAGGAGCTCGCCGCGGTCGACTGGGTCGTCGCGCCGCAACGGGTCACGGTCGACGGTGGCGCCGACCTCGCGCTGAGCGGCTGGGCGGACGGCGTGCTCGTCTCGTTGCGGGTGCGGGGCGGGCGGCTCGACGGGTGGGAGCAGCGGGAGTGCGATCAGCCTGCGACGGCGTTCGCCGGTTCCGACGGCTGGGAGCCGTTCGTCCGGCGCAACGCAGAGCTTGCCGCGGCACTCGCGCGGCTGCCGGTGCGGTGACGCGCGCCGGGTCACCCGGGACGACAACCAGGTCTGCCACAGTGGCGCGATGCGGGTGATCTTCGACGACCTCGTCCATGTGGATTACGGGTTCCTCTTCCTGACGACGCAGCTCGGCGACGACGCCGCGATCGACATCGTCGACGCCCGCGGCGGGCAGGTGAACGGCCTGCTCGGCGCCGCCTGCCCCGGGGTGCTCTCGCTGGTCACCGCGACGCACACCGGCCAGGTCCGGGTCCGGATCGAGATGCTCGACACCGCGCCCCCGCTGGGCGACGAGTGGGACGACGTCGTCGAGGTGTCCTTCGACGCGCGCGGCCCGCAGGCCGCCATGAGCACCTTCGACGGCTGGTGGGACCTCGACCTCGGCGGCACCGGCCACCACCGGGTCCGGCTGTGCTGCACCGGCTGGGACGCCGCCGCCGGTGCCGATCCGGGCGAGGACCCGGACGGGCCGGCCTTCGCGGGCGAACGCTACGTGCTCCAGCTCTGGCCCGCGCGACCCGCACCCGACGTCGTCCTGCGGCAGCGGTCGCAGGGCCCGGCCTACTGGCACGGCGTCGCCCGCGAGACCCCGGCACCGCCGGACCAGCACGTCCTCGCGACCGCCGCACGAATGCAGGAGGCCGAGGACGCCGCCGAGGAGCGACGCCAGGAGGCTCGGTGGGCACGCGAACAGTTACTGGAGAGCTGGGGCGGGACCGAGCCCGACGCGCGGCTCCTCGCTGTGGGCGGCTTCGCCCAGCAGCTCGCGCGACGCGACCGCGGGCTCGTCGACCTGCTCGCGGGTGCGGACCCCACGACCCAGACCGCGGTGGCGCGGTGGGCGACCCGTCGGGTCTGCGACGCCGCCACCGACCTCGTCGACTGGGCGGTCCCGCTGGCAGCCGTCCAGGCCGGTGAGCCGGTGCCGGCTCCCTTCGACGACTACGAGGCGCTGTCGGCGACGGTCTGGCCGCAACCCGCCGGCGGGTTCGTCGGGGTGATCGAGACGCTGTCCTTCCCGGCCGACCGACCGCCGCCCAGGATGCTCGTCGACCCGACGGTCTCTGCGGTGTCAGCGCTCGCCGGCGCGGCGCAGCCCGACCCGCTCCGGGCCGCCCTGGACTGCGTCGAGGCCGCGGGGTGGAGCGAGCCGGACGAGGCGGCCTACTTCACCGCCGTCCGCGAGGTCCTCGCCCGCCGGTAGCCGGCAGGCCCCGAACTCACGCCCCTAGAACAGACAGAACGGATGCCCCGCCGGGTCGAGCAGCACCCGGACGTCGTCCTGCGGCTGGAACTCCGCGAGCCGGGCGCCGAGGGCCACCGCACGGTCCACCCCGGCGGCCAGGTCGTCGACCCGCACGTCGAGGTGCTGCTGCATCTGCTGGTCCCCCGGGCCGGCGGGCCAGGTCGGCGGCACGTGGTCGGTCTCGAGCTGGAACGCCAGGCCGGTCCCGCCGTCCGGCGGCCGGACGACGACCCACTCCGGCGACGAGCGGACGACGTGCCAGCCGAGCAGGTCGGACCAGAAGCCGCCGAGGGCGACCGGGTCCGGGGCCCCGAGCACGGCCTCCACGAAGGTGAACCGGGGCCCGGACGGTGCGTCGGACCCACCGGGCGGAACGGATGGTGCAGGGACCTCGGACACGGAGTACCTCCTCGTCGGTGCCGGACGACGCCAGGCACGGCCTGGTTGCAGCGGTGCCGCGCCGGGCCGCATGGCAGGCTGGACCGGTGACCGCTGACGCCCGGACCGCTGCCCCCCAGCCTGCCACCGCCCTGCCCGCGGACAACCCGTTCGCCGCCCCGAGCGCGCTGCCCTTCCACTTCCCGCCGTTCGACCGGATCAGCCCGGAGCACTTCCGGCCGGCGTTCGACGCGGGGATGGCCGAGCAGCGGGCCGAGGTCGAGGCGATCGCGACGTCCTCCGAGCCGGCGTCCTTCGAGAACACCCTCGAGGCGCTCGAGCGCTCCGGCCGGCTGCTCTCCCGGGTGTCGAGCGTCTTCTACAACCTCACGTCGTCGCACTCCGGACCGGAGCTCGACGCCGTCGAGGCGGCCGTCGCCCCGCTCCTCGCGGCGCACAGCGACGCCGTCCGGCTCGACCCGCGCGTCTTCGAGCGGATCGCCGCGGTGCACGCGCAGCAGGACTCCCTCGGCCTCGACGAGGAGCAGCGCCGCCTGCTCGACCGGTCCCACAGGGACTTCGTCCGGGCCGGTGCCGCGCTCGAGCCCGACAGCCAGGAGCGGCTGCGCGCGATCAACGCCGAGCTGTCCTCCCTCACCGCCGAGTTCAAGCGCCGTCTGCTCGCGGACACGAACGACCTCGCGGTGCACGTCAGCGACGTCGCGGACCTCGACGGGCTCTCGGACGGCGAGATCGCGGCCGCCCGCGAGGCCGCCGTCGCGCGCGGCCTCGACGGCTACCTGCTGACCCTCGTGCTGCCGACCGCGCAACCGGCGCTCGCCCGGCTGCGGCGTCGCGACGTCCGGGAGCGGCTGCACACCGCGTCGGTGACGCGCGGCCTGCGCGGCAACGAGAACGACACCCGCGAGACCCTGACCCGGATGGTCGCGCTGCGCGCCGAGCGCGCGGTGCTCCTCGGGTTCGGCGACCACGCCTCGTACGTCGTCGCCGACCAGACCGCGGGCACCCTCGAGGCCGTCGACGCGATGCTCGGCGGGCTCGTCGCCCCGGCCGTGCGCAACGCCGAGGCGGAGGCCGCCGAGCTCGAGACCCTGCTCGTCGCGGACGGCGGGACGGCACCGCTGCAGCCGTGGGACTGGGCGTTCTACGCCGAGCAGGTCCGCCGGGACCGGTACGCCGTCGACACCGCGGCCCTGCGGCCGTACTTCGAGCTCGGCCGGCTCGTCGAGGACGGCATCTTCCACGCCGCGAACGCCTTGTACGGCCTCGGTTTCACCCGTCGCACCGACCTGCCGACCTACCACCCGGACGCGCAGGTCTACGACGTCACCGGCCCGGACGGCGCTCCGCTCGGGCTGTTCGTCGCCGACTGGTACGCCCGCGACTCCAAGCGCGGCGGGGCCTGGATGAGCAGCTTCGTCGGGCAGTCCCACCTGCTCGGCACCGGCCCGGTCATCGTCATCAACCTCAACATCCCCAAGCCGCCCGCGGGCGAGCCGACCCTGCTCACCCTCGACGAGGTCCGGACGGCGTTCCACGAGTTCGGGCACGTGCTGCACGGCCTGCTCTCGGACTGCCGCTACCCGCGCCTGGCCGGCACGAGCGTGCCCCGCGACTTCGTCGAGTACCCCAGCCAGGTCAACGAGATGTGGGCGTACGAGGCACCGGTGCTGTCCCGGTACGCCGTCCACCACGAGACCGGCGAGCCGCTCGCGCAGGAGCGCGTCGACGCGCTGCTCGCCTCCCAGCTCTACGGCGAGGGCCAGGCGACGACGGAGTACCTCGCCGCGACGCTCCTCGACCTCGAGTGGCACCGGCTCGCCGGTGACGCCGCGACCGTCGCCCCGCAGGACGTCGAGGCCTTCGAGGCGAAGGCCCTGGAGCGGCACGGGATCGCCGTACGGCTCGTGCCGCCGCGGTACCGCACGTCGTACTTCTCCCACGTCTTCGCCGGCGGCTACAGCGCGGGCTACTACTCCTACATCTGGAGCGAGGTGCTCGACGCCGACACCGTCGAGTGGTTCCACGAGCAGGGCGGCCTGCGCCGCGAGGCCGGTGAGGTCTTCGCCCGCGAGCTCCTGAGCCGCGGCGGCTCCCGCGACCCGATGGAGGCCTTCGAGGCGGTCCGCGGCCGCCCGCCGGTCATCGCCCCGCTGCTCGCGCGGCGGGGGCTCGCCTCCTGACGGCCCGACGACGTCGGGCCCGACGGGATGGTTCAGTCGATGCCGTGGTGGTCCTTCGCCCACTGGTGCCGGACGCCCTTCCAGCGGTCGAGCACCGACATCTGCTTCTCGCCGAACTCGATGGACATCGCGGCGACGGTGACGAGCAGCAGCAGGAAGCCGACTGAGGCGAAGATCTCTGCACCGGTCATGACGTTCTCCCCCTGAGGGTGGTCGGGCGGCCCGGTGGCCGCTGCACCCCTCAAGACGCCATCGTCCGCCCGGAGGTTTCCTCTGAACAGACGAAGGTTTCTTCCGTCGTCGGCACCGCTCCCGTCAGGCTGTCCTCAGCCGACGAGATGCAGCCGGGTCTGCCGCCCGTCGAGGAACCGGCACTCCCGCCCGTCGAAGAACGCGTCCTCCTCGAGCATGAAGGCCACCCCGCGACCGCCCCACTCCGGGACGGCGACCCGGGCCTGGAGCTCGACCGAGTAGGCCGTCGCCGGGTGCAGCGGGTGCTCGCCCTGGCCGTCGACGCGGCCCTGGTTGTCCCACAGCCCGATCGTCGGCCCGGCGGCGTGCCCGTGGACCCCGATCGGGTGGCTGTAGACGAGTCCGTCGATGCCCTCGGTGCGGGCCGCCCCGAGCGTCGCCGACAGCAGGTCGTTGCCCGTCATCCCGACCGAGAACCGGGCCATGAGCAGGTCCTGCAGCCGGTTCGCGGCGGCGATCCCGGCCTGCAGCCCCGGTGGTGCCTGCGTCTCACCGGGCCGCAGCACGTAGGCGTGCTGCTGCTGGTCGGTGCACAGCCCGGCGTCGACGATCCCGAAGTCGACGTGCACGAGGTCGCCGGGCCCGATCACCGTCTCCCCGCCGCCCGGCACCGGCCCGGACGTCACGTCGTCCGCCCGCTGCACGCTGCACGCCGGGTGGAACCACGAGCCGAGCCCGTCGTCGTGCACGGTCTGCCGCAGCCACCACTCGACGTCCGACGTCGTCGTGACCCCGGGCGTGACGACCTCTGCGGACAGCGCCCGCGCGAGGTAGCCGTGCGCCCGCGCGCAGGCCGCCGCCAGTGCGTCGGCCTCCTCGGGCAGCCGGGTCTCGAGCCAGCCGACGGCCGCCTGCTCCGCGGACACGACCCGGCGCCGCATCCGGTCCGGCAGGGCCGTGAGGAACGCGTCGTGCTCGGACGCCGTGAGGCCGTCCGCGAGCGGGAACGTCGCCGACCGGTCGACGCCGATCGTCCGGGGGTCACGCTCGGCGAGGATCCGGGCCAGGCAGGTCCACTGGTCCGGCTCGGCGGCCGGGTCCCAGACGTGCGGGAAGGCCTCGCCCACCGGGTAACGGGCGACGGCGAACCGGTCGACCCCGGTGCCGTCGGCCCGCCGGACGAAGACGAGGACGGTCCGGCGTCGGGCCGTCGCGAGCCACGTCGCCGGGAGCATCGTCGCGACGACCGGGTCCTCGGCGTACTCCCGGGCGACGAGCACCCAGGCGTCGAGCCCGGCCCGGTCGAGGACGAGCGGCACGACGTGGTCCAGGCGGCGCAGGAGCAGCGCGTCGTGGGCCGCGGCCCGGGCACGCAGGTCGACGGTCACGGCGTGCCGTCGGAGCGCCCGGTCGTGCACCACAGGTCGAGCAGCCGGCCGTAGACCTCGACGGCCGCCTCGGTCTTCGACGTCGAGCACCACTCGTCGGCGACGTGGCACTGGTCCGCCTCGCCCGGCCCGAGGACGACGGTCGGCACGTGCGGGCCGTCGAGCGCGGCCGCGGGGCCGAGCAGCCCCGCGAGCACCGACGCGTCGGTGAAGTAGCGGGCGGGCGGCGCGACGCCGGGGTCCAGGCCGACGGCGCCGAGGGCGTCCGCGACGAGGCCCACGAACGGGTCGTCGGGCGGCGTGCCGACCGGGGGCAGGACGACGTGGTCGGTGACCGTGACCCCGTCCCCGGCGAGCGCGGCGACCTTGGCCCGGACGTCGTCCAGCGCCACGCCGGGCACGACCCGCACGTCGAGGAGCATCTGCGCGCTGTCCGGGACGATGTTCGGCTGGACCCCGCCCGCGAGGTAGCCGACGTTCGCCGTCATCGGGCCGAACGTCTCGTGCACCGGCCAGCCGGTCTCGTCGTGGAGGGCCACCGCGGCCCGGGCGAGGCGGACGGCGGCGTTGTCGCCGAGCCACGGCGCGGAGCCGTGCGCGGCCCGGCCGGCCGCGGTGAGCCGCAGCCACAGGGCGCCCTTGTGCCCGAGGACGAGCCGGTTGCCGGTCGGCTCGGCGACGACGAGCGGTCCGCCGCCGGCGAGCACGGCGGCCGGGATCTGCGCGGCGCCGGTGCACCCGGTCTCCTCGCCCGCGGTGAGCACGACCTGGACGCCGCGGCAGGTGTGCGGCCGCCGGGCGTGCTCCGCGACGGCGACGACGAGCGCGGCGACGCCCGCCTTCATGTCGCTCGTGCCGCGGCCGACCATCCGGTCGCCGTCCCGGGCGGCCGCCCAGGGGTCGACGCTCCAGTCGGAGCGGGTCGCCGGCACCGTGTCGAGGTGCCCGGTGAAGGTCAGGGGCGCCTCCCCGCCGGTGCGGGAGACGACCTGGAAGCGGTTCGGCTCCCACGCCACGCCGGTGGTCGTCAGGCCGGCGTCGTCGAGGACGGCGGCGCACCGCACCGCGGCGGCCTCCTCGCCGTCCGCGACGGTGTCCGTCCGGACGAGGTCGGTGAGGAGGTCGAGGACGGCGGGTTCGCTGGAGGGGCTCACGAGGTACGAGCCTGCATCCACTGCCGGGTCGCGCGCCAGGTGGGAGTGCCCGGGAGCAGGTGGACGAAGTGGTCGGCACCCGCGTCGACGCGCAGGGTGACGTCGTCCCCGGCCGCCGTCGCGGCCGCCGCGTAGGCCAGCGACGCGGTGTGCGGGACGGCGTCGTCGGCGTCCCCCGTGACGACGAGCGTCGGGACGCCGAGCGGCAGCAGCGCGGTCGGGTTCGCCGTGGCGTACGCGAGCGGGTTGTCCCGCGGACCCGCACCGCCCATGAGCGCGAGGACCGCACCGTCGCCGTACCGCTCCTCGGCCGCCACGACGAGGTCGGCGACAGCGGCCTGGGCGACGACGGCGGCCGGGCGCCACCGGGGCGGGCCGCCGGGTGCCCCGGCCGGGAGCCGGTGCCGGCCGGCGAGCCACAGCGCGAGCGCGCCGCCCGCGGAGTGCCCGACGAGCACGACGCGGTCGAGGTCGAGCGCGTGCCCGGCGGCGGCGTCCGCGAGCAGGTCGGCCGCCGCGGCGACGTCCTCGTAGGTGCGCGGCCAGCCGCCCCCGGACGACGGCCCCTCGCTGCCGACGGCCCGGTAGTCGATGCTCCACACCGCCCAGCCGGCGGCGAGCAGGTCGTCGACGAGCATCCCGGACAGGCTCCGGTCGTACCTCGCCCGCCAGTAGCCGCCGTGCACGAGGACGGCGACCCGGTGCGGCGCAACGGTTCCGGCCCCGTCCCCGGGTGCGGCACCGGGCAGGTACAGGTCGCACACCTGCGCCGGACGGTCGCCGTAGGTGTACGACTGCACCGGTTGCGCGGCGCCGGGCGCGAGGCCCTCGATCCCGAACAGTCCCGCCGCGCCCGTCACGACGACCGCAGCCACTCCGACGAGACCGTCACCGCGCGCAGCACGTCCGGGTCCGGCTCGACGCCGATACCGGGTCCCGTCGGGATCGCGACGTGGCCGTCCTCGACGAAGAACTCCCGCGTGATGTCCTGGTGGTAGTAGCGCTTCGTCGCCGACGTGTCGCCGGGCAGCGTGAAGCCGGGGAGCGCCGCGAGCGCGAGGTTCGGCGCCCGGCCGACACCGGTCTCGAGCATGCCGCCGCACCACACGGCCTTGCCGAGCTCGACGCAGACGTCGTGGATCCGCACCGACTCCAGGTAGCCGCCGACCCGGCCGGGCTTGATGTTGACGATCTCGCAGGCCCCGGACTCGATCGCGTCCCGGGCCGCGGCCGCCGACACGATCGACTCGTCGAGGCACACCGGGGTCTTGATCCGTTGCGCCAGCAGGGCGTGCCCGGGCACGTCCTCCTCCTCGAGGGGCTGCTCGATGAGGAGCAGGTCGAACGCGTCGAGCTGCGCGAGGTGGTCGGCGTCGCCCCGGCCGTACGCGGTGTTCGCGTCGACCTGCAGGAGGATGTCGCCGAACCGCTCGCGGACGGCGCGCACCGGCTCGACGTCCCAGCCCGGCTCGATCTTCAGCTTGATCCGCAGGTAGCCGGCGTCGAGGTAGGCCCCGACGGCGTCGAGCAGCGCGGGCACCGAGTCCATGATCCCGACCGACACCCCGGTCGGGACCCGGTCCTTGACCGACCCGAGCCGGTCGCCGATCGAGCGGCCCTCGATCCGCAGCTGGGCGTCGAGGAGCGCGGTCTCCAGCGCCGCCTTCGCCATCCGGTGCCCCTTGACCCACTCGACGGCCGGCGCGAAGCCCTCGGCCGTGAGCTCCCCGGCGTCCGAGAGCGCCTGCGCGGCGGGCACGAGCCAGCGCCGCAGGACGTCGCACGCACCGTCGGCGTACTCGCTCGAGTAGGCGGGGCGCTCCATCGCGACGCACTCGGCCCAGCCCTCGGCCCCGTCGGTGACGACGTGCACGAGGACGCAGTCGTGCGTCGTCTCGGTGCCGAAGGACGTGCGGAACGGCGACACGAGCGGCAGCGCGACACGGCGCAGCTCAACGGCCTCGAGCTTCATGCGGGGTCCTCTCTCATGCGGGGTGCTCTGTCACGCGGGGTCGTCCCCGGTGGCAGCGGTCTCCGGAGCAGGCATCAGCAGGTATGAGCTGCGCTCGACGAAACCCGTGACGTGCCAACCGTTCCCGAGCAGCTCGGGGACGACGTCCCGGTGCGCGGCACGCCAGGACCGCGCGGTGCCGCCGTCCTCGACGCGCATCCGCTCGACGTCCGCCGGCGTCCCGACGAGGACCGCCGGGACGTCCCCGGACCCGGCCGCGCGCAGCACCGCGGCGTCGACGACCGGGCGCCCGTCGGCGTCCTCGTGGACGACCGCGGCCGTACCGGCGGGCGCGACGTACGTCGCCGGGGTTCCGGCGGCCGCGGCGACGGCACGCGGCGAGCGCAGCGCCCAGCGCACGAGGAACCGGTCGGAGTGGTGGCCGGCGTTGATCGCGTCGGTCATCTCGCCGTAGAAGTCGTGGAGGTACTGCACCGGCAGCGCCCCGAGCTTGACGGCGTTGAAGTACGCGTTGCGGCGCACGAGCGGGTCGTACGTCCACTGCACGGTGTCCAGGCCGCGGGCCAGGCACCAGGCCCGCTGGTGCTGCTTGAGGACGAACCCGGCGTGCCGGGCCCGGCCCTCGGCGAGGGCGCCGGTGATGTGGGAGTGCAGGATCGGCTCGCCCTCGTGGGTCACGCCGAACAGGCCGATGGAGGCGGCGACGAGGTCGCCGGGGCCGTCGTCCGCGACCTCCTCCGCGCCGCCGTGCGGCCCGGAGACGACGCTCGCGCCGGCCAGGTAGCCGCAGTCGAAGGCGATGACCCGCAGCAGCTCGGTGGACAGCGACTGCTCGGGTGCCCGGCCCCAGACGGCGTCGAAGACCGCGACGAGGCGCAGGTGGTCCTCGGGCTCGGAGAGCTCCCGGACGGCGAGGCCCTCGCCGTCGGCCGCCCGCGCGGCCGCCGCACCGGCCTCCGCGACGGCCGTCGCGTCGGGCACGAGCCTCAGATTCATCCCATCATCCTGCCATTCGTGACCGTGTCGCGGAAGCCCTCATCTACGGTGGCTGCGTGGCGCAGACGGTACCGGCGGGCCTCGTCGGCTGGACGACGACGCTCACGGGCACCGCACCCACGGCCCTCCTCACCCCGACCTCCGGGGCCGTCCTCGCGGTCTGCGGCGACGTCGTCGTCAAGGTGCACCCGGCGGGCACGGACGCGGCGTCGCTGGCGGCCCGGCTGCGCGTCGCGGCGGCACCGGCCCTGGAGGGCGTCCTCGCGGCCCCGCTGCGCGCCGACGTCGTCCCGGTGCCGGCGGCGGCGCTCGACGGGACCCCGGACGGCAGCACGACGGGTCTGCTCGCGACCCTCTGGCCGCGGCTCGACGTCCTCGACACGGACGTCGCCGACCCGCCGTGGGCGGCCGCCGCCCGGACCCTCGCCCGGCTGCACCGCACGGCCGCCCCGGCCGGTGCGGGGCTGACCGGGCACGGTGCGCCGGCCCGGCTGCACCGGGCGCTCGCCCGGGTCGCCCGGCTCGGCACGGACCAGCGGGCGGTCACGGTCCTGCGGGCGGGCCGGAGCACGGAGCGC
>JACRAB010000566.1 GCA_016213575.1 Actinomycetota bacterium
CGACCCCGCGGACCTCTTCGCCGGGATCGGCGACCCGGACCACGACTGGTTCGTCCTCGCGCCTGCCGAGCACGTCGCCGCGCTCGCCGAGGCGCTCGGCGGCCGGGACGCCGTGGAGCGCGCGGTCGCGTCCGGCCCGCTCGACACCTCGACCCGGCAGTTCCTCGCCGACGGGCTCGCCGTCGACGTCGACCGCTACCTGGCCGCCCGGCGCCGGCGGACGGCGTACACCCGGGCCCTCGACACGCTGCTCGGTGACGACGGCGTGCTCGTCACCCCGACCGTCGCCGTCGACGCGTGGATCGCCGACGGCCGGCTCGTCCGGGACGCCGGCCCCGGGCTGCTGCCGCCCGAGGTCTTCTCGACGGCGGTGCAGAACGTCACGGGCCACCCGGCGGTGAGCCTGCCGTGGGGTCTCGACGCGCGCGGCGTGCCGTCCGGCCTGCAGGTCACCGCGCCGCGCTGGCGGGACGGCGTCCTGCTCGACCTCGCGGAGCGCTGGCAGGCGGCCCGTCCGTGGCCGTCCGTCGCGCCGGGGTACGCGCCCTGGCCGGCCTGGTGAGGGCCGGCCTTCGGAGGGCTTGACGGAAGAATAGTAAGCGCGCATAGTTCTCTGCATGACGACTCTCAGCAGCGCCTCCGTGCGCTCCACCGCCCCCGCCGCCGCCTTCTTCGAGCGCTGGGCCGACATGGCCACCTGGCCGCAGTGGAACCTCGACACCGAGTGGGTGCGCCTCGACGGCGCGTTCGCCGAGGGGGCCACCGGCGTCCTCAAGCCGAAGGGCGGCCCGAAGGTGCGGTTCACCGTCGAGCGCCTGGTCCCCGGCCGGGTGTTCGTCGACGTCTCGCACCTGCTCGGGGCGCGCCTCGTCTTCGACCACGAGGTGACCCCGCTCGAGGACGGCGGGTGCACCGTCGAGGTGACGTCGACGATCTCCGGTCCGCTGCGGCTGCTCTGGACGGCGATTCTCGGGGCAGGTATCCCGGCGTCGGCGCAGGCCGACCTCGAGCGCCTCGCCGCGGTCGCCGAGGGCCGGCAGGTCCTCGCCTGATGGCTCGCCCGAAGGCCGGCGGCGTGGCCGGCGGGGTGGCCGCGCCGCCGCCGGCTGCGGCACTGTGGTGCGCGTGACCGAACCCCGCAGCGGGCTGGCGACCGAGTTCGGCAGCGCCCAGGAGAGCCCGGGCCTCAGCCTGTGGCAGGTGACGAACCGCTGGCAGGCCGCGCAGCGCGCGGCGCTCAAGCCGCTCGGGCTGACCCACGTGCAGTTCGTGCTCCTCGCGTCCCTGACCTACCTCGACGACGAGGGCCCGGTCACGCAGAAGCAGCTCGCCGACCACACGGCGTGCGACGTCATGATGACCTCGCAGGTGCTGCGCACCCTGGAGGAGCGCGGGCTCGTGACCCGCGCGCCGCACCCGTCCGACCGCCGGGCCCGGGCCCTCGTCGCGACCCCGGACGGCCGCGCCCTCGCGAACCGGGCCGTCGCCGTCGTCGAGGGCTGCGACCGGGCGTTCTTCGCGCCGCTGGGCGCCGACGTCCCCGGGTTCAACGCGCTGCTGCGCCGGCTCGTCGTGGAGGGTTGAGGGGGCCGGGCGTCTCAGCCCGTCGGCACCGGCCGGGTGTGCCGGGCCTCGGCGAACCGGACGAGGCCGGAGCGCTCGTAGTTCGCGAGCGCGCGCGGGTGGTCCAGCGAGCACGTGTGCAGCCAGACGCGGCGGGTCCCGGGCAGCGCCCACGCCGCCGTGAGGGCGGTGTGCAGGAACCAGCCGCCCCAGCCGCGACCGATCGCCGTCGGGGCGAGCCCGAAGTACGCCACCTCGACGCTGCCGGGGACGCCGCCGTCGGAGTCGGCGTCGAGCTCGAAGTAGCCCGCGGGAACCCCCTCGTGCCACGCGGTGACGAGGCGGTGGCCCGGCCGGTCGACCCAGCCGGTCCACTGCTGCGGAGTCCAGCCGAGCCGGTCGGTCCAGCCCCAGCCGGCGCCGACGAGCGTGTAGAAGAACCGGGAGAGCTCCGGCGCGGGGTGCCGGGCGGGCAGCAGGAGCGGGGCGTCGTCCGGCGTCGGCACCGGCACGAGCGCGGCCGGGTCGGTCATCTCGAGCGACCACGTGACGACCTCGACGTGCGCCGTGCCCATGTCCGGAGCTCCTGTCCCGCAACGGTCCTGTGTCAGATCAGGTACAGCCTCGACAGGCTGACCCGGTCCTGGGCCGAGGATGTCACGACGTCGCCGTCGAGCCGGACCTGCGCCGTCCGCGGGTCGACGGTCACGGTGCCGGTGCGGCCGTGGTGCGCCATGTCCGCCAGCCCGACGTCCCGGCAGCCGCGGACGGCGACCCGGCGGCGGCGGGTCGGCAGCCGGTCCTCGCCGGCGTCCGCGCAGGCCTGCGAGACGAAGAGCACCGACAGGTCCGCCGCCGCACCGCCGTGCCCGCCGAACTGCGGGCCGAGGACGAGCGGCTCGGCGGCGTCGATCGTCGCGTTGGGGTCGCCGGTGACGCCCCACGCCGGCACGCCCGCCTTGAGGACGACCTGCGGCTTGACCCCGAAGAACGCCGGGTGCCACAGCACGACGTCCGCGAGCCGCCCGGGCGCGAGCGACCCGACCTCGTGCGCGAACCCGTGCGCCAGTGCCGGGTTGAGCGTGAGCTTCGCGAGGTACCGCAGCACCCGGGCGTTGTCGTGCCGGCCGTCCGACGGGTCGGCGTCGAGGGGGCCGAACTGGGCCTTCATCGCGCCGGCGAGAGCGAAGGTGCGGGCCCAGGTCTCGCCGGCGCGGCCCATGCCCTGGGCGTCGGACGACGTGATCGGCACGACGCCGAGGTCGTGGAGGACGCCCTCGGCGGCCATCGTCGCGGCCCGGACCCGGTCCCGGGCGAGCGCGTCCTCGCCGGGCAGGTCGGTGCGCAGGCCGTGCGCGGAGACGATCATCGCGTAGTGCTCGGCGGTCGCGTCGCGGCCGAACGGCAGCGTCGGGTTGGTGCTCGACCCGATGACGTTCGGCACCCCGGCGAGCGAGAGGACGTCGTGGTGGCCGCCGCCGCAGCCCTCGACGTGGAACGCGTGGACGGCGCGGCCGGCGACGACGGCGAGGGTGTCGGCGACGCTCATCGCCTCGTTGAGCCCGTCGGTGTGCAGCGCGACCTGGACGTCGTGCTCGTCGGCGACCCGCAGCGCGGTGTCGAGCGCGCGGTGGTGGGCGCCGGTGTCCTCGTGCACCTTGAAGCCGCAGACCCCGGCCCGGACCAGCGCCTCCTCGAGCGGCCCGGGGCGCGACGACGAGCCGCGGCCGAGCCAGCCGACGTTGACCGGCCAGGCGTCGAACGCCGCGACCCCGGCCCGGACGCCGTGCGCGTCGTTGACGCCGACGCCCCACAGCGGCCCGTACTCCTGGCCGAGCACCGTCGTCATCCCCGACGACAGCTCGGCCTCCATGACGCGCGGCGACAGCATGTGCACGTGGGTGTCGATGCCGCCCGGCGTCGCGATCAGCCCTTCGCCGTTGACGATCGCCGTCCCGGTGCCGACGACGACGTCGACGCCGTCGAGGGTGTCCGGGTTGCCGGCCCGGCCGACGGCGACGACCCGGCCGTCGCGGATGCCGATGCTCGTCTTGCGGATGCCGAGCACCGGGTCGAGCAGCAGGCAGCCGGTGACGACGAGGTCGCACGACCGGGACGGCGGCACCGCCTGCAGGTGCATCCCGTCGCGGGCGGTCTTGCCGTAGCCGATGAGGAGCTCGTCGCCGCGGCGGGCGTCGTCGACCGGGACCTCGACGACGAGCCCGGTGTCGCCGAGGCGGACCCGGTCGCCGGCGGTCGGGCCGTAGACGCCCGCGTACGTGGCGCGGTCCATGCCGGTCACCGGTCCTCCTCGTCACGACCGTCGGGGCTGCCCGCCCCGAGGTAGCCGAACTCACGGGCCCGTTCCAGGGCGGCCCCGCGGGCGCCGTCGGCGTCGAGCGGCCCGTCGACGAGCCCGGCGAAGCCGACCGCGACCCGGGCGCCGCCGATCGGCACGAGTGCCACGGTCGTCGGCACGCCCGGGTCAAAGCGGACGGCGGACCCGGCCGGGACGTCGAGCCGCCGGCCGTACGCGGCGGCCCGGTCGAACCGCAGCCGGGGGTTGGCCTCGAAGAAGTGCCAGTGCGAGGTCACCGTGACCGGCAGGGCCGCGGTGTTCGTGACCTCGACCTCGACGACGTCGCGACCTGATGGGGGAGCGGCGGTCCCGTCTGCACCGGGCAGGACGGCGCCCGGGGCGCCGGCGCCGAGGTGCCCGCCGCCGACCGGGTCCGGGACGACGACGAGCCGGGTGCCGTCGTCGAAGACCGCCTCGACCCGGACCTCGGTGACGACGTCCGCGACCCCCGGCAGGACGTCGTCCGGCCCGAGCAGCGCCCGGGCGGCCTCGACGGCCTCGGCGAGCCGGAGCCCGTCGCGGGCCGCCTCGACGGCGGCGTCCGCGACGAGCGCGACCGTCTCGGGCACGTTGAGCCGCAGCCCCCGCTCGCGCCGCCGCCGCGCCACGGCGGCGGCGCCCGCGAGCAGGAGCCGGTCGCGCTCGGCGGGGGTCAGCCGCATGTCACTGCCATGAGGTCATGGTGCCGGTCACTGCCCGTTCGCGGCGTGGACGACGCGCCCGGCCGCGACGGTGAGCACCACGGACGCGTCGGCGACCGGGACGTACCCGTTGCGCGAGAACGACTCCGTGAAGACGTCCGTGTCGAGCACCGCGAGGTCCGCGCGGGCGCCGACCTCGACACGGCCCGCGTCGTCGTCGTGGTTGACGTACGCCGACCCGGCGGTGAACGCGTCGACGGCGACCTGCAGCGGCAGCTTCTCCGACGGCAGGAACGCCGGGACGTCGCGCGCCCACGACCCGGCCCGGTTGACCGCGACCTCGAGCTGCTCGAGCGGGTCGGCGCTGCTCACCGACCAGTCGCTGCCCATCGCGAGGCGGGCGCCGGCGCCCCGGATGCTTTCGAACGGGTACTGGAAGCCGCCGCGGTCCGGGCCGAGGAACGGCATCGTCAGCTCGTCCATCTGCGCGTCGCTCTGGGCCCAGAGCGCCTGGCAGTTCGCGACCGCGCCGAGCGCCGCGAACCGCGGGACGTCGTCCGGGTGCACGACCTGCACGTGCGCGACGTGGTGCCGACGGTCGCCGGCCCCGTTGGCGCGCAGCGCCGCCTCGACGGCGTCCAGGCTGTTGCGGACGGCGCGGTCGCCGATCGCGTGCATGTGCACCTGGAAGCCGTGCCGGTCGAGCGTGGTGACGGCCTCGACGAGCAGGTCGTGCTCGACGTACGCCAGCCCGTGGTTGCCGGTGTGCCCGCCGCAGCCGTCGCAGTAGGACTCGAGCAGTGCGCCGGTGTAGTTCTCCAGCACGCCGTCCGTCATGATCTTGACCGTCGTCGGGTGGAAGCCGGGCACCGGGGCACCCGCCCGCGCCGCGACGTCCAGGGCGTGCTCGCGCTGGGCCAGCAGGTCGTCGACCTGCTCCAAGCCGCGGTGCCGGTCCCACCACAGCGACCCGACGACGCGGCCGGTGAGCCGGCCGTCGGCGGCGACGGTCTCGTAGGCCCGCAGGGTGGCCGGGGTGACCCAGGCGTCCTGCCAGCCGGTGATGCCGAGCGAGTGCAGGTGGCGCTGCCCCTCGAGGACGGACGCCACCCACTCCTCGTGGCTCGGCACCGGGACGACGGTGTCGTTGAACGTGTACGCCGCGCCCTCGTGGAGGGTCCCGGTGGGGGAGCCGTCCGGGTCGCGCTCGATCCGGCCGTCGGACGGGTCGGGCGTCGCGGCCGTGATGCCGCCGACCTCGAGCGCGCGGGAGTTGACCCAGGCGCCGTGGACGTCCCGGTTGAAGAGGAACACCGGCCGGTCGGGGACGACGGCGTCGAGGTCCTCCTTGCGGGGCGTCCCGCCGGGGAAGAACTCCATCGCCCAGCCGCCGCCGAGGATCCACGGCTCGTCCGGGTTGGCCGCCGCGTAGGCGGCGATCGCGTCGAGGTACGCCTGCTTGCCGTGCAGGTCGTTGAGCCACACCCGCAGCCGGTTGCGGCCGGCGAAGGGCGCGTGCACGTGGCTGTCCTGGAAGCCCGGCAGGACGAGCCCGCCGGCCGCGTCGACGACCCGGGTCGCGGGGCCGACGAGGTCGCGGACGGCGTCCGCGGCACCGACGACGACGATGCGGTCGCCGCGGACGGCGACGGCGTCTGCGGGTGGTGCGGCGCCGGGGCCGCCCCCGGCGCGCGGGTGCACCCGCGCGCCGGTGACGACGAGGTCGGCCGGACCGGTGGACGTCGTGGAGGTCGGCTCAGTGGGCACCGGGCAGGATCCCTTCTTCCTCGACGAGCCGGCGCTCGGTGGCCAGGTCGAGGTCGCGGCACAGGAACATGTAGAGCAGACCGGCCACGGGCAGACCGATGAAGATCGAGTAGTCGACCGCGCCGAGCGCCGTCGCGGCGAAGCCCGTGTACGGCGCCGTCACCATGAACGGTGCCATGACGAGGAGCGACACGAGGTACGCGACGTTGCCGCGCCAGCCCCACCGGCCGTAGATGCCCCTCGCCTTGAAGATCTCGGCGATGACGTAGTTGCCCTTGCGCACGAAGAAGTAGTCGACGAGGTTGATCGCCGTCCACGGCGTGAAGAGGTACGCGAGGAAGATGAGCACGTTGCCGTAGAAGGTGTTGAAGCGCTCGATGCCGACGAACTGGGCGATGCCCCACACCGTGACGAACATGACGGCGATGCCGATCGCGCGGACCCGGACCGACGGCTTGACCGGCTTGAACGAGTCCCGGATCGAGATCATCGACATCATGCCGCCGTACTGGTTGATCCCCATGACGGAGAGCAGCCCGAGGAGCAGGGCGAAGACCGCGACCCAGCCGAAGCCGCTCACGAGCCGGTCGCCCGCGCCGCGGAACGCCGCGACCGGGTCGGCGGCGTCGGGGCCGGCGGCGGACATCACGGCCCCCAGGACGAAGACCCAGATCGCCGACAGGCCGCTCGACAGGTAGGTCCACCAGAACGTCGAGCGGACGCCCACGTCCGCGGGCAGGTAGCGGGAGTAGTCGGAGACGTAGGGCGCCCAGCCGAGCTGGAAGCCGGCCACGATGACGAAGACCGTCATGAAGGCGGCGAGCTTGAACTCGCCGAACGCGAACGCGCCGTCCGGGAGCTGGGAGTCCGACAGGGCCGCCACGGTGAGCACGACCATGACCGCCATGAGCGGCCAGTTGAGCCACCGGTTCACGCGGTGGATCCAGTGGTAGCCGTAGAGCGCGATGAGCGCGGCGATGGACGCCGCGAGGAAGTAGCCGACCCCGGTCGGGATCCCGACGAGCGTGTTGAACGCGGCGCCGGAGAGCAGCGCGTCGGAGGTGTTGTAGGCGACGTAGTTGACGAGCGCGAACACCCAGACGGTGACGGCCGCGCCGACGTAGCCGAACTGCGGCCGGGACTGGACGAGCTGCGGGAGCCCGAGCTGCGGGCCCTGCGCGGAGTGGAACGCCATGAAGAACGTGCCGAAGAGCGAGCCGATGACCGTCGCGACGACGGTCCACATGAGCCCGGCGCCGATGCTCAGCGCGGCGACGCCGGTGGCCATCGCGGTGAGGTTGATGTTGCTCACGAACCACAGCGGGCCCAGGTGCGACACCTTGCCGTGGCGCTCGGCGCTGGGGACGTAGTCGATGGACCGGGACTCGAGCCCGATCGGCTGGACGGCCTCGGCCTGCGGCTCGAGGTCGTGCGGGGAGGGGGAGTGTGTCGTCACGGAGGCCTCCGGGCGTGGATGGTGGGATGGAACGCTGGAGGTGCTGTGATCGAGAGTGTGAGGCTGGTCACGGGCATAGTCAATGATCCAGACTATGAAGGTCGGAGACGAGGGGGACGCAATGGCGAAGACGGAGCCGGGCGCCACGACGGGTGCCCGCACGCGCCGTCCGCGCAACAGCCTCAACCCGGACGCGATCGTCGAGGCCGCCGTCCGGGTCACCGACCGGGACGGCATCGGTGCCCTGACCTTCGAGGCGCTCGGCCGTGAGCTCGGGTCGCACCCGACGGCCATCTACCGGCACTTCCGCGACAAGGACGAGCTCGTCCGCGCGCTCGTCGACCGGATCAACGCCGAGGCCCAGCTCGACGGGCTGCCGCAGACCGACGACTGGCAGGCCGACCTGCGCCGGATCGCGGCGGCGATCCACCGGGCCTTCCTCGCGCACCCGGCCGTGGCCCAGCTGCTCCCGGCCCGGACGGCGGCC
>JACRAB010000564.1 GCA_016213575.1 Actinomycetota bacterium
GAGACCGGCTCCAAGATGGACGAGGTCATCTTCGAGGAGTTCAAGGGCACCGGGAACATGGAGCTGCGCCTGTCCCGCAACCTCGCGGACAAGCGGATCGTCCCGGCCGTGGACGTCAACGCCTCCGGCACCCGGCGTGAGGAGATCCTCATGTCGAAGGAGGAGCTCAGCGTCGTCTGGAAGCTCCGCCGGGTCATGGGCGCGCTCGAGCCGCAGCAGGCGATCGAGCTGCTCCTCAACCGGGTCAAGGAGACCAAGAGCAACGTCGAGTTCCTCATGCAGGTGCAGAAGACGACGCCGGTCCCCGGCCGCGACGACGACGGGCGGGCAGCACCCGGCGAACTGCGCGGCCGAGAGCGCCTCCGACACCCCGATCTGGTGCGCGGACATCGTGAGCTGCCGGGTGATCGGCACGTCGTCGCCCTCCAGCACGAGGACGTCGCCGGGCCGGCTGCCGGCGGAGAGCACCGCGTCGAGCAGGAGGACGCACCGCCGGTCCGCGAGCGCCGGCAGCAGGCCGAGGCCGAGCGTGCTGCCGACCGCCACGGCGACGCCCTCGATGCCCTCGGCCGCAGCACGTTCGCCGACCCGGGTGGCCGCGACGCAGCCGAGCCCCTCGTCGGTGAACAGCTCGTTGCCGACACCGAGCACGAGGAACGGCTCAGCGCCGGCGACGGCGGCGACGGGCGGCGTCACGGCTCAGCTCCTCCTCGATCCGGCCGGTCGGCATCATCTTCCAGCCGCCGACCATCGAGCTGATCTCGCCGCCGCGCTCGACGCGGTCGACGAGGGTCGCGGCGTAGACGTGGAAGACGACGAACGTCCACGTGAACCACATGACGAGGTGGTGCAGCAGCCGCACCTCGGGGACCGCGAGCAGCTGGAACACCCAGCCCGTCGCCGCCCACTCCCAGCCGTCGCGGTCGGTCACGGCGACGAGGGCGATCCCGGTCACGGCCTGCACGGCGAGCATGCCGAACAGCCCGACGTACGCCAGGCCCGCCATCGGGTTGTGCCCGACGACCTCGGCGGGGTGCTTCTCGAGGAAGGCGTAGTACCGCACCGTGTGCCACAGCTGGGCGCGGCGCTCGCGCCAGACCGGGAGCAGCTGCGGCCAGCGCGCCCAGGGGTTGCCGGCGAAGGCCAGGTACAGCCGGCCGACGAGCACGGTGATGAGCATCCAGCCGGCGAGGACGTGGACGAACCGCACCGTCGCCATGAGCCCGCCGCCGTCGCCGCCGAGGACGACGGGGTCGGCGATGTAGAACCCGGTGAGCGACAGGACGACGACCGTGCCGACGAGGGTCCAGTGCAGGAGCCGGATCCACGGCTGCCACACCTTGACCGGCGTGACGCACTCGGTGCCGACGACGACCTCGCGGTTGGCCGCGGGCCGGCGGACCGACGGGTGCATGTCCGTCACTGCACCCTCACCTCCACGACCGGCTGCCCGTCCGCGTCGAGGACGTGCGCCGCGCAGGCCATGCACGGGTCGAACGAGTGCACGGTGCGAAGGATCTCCAGCGGCCGCTTCGGGTCGGCGAGCGGCGTCCCGACGAGCGCGGCCTCGTAGGCGCCGCGGTGCCCCGCGGCGTCCCGCGGGCCGGCGTTCCACGTGGTCGGCACGACGGCCTGGTAGTTCTCGATCTTCTCGTCGCCGATGACGATCCAGTGCGACAGCCCGCCGCGCGGTGCCTCGTGGAAGCCGACGCCCCGGGCCGACCGCGGCCAGGTCGAGGGGTCGAAGAGCTCGCTGTCGGCGATCCGCAGGTCGCCGGTGCCGATGTTGTCGCGCAGGGCGTCGAGCAGGGTCACCGCGTGCTCGGCGAGGACGACGGTCTCCAGGCCGCGGGCCAGGGTGCGGCCGAGGGTCGAGAAGAGCGCCTGCGGCCCGACGCCGAGGGTCTTCAGGCTGCTGTCGACGAGCGGGGTGAAGCGTTCGTCCTTGCGGCCGTAGGCGATCGCGACCCGGGCGAGCGGGCCGACCTCGACGGGCAGGCCGTCGTAGCGCGGGGACTTCAGCCACGAGTACTTGGCCTCGACGTCGAGGTGCTCGTAGGGCGGCTTCGGGCCGGTGTAGCTCGCCGTGGACTCGCCGTCGAACGGGGACAGCGCCGTCGCGTCGCCCGCCGAGTAGGTGAACCAGGCGTGCGTCGCCTCCTCGGTGATCTTCGTGGCGTCGATCTTCTCGACGGCCGCGAGGTTGCCGTCCCGGACGAGCCCGCTCGGCAGTACGCCGTCGGTGATCGGGCCGTGGTGCGGCTGGGGTCCGGCGTTGAAGTCCCCGAACGACAGGAAGCTCGTCAGGCCGCCGCCGATCGTCGTCCACTCCGGGTACGCCCCGGCGATCGCGAGCAGGTCGGGCAGGTAGGCCTGCCGGACGAAGTCGAGGCCCTGCTGGAGCAGCCCGCGGATCTGCATGAGCGCGTCGTCCCCGAGGGCGTTCGGGCTCGACGGGTCCAGCGGCGTCGTCATCCCGCCGACGACGTAGCTCTGCGGGTGCGGGTTCTTGCCGCCGAGGATCGCGTGGATCTTCACGTACTCGCGCTGGAAGTCCAGCGCGTCGAGGTAGTGGCTCGTCGCGATGAGGTTCACCTCGGGGGAGAGCCGGTACGCCGGGTGCCCCCAGTAGCCGCTCGCGAACGGGCCGAGCCGGCCGCCCTTGACGAACGCGGCGAGCCGCTGCTGGACCGCCGTGAAGTGGCCCGCGGTCGAGAGCGGGTAGTCCGAGATCGACTGCGCGACGGCCGCGGCCTTCCTCGGGTCGGCCTTCAGGGCCGAGGTGACGTCGACCCAGTCGAGCGCGTGCAGGTGGTAGAAGTGCACGACGTGGTCGTGGACGTACTGCGTCGCGGCGATGAGGTCGCGCAGCAGGCGGGCGTTGCGCGGCGGGGTGATGCCGAGCGCGTCCTCGACCGCCCGGACGGACGCGAGCGCGTGGACCGTCGTGCAGACGCCGCAGATCCGCTGCGCGAAGTACCAGGCGTCGCGCGGGTCGCGCCCGAGCAGGATCTGCTCCAGGCCGCGCCACATCGTCGCGGACGACCAGGCGTCGGCGACGACGCCGTTCTCCACCTGCGCCTCGATCCGCAGGTGGCCCTCGATGCGGGTGATCGGGTCGACGACGATGCGGCTCATCGGGCACCTGCCGGGGTCTGGTCGTCGGTCGCGTCGCGCTCGGTGGGCGGCAGGGGCGGAGGCGGCGGCGGGACGGCGGGGGCCTCGGCCGCGAGCTGGCGGCGGGTCCGGGCGACCTTGACGACGCCGTGCACCGTCGCGCCGACGGCGGTCGCGCCGACGAGGCCGAGGCCGATCTTCTCGGCGCTGAGGTCCTGGCCGACGCCGGTGACGTCCGGCAGCCGGGCGTACATCGGCGTCATGGTGTCCCAGAAGCCGGGCTCGGAGCAGCCGACGCAGGGCGCACCGGCCTGGATCGGCCAGCTCGTGCCGCCGTTCCACTTCTGCGTCGAGCAGTTGTGCCACGTGCTGGGGCCCTTGCAGCCCAGCTTGTAGAGGCACCAGCCCTTGCGGTGCCCCTCGTCGCCGAAGGCCAGCGCGAACTGGCCGGCGTCGAAGTGGCCGCGCTTGGGGCAGTTGTCGTGGATCCGCTCGCCGTACGCGAAGAGCGGGCGGCCCTGCTCGTCGGTCGGCGGCAGCTGCCCGAAGGTCAGGTAGTGCACGAGGGTCGCGGTGATGTTGTCGACGTTCGCCGGGCAGCCCGGCAGGTTGACCATCGGGACGCCCTGGACGACGTCCGGGACCGCGACGGCCTGCGTCGGGTTCGGGGCCGCCGCGGGCAGCCCGCCGTACGCCGAGCATGTGCCGACGTTGATGACGGCCGCCGCACCCTTGACCGCCTCGGTGAGGATCTGCTCGGCGGACCGGCCGCCGATGACGCAGTAGCCGCCGCCGGCCCCGAGCGGGACCGACCCCTCGACGACGATGATGTGCCCGCCCCGGGCGATCGCCGCGGCCTTGGACGCCTCGGCCGCCTCGCCGGCCCCGGCCATGATCGTCTCCTGGTAGTCGACGGAGACGAGGTCGAGGATCACCTGGCTCACGCTCGGGTTGCGGGCCCGCAGGAAGGACTCGGTGTCCCCCGTGCAGTCCTGGAACTCCAGCCACACCAGGGTCGGCCGTTCCCCGGACGCGACGGCCGCCTCGACCGCCTGCGCGACCTGGGGCCGCAGCGTCGCCGGGAGCGCCAGCAGCGCGGTGATCCGGGCCGTCCACGTGAGGAAGGACCGCCTGCGGATGCCGAGGGCGGCGAGCGGGCCCGCCTCCGGCCCGGGTGCGGCGGGCGGTTCGGCCTGCGTCGGTCCTGCGACGGCAGCACCGGTCATGGTTCGGCTCCTTCGCGTCGGTGCGGTCCCGCCAGCGTCGTCGGCGCCCGTCCGGGCCCGGGGCGACCTACGTCCCCGCGGGCGCACGCGGGCCGCCGGCGTCGGTGAACGGCCCTCCCCGTGCGGCGGGCGGTCGCCGTCCTGCCCCCTCCCGGGCCGGGACGGCGGCGGGAATGGGCGTGGTCAGGGCGTGGTTACAGGTCTGGCACACTGGACGAGGCTCCGGTTCACGCAGCGCGCAGACGGCGCGCGGGCGACCCGGCGGCCTGACACCCGAGGAGCGAATCAGTGAAGAGCGGCATCCACCCGGAGTACCGGGAGACCACGGTGACCTGTACCTGTGGTTCCACGTTCACCACCCGCAGCACGGCGA
>JACRAB010000082.1 GCA_016213575.1 Actinomycetota bacterium
CACCACGTCGGACGGCGAGGTGTGCGGCGTCGTGTGCGGACGCCGGTGGAGGAGTGCCCATGCGCCCGACCGGGCTGCGTGCTGTCGTCGTGCTCGCCGCGACGTCCCTGGTCGTCACGGGTCTGACGTCCTCGACCGCGTCGGCCGCCCCGGCCGGAGCGGCCGCACCGGCTGCGGCCGCCGCGGGCGGTCCGGCCAGGTCGGACCGCGTCACCGAGCGCAAGAACGACCTCGACAAGCAGATCGACGACATCCGGGAGACCCTCGAGGGCACCTCCGCGGACCTCGTCGACGCCGCGGTCGCCCTCAAGCGGTCCGAGGCGGGCCTGGTCACCGTGCGGGCCGAGCTGGCGGCGGCCCAGGCCGCGCTGGCCGCGGCCGAGAAGCGGGACGCCGAGCTCGCGACCGAGCTGGCCGTCGCCCGCGAGGAGGAGGCCAAGGCCGTCAAGGCGCTCGAGGAGCAGGCGAAGGCCGAGGAGCAGACCCGGGCCCAGCTCGGGCGCCTGGCCCGCGAGGCGTACTCGGGCTCGGGGATGACCGGCCTGTCGATCGCCCTCCAGGCCGACAGCCCGGACCAGTTCGCCGAGCGGATGGCCGTCGCCGGTGCCGTCATGCGCAGCGAGAACAGCGAGGTCGACCGGCTCGTCGTCGCCCGGTCGGAGATGCGGGCGCGGACGGCGAAGCTCACCGCGCTGCGGGCCCGCACCGCCGAGCTGAAGAAGCTCGCGGCGCAGGTCGTCGTGGAGCGGGAGGCGGCGCAGTCCCGGGCCGCCGCGGCCGAGGCCGAGCAGACCCGTCTCGTCGACGCGCAGACCGCGGCCCTCGGGGTCATCAAGGACAAGCAGGCGCAGGAGAAGGCCCGCCTCGCGAAGGCGCAGGCGGAGCAGGACCAGCTCGAGAAGATCCTGCGCGCGCGTGCCGAGAAGGCCCGCAAGGAGCGGGCGGCCCGCGAGGCCCGCGAGCGGCGGGAGAGGGGCAAGTCCGGCGGCAGCTCCGGGGGCGGCTCGGGCGGCGGCACGAGCGCCGGCTCCGGCGGGTCGCAGACCAACCGCGGCGGGTACCTGTCGTACCCGGTCAACGCCCGGGTGACCTCCGGCTACGGCATGCGGTACCACCCGATCCTGCACTACTGGCGCCTGCACGGCGGCACCGACTTCGGGGCCGCGTGCGGCACGCCGCTGCGTGCGCCGGCGGACGGCACGATCGTCCGCGCCGGCTGGGCCGGTGGCTTCGGCAACCAGATCGTCGTCGACCACGGGTACGTCCGCGGCGTCGACCTGTCGTCCTCGATGAACCACCTGTCGCGGATCTACGTCCACAGCGGCCGGGTCCGGCGCGGGCAGGTCATCGGCCTCACGGGTACGACCGGTCTGTCGACGGGCTGCCACCTGCACTTCGAGGTCTACCAGAACGGCTCGCGGGTCAACCCGATGCGCTGGCTCTGAGCCGCGGGGCCGCGTCGTCCGGGGAATCCCGGACGACGCGGACGGCGCCCGGCTCGTAGACTCGTCCGTCGGCCCGTACCGCGCGGGCCGCGTGACGCCGGAGGGAGGGCGCAGCCGTGGGCAGGGCAGCAGACCAGAAGGCCCGCAAGGCCAAGAAGGCGAGCATCAAGGACGGCGCGGGGCGCGTCCTCGTGGCGAGCAACCGCAAGGCCCGGCACGACTACCACATCGACGACACCTACGAGGCGGGCATCGTCCTCATGGGGACCGAGGTCAAGGCGCTGCGCGCAGGCCGGGCGTCCCTCGTCGACGGGTACGCGTCGGTCGACAACGGCGAGATCTGGCTCGAGGGCGTGCACATCCCCGAGTACGCGCAGGGCACGTGGACCAACCACGCGCCGCGCCGCAAGCGCAAGCTCCTGCTCCACCGGCTCGAGATCGACAAGCTCGCCTCGCAGGCCAAGGAGAAGGGCTTCACGATCATCCCGTTGCAGCTGTACTTCCGGGGCGGCCGGGCCAAGGTCGAGATCGGCCTGGCCCGGGGCAAGAAGGAGTACGACAAGCGGCAGACGCTCCGCGAGCGGCAGGACCGCCGCGAGGCGGACCGCGCGATGTCGACGCGCGCCGACCGCTGAACCGCCCGCTCCCGGGGTCCTGCGTCAGATCGGCTGCGGGCGGCCGAAGAGCCAGCCCTGGCCGCGGTCGCAGCCGTAACGGCGCAGGGCGTCCGCCTGCTCCTCGGTCTCGACGCCCTCGGCGGTGACGACGAGCCCGTGTGCGTGCGCGAGCGACACGCTCGCGGACACGACGGCGTCCGCCCGGGCGCTCGTGCCGAGCCGGTTGACGAACGACCGGTCGATCTTGAGGAAGTCCAGCGGGAACCGGTCGAGGTAGGCCAGGGCCGAGTAGCCGGTGCCGAAGTCGTCGAGGCCGACGCGGACGCCGAGGTCCTTGAGGCGCCGCACCTCGCGGGCCCGCCGCCCGGTCGCGTCGAGGAGGCTGGACTCGGTGAGCTCGACGAGCACCCGGTCGGCGGGGACGTCGTGCGCCGTCAGCGCGGCCGAGAGCCGTCGCAGGTAGGTCGGGTCGTCGAGCGTGCGCGCAGACACGTTGACGGCGACGCGCAGGTGCCCGGGGACGTCCGGCCGGGCGAGGTAGGCGACGGCGAGCTCGGTGATCCGGCTGTCGATCTCGACGACGAGGCCGGTGTCCTCGGCGACGGAGATGAACTCGCCGGGCTGCATGAGCCCGTGCTCCGGGTGCTCGAGGCGGGCGAGGGCCTCGCCCGCGACCTGGTCCCGGCTGCCGAGGTCGACGACGGGCTGCAGGTGCAGCCGGCCGCCGTCGTGGGCGAGCGCCGTCCGCAGCCGCAGCTCGGACTCGATCCGGGCGTCCGCGCGGGCCCGCAGCGCGTCGTCGAAGACGGCGCACAGGTCCCGGCCGGCGTCCTTGGCCTGGTAGAGCGCGAGGTCGGCCTGCCGGTAGAGGTCGACGACGGAGCGGCCCGGCTCGGCGCACCCGGTGACGCCGACGCTCGCCGTCGTCACGAGCGAGGCGCCGTCCGCGAGCACGAACGGCTCGGAGAGCCGCTCCCGCACGCTCGTCGCGACGACGAGGAGGGCGGCGTCCCCGGGGGCCGGGTCGAGCAGGACGGCGAACTCGTCGCCGCCGAGCCGGCACACGGTCGCGCCGCTCGGCGCGAGCCCGACGAGGCGGCGTCCCACCTCGACGAGCAGGGCGTCGCCGGCGACGTGGCCGAGGGAGTCGTTGACGACCTTGAAGCGGTCGAGGTCGAGGAGCAGCAGGCCGACCGGGTGCTCGGGGGAGGCGACGGCGAGCGCCTGCTCGAGCTGCTGCTCGAGGCAGGTACGGTTGCCGAGCCCGGTGACGGGGTCGGTGAGCGCGAGGCGCTGGAGCTCCTCCTCGGCCGCCCGCTTGGAGGTCATGTCGGTGACGTGCAGCAGCACGCGGGTCGTGCCGTCCCGGCGGACGTCGGCGACGGCGGCGTGCACCCAGACCGGGATGTCGCACCCGTCGCTGCGGACCGCGCGGACCTCGAGGGAGCTCTGCGGGGCGGGGCCGGTGAGGCTGTCGAGGAACACCGCGGCGGCCGCGCGGTCGTCGGGGTGGATCACCGCGGCGGCGAGGCCGAACGGCTGCTCGGGGAGCCCGCGCCCGATGAGGTCGGCCATCGCCCGGTTGATGCGGTGCGCGGACCGGGTGCCGTCCGGCGCGACGTCGAACATGATCATGCCGATCGGGGCCTCGTCGAAGGCGAGCCGGAACTTCTCCCGGCTCATCTCGAGGACGGCGACGTGCTCGGCCTCCTGGGTGACGTCGAGGGTCGCCCCGATGATGCCGACGACGTTCCCCTCGCCGTCGTGGACCGGTTCGGTCCAGGCGCGCAGGGTCCGGGTCCGGCCGTCGGGGGGCGTCGTCCGGAACTCGTTGCGCCAGCCGACCCCGGCGGCGAGGCACGCCTCCTCCTGCAGCCGGGTCCGTTCCCGGTCCTGCGGGTCGAGCCAGGTGCTCCAGGCGGCGAGGTCGACGGGGGTGCCCGGGTCGAGACCGACGAGCGCGAACATCTGCGGCGACCAGTGGATCGTGTCGTTGCGCAGGTCCCACTCCCAGATCGCGATCCCTGTGAGCTTGCGGGCGACGGCGAGGTGGCGCTGCGCCTCGGAGGCGTCACCGACGACGCTGACGTCCTCGGTGACGTCGACGAGGGTGACGACGGAGGCGGCGTCGGCGTGCATCCGGGGGGTCACGGCGGTGGTCGCGGCGGAGAGCCAGCGGTGCCCGGTGGACGTCGTGACCGGGACGAGCCGGCGGTGGCCGACGGGGTCGGCGGGGTCGGCGGGGAGGTCGAACGGGGGGTGCGACCCGAGCAGCGCGGTGCGGGGGACGTCGAGGAGGACCGCGGCGGTCGGGTTGGCGTCGAGGACGACGCCGTCGGCGGAGAGCAGCAGCATGCCCTGCGAGAGCCGGTCGAAGAGCAGGCCGAGCTGGGCGGCGTCGTCGCCCCGGGCCTCGTCGAGCGTGGCGGGGCCGGGCCGGGACGGCTTCGTCCCGGGGCCCGCCGGGCCGTGCGGGAGCGGCACGCGGCCGGTCGCCGTGCGCGGGGTCACGGTGGCGTCACCTGCGCGCGGCGTCGGCGGCATGGGGCTGTCGCGCGCGGCGGATGTCGTCACATGTGTGGTCTCGGCCCGCCCCGGGTGAACCTGGATCACCCGTCCGGGCTACTGCGGACATGGCACGGGACGGTATCGCCCCGCGCGGCGTCCGCGCGCGCCGCCGGGAACAGGCGCCCGGTGCCGGCTGTTGGACCGAAAGGACGTCGCGGCCTGTCCGGCGCGGCGGCTACAGTGTCGGGGCGGGTCCTCCGGGGCCCGTGGTTGACAACTGCACAGGGGGTGACAGGTTTCGACGTTGGACGTCGTTCCAGGAGAAGCGGGCCGAGAAGGTGACGTGATCTCGTAAACCTCGTCGCAAACCAATAGGTGCTAACACAAACAGCGCCGACTACGCCCTCGCCGCCTGAGCGAGTGTGATAGTCCGTCAGCCCGGGCACGCCTTCGGCCCGGTCGCTGGCGTCAGCTAGAAGGCCACTGGCCAAGGGTCCGGTCACGGGATCTGCGGCGACACCAACAGTGACTGAGCCCGGCTCGGCGACATGCATGCTGGATCGCCGGGGCTGAGAAAAGCCGTAGCAGGCTGCGCCCGGAGAAGACCTGGTTCACCGCCAACGGACGCGGGTTCGATTCCCGCCACCTCCACCAAATGGGTCGAGGCCCCTCGCACAGCTCCACCGTGCGAGGGGCCTCGACCCATTTCATGCAGCCCGTGGGAATCGGGAGGAGCGCATGCTCTGCGGCGAGGAACGAGCCGCAGAGCATGCGCGACGGATCCCGCCACCTCCACGTCGCGGCGAAGCCGCGAAGGGCCGAAGAACCAACCGAGCCCCGCGTCCCGCAATGCGGCGAAGCCGCGAGCCCCCACCGCAACGCGGCGAAGCCGCGAGCCCCCCCACCGCAACGCGGCGAAGCCGCGAGCCCCCAGGACCACCCCACCCCCGCACCCGCTAGGTTCCCCGTCATGCCCCGCCCCCTCCGCATCGGCGTCCAGCTCCCCGAGGTCGAGCGTTTCGTCCCGTGGCCGGAGCTCATCTCCATGGCCCGTGCCGCGGAAGCCGTCGGGTTCGACTCGATCTGGCTCGGCGACCACCTGCTGTACGACCTCCCCGACGGGCAGACCCGCGGCCCGTGGGAGGTCTGGACGTCGCTCGCCGCGCTCGCGGCCGTCACCGAGCGGGTCACCCTCGGCCCGCTCGTGGCGTCGACGAGCTTCCACGCGCCGGCGATGCTCGCGAAGCAGGCGGCGACGGTCGACGCGATCTCGGGCGGCCGGCTCGTGCTCGGGCTCGGTGCGGGCTGGAACGAGCGGGAGTACCGGGCGTTCGGCTTCCCGTACGACTACCGGGTGTCGCGGTTCGAGGAGGCGTTCACGATCGTCCGGTCCCTGCTCCGCGAGGGGCGGGCCGACCTCGACGGCACGTACTACACGGTCGAGGACTGCGTGCTCGACCCGCGCCCGGTGCGGCCGGGCGGGCCGCCGCTCATGCTCGGCTCGGTGCGGCCGCGGATGCTCGGGATCGGGCTGCCGCACGTCGACTCCTGGAACGTCTGGTGGAGCGACTACGCGAACAGTCCCGCGGAGTACGCCGCGCTCGTGGCCCGGGTCGACGAGGCCGCGGTCGCGGCCGGACGGCGCCCCGGCGAGGTCGAGGCGACCGCTGCGGTGCTCGTCCGGCTGCCGGGCGGCGGCGGCCGGCTCATGGGCGAGGCCTACAACCGGGACGTCGTCCCGGCCCAGGGCTCGCCGGAGCAGATCGCCGACCACCTGCGGGCGATGGCGGCGGCCGGCGCGGCCGAGGTGCAGCTCGTGCTCGACCCGATCACGCAGGAGACGGTGGAGCTGCTGGGGGAGACGCTACGTCTCCTCGACGCCGACTGACCCGCAGCCCGAGCACCGCCGCGGCGAGCCCGACGACGACGGTCGCGACGGCGGCGCCGAGGATCGTCGTCCGCGCCCCGACGGCGACGACCACCGGGCCGGCGAGCACGGCGCCGAGCGGGACCGAGAACCCGAGCAAGGCGCTGCGCAGCGCGAGGACCCGGGGGAGCACGGCGGGCGGGCTGAGCCGCTGGATCAGTCCCGTCGTCACCGCGAGGTAGGGCGCGTAGACGAACGCGCCGAGGGCGAACGCGGCGAGCGACACCGGGCGGGGCAGACCGAGCCCGAGCGGGAGCAGGCAGAGCCCCCAGCCGACGACGATGCCGGTCGTCAGCGGCCACAGCGGCAGCCGGCCCAGCCAGCCGGCCGCGACCCCGCCGAGGACGGCGCCGACCCCGAACGCCACGACGTAGGCGGAGAGCACCGAGACCGGGGCGCCGAGCTCCTCGCGGACGTGCACGGGCAGCGCGACCTCGACCGGGCCGTAGAGCGCGAAGAAGACGAAGGTCAGGGCGAGCACACCGCTCACTGCGGGCAGGCGCAGGACGGCCCCGGCGCCGGTCGGGACCGGACGCTCCCCGGACGCCTGCGCCGGGGCAGCATCGGGCGGCGGGACGAGCCGGCGGGTCGCGCGGTAGGCGAGCGCGAGCGCGACGAAGGTCGCGGCGTCCGCCGCGAAGGCGCTCACCGGGCCGGACGTCGCGATGAGGACGGCGGCGACGGCGGGGCCGACGAGGGTCCCCAGCTCGGTGACGGTCGACAGCAGTGCGTTGCCGGCGACCCGGTCGTCGTCCGGGAGCACCTGCGCGAGGAGCGTGTACCGGGCGGCGCTGCCCCACGGCCCGAGGAGCGACGCCACCCCGAGCAGGACGGCGAGCAGTCGGACGTCGAGCAACCCGGCCGCCGCGAGCACGGGGACGCCGCCGAGCGCGACGGCGTGCACGAGTGCGTCCGCGGTCCCGAGGGTGACGGCGGGCAGCCGGCCGAGCGGGCGTGAGCCGAGAAGGGCGACGACGAGGCCGGGCAGCACCGCGGCCGCGGAGCAGACCGCGACCCAGGTCGCGCCACGGCCCGGGGGCGCGAGGTCGAGGGCCAGCCAGCTGACGGCCACGATCCGCATCCCGTCGCCGACGGCGGACAGGGCCAGCCCTGGGAGCAGGCGGCGCAGTGCGGGGGAGCGCAGGACGGCGCCGTAGGGGGACGCCGCGAGCTGCATGACCACCCCTTCGAGACCTCATCGTCTCATCGGCTCCGCGGCCGACGTGGAGCGCCTCGCCGTCCTCGACGAGCAGCCGGCCGGCGCTGCTCGTCCCGGTAGCGGGAACCGACAAGCGGCAGTCGTGAGGGGGTGCCCCGGTCCCCGGGTCGGTGGCACGCTCTGCGGATGGCCCGTCGATCATGGCGTGCGGCCCGCGCCGCGCTGGGCTGCGTGGCGGCGGGCGCCGGCCTGCTCCTCGTCTCCGGCGGTCTGGGGACCGCGGTCGCCGCGTGGAACGTCGCGACGTGGCGGGTCTCGGGCCCGCAGGAGGTCGGCGATCGGCTGCTCACCCGTGGCGTTGCGGTGTCCCTGGCCGCGCTCGCCGTGGGACTGCTGCTCGCCGTCCCGCCGCTGCGGGTGCTGTGGCGGGCGGCGGGAGGCCGCACCCGGCCCTGGACGGCCCGCAGCGGGTTCGCGGCGGGCGCGGCCGTCGTCCTGCTCCTCGTCGCCCTGCCCGTCGGCGGCGCGGCAGCCTCCCTGTGGCCGCCCCGAGGGCTCGTCACCGGGCCCTCTCCCGCGGCCCGCGGCCTCGCGGGCGGCGACGTCTCGTTCACCACGTCGGACGGCGTCCGGCTCGCCGGCTGGTACGCCCCGTCGGTGAACGGGGCCGCCGTCGTCCTCGTGCCCGGGTCGTTCGGCACCCGCAGCGGCGTCCTGGACCAGGCGGTCGTGCTCGCCCGGCACGGGTACGGCGTCCTGCTCCTCGACCCCCGCGGCAACGGCGCGAGCGGGGGCCGCGGCATGGGGTACGGCTGGTTCCTCGAGCGCGACGTCGCCGCGGCGGTGACCTTCGTGCTCGCGCAGCCCGACGTCCGCGACGGTCGGGTCGCCCTGCTCGGGGTGTCGCTCGGCGGCGAGGGGGCGATCGGTGCCGCGGGCGCGGACCCCCGGGTGCGGGCCGTCGTCGCCGAGGGGGTGACGAACCGTGGCCCGGCCGACCTGACGCCCTTGCGCACCGACGGGGTCCGCGGGCGGGTGGTCGCGGCCGGCTACGCGGTGATGTTCGCCGTCCTCGACCGGCTCTCCGGCGCGCCGCGCCCGCCGTCGCTCGCGGCGTCGGTCACCGCGACGGCACCGCGGCCGGTGCTGCTCGTCGCCGGCGGCACGCAGCGCTGGGAGGTCCGGGCCGCGGACGACGTCCGCCGGCGGGCGCTCGCGGCGGCACCGGACGCGCGGGTCGAGGTGTGGGTCGTGCCGGACGGCGCGCACGCCGCCGCGCTCGCCGAGCGGCCGCAGGAGTGGGAGCGGCGCGTCGTCGCCCTGTTCGACACCGCCCTCGCGGGGTGACCCGGGGGCCGGCCCGGCCGGGCTCCGGCCGGGTCAGCCGGCGGCGACCCGGTGGCCGTGCTCGAGCTCGACGACCTCGCCGGACCCCAGTGCGCCCAGCGCGGCCCGCACCCGGCGGGTCATCGCGACCGGCAGCCGGTCGTCGAGGTCTGCCGGGTCGACCCACTCCCACGTCGAGAGCTCGTCGGCCGCCAGCACGATCGCGTCTGTGTCGAGCGGCCCCGACGCGTAGAGGAAGTGCACGGCGTCGTCCGGCAGCCGGGCGGGCGGCATCCAGTCGCAGACGAGGAGCCGGCCGACGGCGACGTCGAGGCCGAGCTCCTCGCGGCACTCGCGCGCGGCGGCCGCCCGCGGGGCCTCCCCGTTCTCGACGAGGCCGCCGGGTACCTCCCACGACGGTTTGTACGTCGGCTTCACGAGGAGCACCCTGCCCGCGGCGTCCGTGACGACGACGCCGGCGGCGACCCGCTTGCGCGGCAGGTCGAGGAACCACTGCGCCTGCGCGACGTCCGGCTCGGGGTCGTCGAAGGTGTCCGGCCCGGAGTTCTGCGCGTCGCCCATGGTGGCCGATCGTGGCAGACGTGCGGGGATGCGCCCCCGGGCGGGTCCGGCGCAGACTGGACGCATGGAGAGGGGGCGCCCGTCCGTCGAGGACACGATCCGGGCCGCGATCGCGCGCGGCGAGTTCGACGACCTGCCCGGCAAGGGCAAGCCGCTGCGGCTCAGCGACGTGAACGACCCGGACTGGTGGGTCAAGGCGTACCTCAAGCGGGAGAACATCGACACCTCCGTGCTCGTCCACCCGACGATCGCGCTGCGCCGGGAGGCGGACACCTTTCCCGGCTCGCTCGCCGAGCTCACGACGCCGGACCAGGTGCGCGCCGTCCTCGCCGACTACAACCGTCGCGTCGTCGAGGAGTGGCGCCGGCCCGCGATCGGCCCGACCGTCCCGGTGGCCGCGCGGCAGGTCGACGTCGAGTCGATGGTCGGCCGCTGGCAGGCGCTGCGGGACGAGCGGGCGACCGCCGAGAAAGCCCGGCGGGCGAGCCCGGACGGCGCGGGGCCGGGGGAGGCCGAGGGCGGCGGTCCCGGGCCGGCCCGGGCCGGGCGCCGGCCGTGGTGGCGCCGGCTCCTGGGGCTGCGGTGACCGTCAGAGCGTGACGGCGACACCTTCGTCGGCCGCCCGGTAGAGCGCCTCGATCGTCCGGGCCTGGCCGAGCGCGTCGGCCTCGCCGAGCAGCTCGTTCGGCTCGCCGCGGATTGCCTTGTTCATCTCCTCGAGCTCGAGCCGGTACGAGCTCACCGTCTCGACCGGGACGTCGCGCGCGACGCCGTCGAGGCCCGTCACAGTGACCCCCGGGTCGGCGCAGTGCCACGGGTCGCGGACCCGGATCGTGCCCGTCGTCCCGACGACCTCGAGATGGCTGCGGTCGGGGACGTGGAACGCGGAGTCGACGTGCGCGACGACGCCGTCGGCGAACCGCAGCGTCGCGGCGAGGTGGGCGTCGACGCCGTGCGGGCCGACGGTCGACTGCGCGGTGACCGAGACGGGTTCTCCGGCAAGGAGTCTCGCGGCGCTGACGCAGTAGCAGCCGACGTCCATGAGGGAGCCGCCGTCGAGGTCGGGTCGGGTGCGGATGTCGCCGTCGAGCGGGCACGGCCAGCTGAAGGACGCGACGACGAGGCGCAGGTCGCCGATCGCACCGTCGCGCACGAGGCCTGCGACGGCACGGGTCTGCGGGTTGTACCGCCACATGAACGCCTCGGAGAGCACGAGGCCGGCCTCGCGGTCGGCGGCGAAGCCCTCGGCCACCTCGGCCGGACTGAGGCTGTACGGCTTCTCGCAGAGCACGTGCTTGCCGGCCGCGAGCGCCCGCAGCGTCCACGGGTGGTGCAGCGAGTTGGGCAGCGGGACGTACACGGCCTCGACGTCCGGGTCGGCGAGGAGCGCCTCGTACGAGCCGTACGACCGCTCGATGCCCTTGGCGTCGGCGTAGGCGCGCGCCCGACCGCCGTCCCGGCTGGCGACGGCGAGCACCTCGACCTCGGCGGACTGCGCCGCCCCGGCGAGCACCTTGTCGTTGATGAGCGCGGTGGACAGCACACCCCAGCGCACGGGTCGGGACACCCGGACCTCCTCGTCGGCGGCCGCGCCGGGCCGCCCCGGCGCGTCAGGCGAAGCCTCGCACAGCAGGGCCCGGCGGCGTCGGTCAAGGTTCGACACCCGTCTGCCGACGGTTCACCCGGACGGCGGGCGCCTCGCCGACGCTGTCCGTACCGCGGGCGGCACCAGCGCCCGCCCACCGACCACCAGACATCGGACGGCGTCCCGGCCGCTCCGCACCGCACCGGAAAGGGGACGCATGGGCCTCGTCGTCCTCGCCGCGCACGCCTGCGCGGCATCACGCAGCATCGTCCACTCCCACCAGGACAGCTTCGGCCACGCCCTCGAGATCGTCGGGCACTCCGCCGTCGTCCCCGGCCGCCTCGACGTCATGTGCGCCTGCGGCTGGCGCGGGCTCATCCCCGCCCGGGACGTCGACGGCGCCGAGCCGGCCGCCGACCTCGCCTGCTCCGCCTGACCCGGGCGGCCGCTGCGCCGAACGGGTGACGTCCGTCGGAGGAGGTCAGGCACCACCGGTGGCACGACCGACACCCCTGATGAAGATCGTCAACACCTGGGGGTCACCCGTGTCCGGCACCCGTCCCAGCGCCGCAGTGCCCGTCGTCCTGCGCCCCGTCGTCGCGGCGTCGAGCCGGCTGCGCACGAGCGCCCGGCTCGCCGTCCTCGTCCTGGTGCTCCTCGTCCCCGGTGTCGGGGCGACGTGGGCGTACTCGTCGGCGGTCGGCGGCCAGATCGCGTTCTCGGCGGCCGAGGAGTCCGGCGTGCGGGTGCTGCGGCCGGTGCTCGCGGCGGCCGCGGACGCCGTCGCCGGGCGCAGCGTCGACGTCGCGGCGATCGAGCGGGCCGCCGCGGCCGAGCCGGACCTCGACCTCGGGACGCAGCTCGACGCCGTCCGGACCGCGGCGGCCGCCGCCGGTGCCACCGGCCCGCAGGGCCGGGTCGCGGCCGTCGGGGCGCTCGCGGACCTCGTGACCCAGGTCGGCAACACCTCGAACCTCATCCTCGACCCCGACCTCGACTCGTTCTACGTCATGGACGCGCTCGTCGTGCAGGTGCCGAAGGTGCTCGTGGCCGCGGCCGCGGCGGCCGCCCCCGGCGAGGCGGCCGGCAGCGACGCCCTCGTCGCCGCGCAGGCCGTCCGGGCCGGGGCCGTGTCCGGCGCCGCCGCCGCCCTGCGCAGCGACGTGAGGACGGCGACCGAGCAGACGAAGGACCCGGCGCTCGCCGACCGGCTCGCCGGACTCGTGGCGCTCGCGGACGCCGCCGACGCCTACGCGGGCACCGTCACCGGCTCGCTGACGAAGACGTCGGGCTTCGACCCCGCCCCGGTCGCCGACGCCGCCGCGGCCGCCGCCGGACCGGCCGCCGACGGTCTCCAGGCGCTCCTCGAGACCCGCATCGGCGGCTTCGTCGCCGACCGCACCCGCACCCTCGCCCTCACGGCGGCCGGCCTGCTCGCCGCGGCCTGGTTCGCGGCGGGCGTCTGGTGGCGGACGTCGTCCGACGTCGACCGCGCCCTGGCCGCCGTCACCGCGCTCGCCGAGGGGGACCGCACCGAGCACCCGCTGCCGGCCGGCCGCGACGAGCTCGGGGACCTCGGCCGGGCCGTCGCGACGACCCGGCAGCGGCTGGCCGAGCAGTCCGACGAGCTCGCCGCCGCCCAGACGGCCCGCGAGCAGGAGCTCCGGCACCGGATGGAGGCCCAGACCGCTGCCGAGCGCCAGGTCCGCGACCGGGCGCAGGACATCATCGACGAGACGGCGACGTCGGTCTCCGAGGAGCTGCGCAGCGTCGTCGAGCAGGTCTCCGCCGTCCGCGCGGCCGCCGCGACCATCGACCGGAGCGTGTCGTCGACGGACGTCGTCACCCGGGAGGTCGTCCGGCGTGCCGATCTCGCGCAGCAGGTCGTCGGCGACCTGGGCGACTCCCTGCGGGAGGTCGGCCGGATGGCCGACCTCATCGCCGGCGTCGCCGACCAGACCCGGCTCCTCGCCCTCAACGCGACGATCGAGGCGGCCCGGGCCGGCAGCGCCGGCCGCGGGTTCAGCGTCGTCGCGAACGAGGTCAAGGAGCTCGCCGCGACGACCGGCCGCTCGACCGTCGAGATCACCGCGACCGTGGGGCGGCTGCGCGACCAGGCCGAGGGGATGGCGCACGCGATCCGTGAGATGGGCCAGGGCATCGGCAGCGTCGACGAGGCGACGGCGGTGCTCTCGAGCGTCGCGGCCGACCAGCACCACGTCGTCGGCATGCTCGACACGACGATCTCCGCGGCGATCGAGCGCGTCGAGTCGATGTCGAGCCTCACCGACCGGCTCGAGCGGCGCCGGCAGCGGCGGGTCCGGGTCGAGGGCGACGTGACCCTCGAGCACCGCGGCCGGGACATCACCGTCCGGCTGCTCGACCTCGCCGAGGGCGGCGTCCGCTGCTACATCGCCCCGCCGGAGCGGCTCGACCGCGGTGACCGGGTCGTCTTCGACGGCTCCCTCGACGGCCGGCGGCTGCGCCTCGACGCGGTCGTCGCGCACCGCACCCCGGTCGGCGAGGCCGACGAGGTCGGTCTGCAGTTCGCCGGGGCCCCCGCCGAGGTGACCGCCTACCTGCGCGCCGCCGTCGAGCGGCTCAGCGGGGCGGGTGCGGTCGTCGTCGCCTGAGGACGTCCGGCCGGCGGCTACCCTGGCGCCCATGACCGGGCGCGCGGACCTCGATGCTGCCGCCGGCGCGGCTGCCGCGCCGGCCCCGCCCGTGCTGCCCCGCGGCCTCGTCGTCGTCCTCGGTGCCGCCGGCACGATCGTCGCCGTCGAGGGCATGCGCAGCCTGGCCTGGATGCTCGGCCCGGTCTTCCTCGCGCTCATGCTCGTCGTGGCCGTGTCGCCGGTCCAGGAGGCGATGCGGGCCCGCCGGCTGCCCGGCTGGCTCTCGACGATCACGGTGCTGCTGCTCGTGTACGCCGTGCTCGTCGGCCTCGTCGTCATCCTCGTCGTCTCGCTGGCCCGGTTCGCGACCGTCCTGCCGCAGTACAGCGACGCCGCCCAGAAGCAGCTCACCGCCGTCACGGACCTGCTCGCCAAGTACGGCGTCGGCCAGGACCAGATCAACGGCATCGTCGACCAGATCGACCTCGGCAAGGTCGCGGGCGTCGTCTCCACGGTGCTGTCCAGCCTGTCGAGCCTGGCCACGACGCTGTTCTTCCTGCTCGCGCTGCTGTTCTTCATGGGCCTGGACGCCGCCGGCTTCGGGGCCAGGGTCGCCGCGGTGGCGCCGCTGCGGCCCGGCGTCGCGCACGCCCTCGGGGCGTTCGCGAGCGGCACCCGGCGCTACCTCGTCGTGTCGAGCATCTTCGGGCTGATCTGCGCGGTGCTCGACTCCGCCGTCCTCGCCTGGATCGGCGTCCCGCTGCCGATCCTCTGGGGCGTCCTGTCGTTCATCACGAACTACATCCCCAACATCGGGTTCGTCGTCGGGCTCGTCCCGCCCGCGCTGCTCGGCCTGCTCGACGGCGGGGTGCAGGAGATGCTCCTCGTCGTCGTCGCGTACAGCGCGATCAACGTCGTCATCCAGACGATCATCCAGCCGAAGTTCGTCGGGGACGTCGTGGGGCTGTCGACGACCGTGACGTTCCTCGCGACCGCGTTCTGGGCCTGGGTGCTCGGCCCGCTCGGCGCCCTGCTGGCGATCCCGCTGACGCTGCTCGCGAAGGCGCTGCTCATCGACGTCGACCCCGGCTCGCGCTGGCTGAACATCCTCATCGGGTCCGACGGGAGCACCGGCGGCCCGTACGACGCGGTCGACGCCGCGCCCGCCGGCACAGCCGGCACAGACACCGCGACGACCGACACCGCGAGCACCGACGCCGCGAGCACCGACGCGGCCACCGACGACGTGGCGGCCGGCGGTCCGGCACCGGCTCCCGCGGGCTGACCGGTGCCCCAGCTCAAGCCCAGCTGGCAGCTCTCGCTGACCACGGCCCTCGTCCTGCTCGCGGTGCTCCTCGTGTGCCGGCTCGTCCGCAACCGCTGGACCGACGTCGTCGCGGGTTTCGCCCAGCAGTTCGCCGTCGTCATGGCGCTCCTCGCGCTGTGGCAGCGGGTCGGCGGACTCGTGCACACCCGCAAGGACGGCGCGATGGAGCGCGGCCGTGCCGTCTACGCGCTCCAGGGCCGGTTGCACCTGCCCGACGAGGTCGCGCTCCAGGCGGCCGTGCTCCCGCACCCGCAGGTCGTCTGGTTCTTCGACACCTACTACGCCTACGCCCACCTCAACGGGATGGCGCTGTTCCTCGTGTGGCTGTGGTGGCGGCACCGGGAGTGGTTCTCGCGGGTCCGGACGTCGGTCGTCCTGCTCACGCTCACGTGCCTGCTCGTCCAGATCGTCCCGGTCGCGCCGCCGCGGCTGCTGCCGGCCCTCGGCTTCGTCGACACGGCGATGGTGAACGGGCGCTCGGTCTACGGCACGTTCGACGCGGGTCTGGCGAACCAGCTGTCGGCGATGCCGTCGGTGCACGTCGGCTGGGCCGTCGTCGTCGGCTGGTACGTCTGGTGGGCGAGCCCGAGCCGGTGGCGGTTCGTCGGCCCGCTGCACACCGTCCTCACCGTGCTCGCGGTGACGCTGACGGCCAACCACTGGTGGCTCGACGGGATCGTCGCCGCCGGGATCTTCGCGCTCGTCGTCCCGGTCGGTGCCGTCCTGCACCGGCTCGCGGCGCTGCTCCGGGAGAAGACGCGGCGAACGGGCGGTGACGTCGCGGTACCGGCGCGCGAGACCGCCCCCGCGCAGGCCTGAGCGGGGCGGATGATGACGGCCGGGGGGCAGGTCACGGGTCGGCGACGCAGGGAGGCTCCGGTGCTCGGCTGGACGACGCCACGCGTCGTGGCGCTCTGCGCGGCCGTCGCGGCGGTCGTCTCCGTGGCCACGACGCTCGTCGTCCTGCGTGTCACCGCGGACGACGCGGTGGCGCTGCCCGCGGTCGGCGTCCCGACGGGTGTGACGAGCACGGTCGCCGTCGCGGGCGGGGCCCGGCTCGACCTGCCCGCGCTCTTCGGGCAGGTCTCGGACGGCGTGGTCCGGATCGAGACGACCGCGTGCGTCCTCGGCGGCGCCGGCACCGGCTTCCTCGTCGCCCCGGACCTCGTCGTCACCGCCGCGCACGTCGTCGAGGGGGCGCACGCGATCCTGCTGCGCCGCGACGACGGCACCGAGGCGGAGGCGCGGGTCGTCGGCCTCGACAGCGTCCACGACGTCGCGCTCGTCCGGTCCTCCGAGCGGCTCGACGGGCACGTGTTCCGGTTCGCGCCCGCCGAGCCCGCGGTGGGGTCGGACGTCGCCGCGCTCGGCTACCCGCTCGACGGCCCGCTCGTCCCGGTCCGCCGCACGGTGACCGGCACCGGGCAGAGCCTCGACGTCTCGGGGCCGGCGGCGTCGGCCGGCCCGGACCAGGTCGTCCGGGACCTGATCCGGGTCGACGGCGGCTTCGAGGGCGGTGACAGCGGCGGCCCGCTGCTGGCCGCCGACGGGTCGGTCGTCGGCTTCGTCGAGGGCCGCTCCCTCGCGGACAAGAACACCGGGTACGCGGTGAGCGCCCTGCAGGCCGCGCCGCTCGTCGCCCGCTGGCGCACGCTCAGGACGACCGTCGACGTCGCCGACGTCTGCGACGCCCCGGTCGGCCCGCCGCAGTCGCGGGTCGTCGTCCGGGACGAGAGCGGGCCCGGCCCGGGGGCCGTCGTCGCCGACTTCTACGGCACCTACGCGTCGGCGATCAACAGCGGCCGCTACGCCGAGGCGTGGGGGCTGCTCACGACGAACGCCCGGTCGGGGCAGACCCTCGAGCAGTGGTCGGCCGCCGAGCGGTCGAGCCAGATCTTCGACGTCGCCGTCCGGCAGGTCTCGGTCGTCGCGCCCGGGGCGGACCCGACGACGGCCGCCGCGTCCCCGTCGGCCCCGGCGCCGGCCGCCGGGTCCCCGACCCGGACGCCCGGCGGGACGACGAGCCCCGCGACGCCGGCGGCGCCGGTCGTGACGCCGGGGGAGGGCGGCGCGCTGCGGGCGGTCGTCGACTTCAGCAGCACCCAGGAGGACCGGCTCGGTCCCGGCGGCCAGACCTGCTCGCGGTGGCGGGTGACCTACACCCTCCTGCGCGCGGACGGGCAGTGGCGGATCGACCGGACGCTGCTCGCAGCGGGCTACCCGCAGCCCTGCTGACCGGGTCACCCAATGTCCCGTTCCGCCATCGGCATCTGACAATTCCGTGACAGAGTGCTACCTATCACGCACTCTGCGCTACGGAGTTCGGGTGTCGCGGACCGATCAGAGCGACGCGGCCAGCGTGCTGCGCCGCGCCGTGCCGATCGACCGCGCACGCCGGATGGCCGACCTCGGCGACCGGTTCGCGGCCGTCGCCGACTCCGCGGACACCGTCCCGGCCGTGCTCGCACGGGCCGCCGCCGACCTGCCCGCGGACCTCGGCGTCGTGTGGACATGGCCGCACGGCGACGGCTCCCCGCAAGTGAGCGTCGCGCACCACGACGACCCGCACCGGGCCGCCGCCGTCACCGCGCTCCTG
>JACRAB010000090.1 GCA_016213575.1 Actinomycetota bacterium
GACAACGACCAGCGGGGGACGCCGCCCTGGCGTGGAGGTGAGGGACATGAGCGACCGGACCGAGGACGACACCGCGCACCCCGTGCGCGGCGACGTCCGCGACGAGGCCTGGGACCTCATCGCGTCACCCGCCTGGCGGCCGCCGTCGCCGAGGACGCCGTACGACGTCACGCCGCCGGTGCTCGTGGGGCTCGACGGCGGCATCGGCGGCGAACGCGCCCTCGAGTGGGCCCTGCGGGAGGCGCAGGAGCAGGGCGCCCCGGTGCGCGCCGTCACCGCCTGGTCGTGGGACGCCCGGCTCCTCGCCGCCGTCGGCGGCCGCGCCGCGCGGCAGGCGGACCAGGCCCGTCAGGTCCAGGAGGAGCAGCTCGCCCGGGTGCTGCGCCGCTTCGGCCCCGTGCACTGCCGGATCGAGACCGTCCTCGGCGAGGGCGACGCGGCCAGCCTGCTCCTCGAGGAGTCCCGCCGCGCCCGCCTGCTCGTCGTCGGCAGCCACGCCGAACCGGGCCGCCCGAACGTCGGCTCCGTCGCCCGCGCCTGCGTCCGCCTCGCCTCGTGCCCGGTCGTCGTCGTCCCGGTCCGCCTCACCGCCTGACCGCACCCGCCCACCCGCTCAGTGGCTCGCGAGGTGGTCTCGGACGAGGCCGGAGATCCGGTCGCGCTCGCGCTCGGCGACGGGTTCGTCGTCCGCGTAGCCGAAGATCCGCGGACCGACCCGATCCGGCGGCAGGTCGGGCATCCGGGGGACGACGTGCACGTGCAGGTGCGCGAAGCCCGGCTTCTCCGCGAGCAGCAACGTGTACGTCTTGGTGCACCCGACGACCGCGCGCAGCGCCGCCGTGACCCGCACGAGCAGCCGCCCCATCGCCTCGCCCTCGGCCTCGGTCAGCTCGTCGAGCGCGAGGACGTGCCGCTGCGGCACGAGCACGAACCACCCGGGCAGACCGCCCTCGAAGTTGTGCGCGAGGTACCACCCGCCCTCGACCCACGTGGCGTCCCGCACGGGCAACGCCCCGAGCCGGGCGCTGATCGAGCACGAGTAGCAGCCGGCGGGCACAGGTACGTCAGCCATCCCCTCATCCTGCAAGCGCCGTCCGACAACAACACCGCCGATGCTCGCGGTCGGTACCGTTCCGGGCGCTCCGGACCGCCGATTCCGGTACCGGGCGCGAGCATGAGCAGGGTCGGGGGCGGCGTCAGCGCGGGGTGAGGCGGAGCGGGAGGCCGCCGCGGGGGCGGAGAGTGACGAGGGCGTCGACGGATGGCGGGGACACCCCGTCGGGGCGGGTCACCGTGCGGTCGCGGAGCAGGCCGGCGAGCACGAGGACCGACTCGACGACCGCCATGTCGCGCCCGATGCACAGCCGGGGGCCGGCACCGAACGGCACGTAGTCGCCGCGCGCGGGGCCGCGGGACGGCGGGGCGTCGCCGAGGAAGCGTCCCGGGTCGAAGCGGCGCGGGTCGGGCCACGACTGCGGACGGCGGTGCAGGAGCCACGGGCTGAGCACGACGAGCGTCCCCGCCGGGATCGCGACCCCGCTCACGACGTCGTCCGCGAGCGCGCGCCGGGTGATGACCCAGGCCGGCGGGTAGAGCCGCAGGGCCTCGTCGACGACGGCGCGGGTGTACGGCAGGTGCGCGACGTCGTCCCACCCCGGGGCGCGGCCGGCGAGGACGGCGTCCAGCTCGGCGTGCAGCCGCGCCTGCACGCCCGGCGACCCGGCGAGCAGGTCGAGGGTCCAGGTCAGCGACGACGCGACGGTCTCGTGGCCGGCGATGACGAGCGTGAGGATCTCGTCGCGGACCTCGCGCGGCGCGAGGCCGCCGTCGGCACCGGCCTCCCCGGCGTCGACCGCGGCGAGGAGCAGCGCGAGGACGTCACCGTCGTCCGGGCCGACCCCGCGGGCCCGGCGCTGCGCGACGAGGTCCGCGCACACCGCGTCGAGGGTCGCCACGGCCCGGCGCAGCCGGCGCCGGCGAGGGGTGGGCAGCCAGCCGGGCACCGGGGACGCAGCGGTCCGGACGACGGCGTGCAGCGCGGCGTCGACGGCCCCGACGACGCGCTCGCCGACCGGGCGCAGGTCGGCGGCGAACAGCGTGCGGCCGACGACCTCGAGCATCGCGCGCATCGCGGCGGCGTCGGCGTCCACGGCACGGCCCGGCCCGGCGGCGTCCCACTCCGCACGCATCCGCTGCGCCGCCGTCCCCGCGGCCTGCGCGACCGCCTCGAGCGAGCGCGGATGGAACGCGGGCTGGACGACCCGGCGGTGCCGGCGCCACACCTCGCCGTCCGTCGTCAGCAGGCCGGCGCCGGTGACGAGCGACAGCGCGCCGTACTGCACCGTCGCCTTGCCGTAGGCCCGGGCGTTGTCGACGAGCACCCGGCGCGCACCGTCGGGGGTGTTCACGAGGAGCACCTGGCCGCGCGGCATCGGGAAGGCGACGAGGTCACCGTGCCGGGCGACGAGCCCTTCGAGGAACGTCAGCGGGTCGCGCCGGATCGCCGGGACGGCGCGGAGCATGTCGAGTGGCAGCGGCCCGTCCGCGTCGAGGCCGGTGTACCGCGCGTTGCGGCGCGGCCCCGGGGGCGCGGGCCGCGCCGGGGTCGCCGGGTCCGCCGTCACGGGGTCCACGCCGGGTGCCCGACGGTCAGAGGTACAGGCCGGTCTGACCGTCCGCGACGCGCGGCGCCGCGACGGCGTGGATGTCCCGCTCGCGCAGGAGCACGTACTGGCCGCCCTGGAGCTCGACCTCGGAGCGGTCCTCGGGGTCGAAGAGCACCCGGTCGCCGACCTCGACGTGCCGGACGTTCTGGCCGACCGCCACGACCTCGGCCCACGCGAGCCGCTTGCCGACGGCGGCCGTCGCCGGGATGACGATGCCCGCGGTCGAACGCCGCTCACCGGCCTCGCCGTCGGTCGAGACGAGCACCCGGTCGTGGAGCATCCGGATGGGCAGGCGGGCCGCGTCGGTCCCGCCGAGCGGAGGGGCCGTCGGGGTCGTCATGCGCCGAACGCTACTGGGCGCTCACCAGAACCGGCTGCCGGGGCCTCCCTTGAA
>JACRAB010000079.1 GCA_016213575.1 Actinomycetota bacterium
CCGCGCTCGGTCGGCGCGGCAACGGCCTCCTGCACGAGCCGGTCCAGGGCGTCGACCGCCGTCCGGCTCTCCAGCCCCTCGGCCCGCAGCCGGCCGAGGGCGTGCAGACGCAACCGCTCCAGGCGGGCCGCGTCCGCGGGCGTCATGCGCGGCCCGGGCTGCGTCGTCATGAGCAGCGAGACGCACGGGTAGCCCCGGACGGCCTGGATGAGCGTGACGAGGCCGGTGGTCAGCGGGGACGGCGTCCAGGCGGCTCCGGCGGCGGGCGGGTCCAGGGTCAGCTCAGGCACGGCGGGGCTCCTTCGAGATGGCGGGGGACGGTCGGGCGATGGCCGGGCCGGCCGGCGCCCCGCGACCCGACGGCACGACGCGAGGGAGCGTCGCGGCCTGCCGCACGGGGAGCGGCAGAGACGTGCCGACGAGGGCTGCTGCGGGGAGCCGGCCGGACCGGCCGGTCGCGCGGTACGGCTGCCTGCCACGGACCGACGTGCTGCGCCGGGCCGTGGCGCGGCGGACGATCGGTGGCGCGTCGGGGGTACGCATGACAGCCTCCGGCGACAGGAGCCTGCCTCCCGCGGGCCGGTCGGCCCGCGGGAGGGGCTCGGAACCGGAGGTCTCTCCCGGCCGTCTCGGACACGGCCCCGGGTCGCCGGACGCCGCGCCGTCCCGGCCTCGCCGGGGTGCTGCGGCAGTCGTGATGACGACGACCCGGTCTCGGGATACTCCCCTCCACCTATGCGTTCAGTTTCAGGAACCACAGTTCGTTTGTCAAGAGATCGAGACGCGTGATCCATCGCAGGTCGAGTCGTCGGCGGGACCGTCCTCTGGCGGGTCGTGCACCCCGAACGCGCTGGGAAGCGTGCGTATCGCTCCAGAGGACGGTCTGGGCGGCGGGGTGGTCGCCGACGTCGATGGTTGGGCCGATGGTGGGTCGATGGTTGGGTCGATGGTTGTGTCCGGAGGCACGCCAGGACGTGCAGGAGGACGCGACCATCGACGCATTCACGTCCGGACGACGGTGGCTCGCCCCGACGTCCACGTCCTGTGGCGGCTGATGTACCTCAAACGCGCCGGGAAGGGTGCGTCACCCGCCAGAGGACGGTCGAGCGGCACGGCGGGCGACGAGCTGCCACATGCGGGCCGTGCGCACGTACGGCTCGCGGTCGCACAGGGCCAGCTCGAGGCGCTCGAGGTCGGCGTAGAACGCCGGCTCGTGCTTGCGGGCGTCGTCGGCGACGAGGTCGGTGACGGTCCGGATGCCGTAGCGCACGACTGCGTCGAATCCGAGGTGTCGCAGCTGCTGGGCGGTCTCGTCGGCGTCGACCCAGCGGGTGTCCGCCGCGAAGGTCACCCCGTGCTGGGTCGTCTCGGTGAGGGCGGCGAGCGCGCCCGCCGGGTCGAGCAGCCGGGCCGCGCGGACGAGTGCCTCGGACGCCTGGTTCGGGGCGGTGAGCGACAGGAGACCGCCCGGGCGGACGGCCGCTGCCGGCAGGGCGAGGGTGTGCGCGGGGTCGTCGCGGTAGTGCAGGAGGAAGTGGCAGAGGACGACGTCGAAGGGCGGCAGGCCGAGGGTCGGGAGGTCGTCGACACCGGCCTCGAGGCACGTCAACGGGACGCCGGACTCCGCCGCGGCCGCAGCGGCGTCGGCGAGCAGGTCCGGGGCGGCGTCGAGGACCGTGACCCGGTGGCCGGCCCGGGCGAGCGGCAGTGCGTCGAGGCCGTCGCCGCCGGCGACGTCGAGCACCCGCAGGCCCGGTCCGCCGTCCGCCGGGTCCAGGCCGGACAGGCTGTGCCGCAGCGTGTGCGCGACGACCGCGTAGCGGATCCGGCCCCAGGGCGACGTCGTGTACGCCCGCCACGCGTCGCGACGCGCACCGAAGTCGGTGCGGGCGGCGGCTTCGGGAGTGTCGCGCGTCGTCACCCGACCGGGACGACACCGTCTGCCGTGAGGTCGACGACGCGGTACCAGCCGGCCGGGTCCGAGGCGGTCTGCTCGGCGAGGTCGGCGTAGACCTGCGCGACGACGTCCGGGGCGAAGGGCGTGCCCTCGGCGACCGTGCCGCGGATCGTCACCGTCGCGACGTGGATGCCGTCGGGGGCGAGGTCCTCGGCGAGGGCGAGGGAGAGGTTGCGCAGCGCGGCCTTCTGCACCCCGAGCGTCGCCGCCCCCGGGAAGGGCCGGTCGGCCGAGCCGCCGCCGGTCGCGAGGATCGTGCCGGTGCGCTGGGCCCGCATCGTCGGCAGCACGGCCCGGGCGGCCGTGAGCAGCGGGGCGGTCCCGACGGCGAGGTCGGCGAGCAGGTCGGCGGCGCTCGTCTCGTCGCTGCGCTGCGCGCGGTAGCGCGACGGGTTGACGACGAGGACGTCGGCCCGGCCCGAGTGCCCGCAGAACCGCTCGATCGCGAGCGTCAGGCGGGCCTCGTCGGTGACGTCGCACGGCGTCCACCCGGTGGTGACACCCGCCGCCTGGAGCGACGTGCCGAGCTCGGTGAGCCGCGCCTCGTCGCGCGCCACGAGCGCGACGTCGTAGCCGAGGGAGCCGAAGCGGCGGGCCGTCGCCGCCCCGATGCCCGGGCCGGCGCCGACGATGACAGCGAGGGGGTTCGACACGACGGCGACGCTACCGCCGATCGCCGCGTGCGCGCGTCGCCTGCGCCTCGATGCCGTCGAGCAGCACGTGGAGCCCGAACTCGAACGCGTCGAGCGCCTCGCGCTCGAGGTACGGCGTCGTGTCGTCCGGTGCGCGGTCCGGCTGCTCGTAGACCCCCTCGGCGGCGAGGGCGGTGATCGTCGGGTACCGCGTCGGCCCCTCCGTCGCCATGATCTCGTCGAGCAGCGGGGCCCGCTCGCTCCACCACTCGTCGTCCGACACCCCGGTCGTCGCCTCGGCGGCCCGGCTGTCCGCGTACGTCCGCGCCGCACCCCGGACGAACGCGTCCACCGCGGCGGCGGCCCGGCCCGCGTCGAGGCCGGACAGGCCGGACGCCGTGAGCACCCGGAGCAGCTCCTCGTACCGGTCGAGCTCGTTCGGCCCGAGGACGGTGCGGCCGCCGGCGACCTGGAGCGCCCACGGGTGCCGGCCGTAGAAGTCCCAGGCGTCGCGGGTCGCGGCCTCGAGCGCGGGCCGCCAGCCCGCACCGAGGTCGTACCGGGCCGGCTGCTCACCGAGCACCGTGTCGAGCATGAGGTCGACGAGCTCGGCCTTGCCCGGCACGTAGCTGTAGAGCGACATCGCGCTGCGCCCCAGCCGCTCCCCGACCTTGCGCATGGAGACCGCCGCCAGCCCCTCGGCGTCCGCGATCGCGACCGCCGCGGCGACGACGTCCGCCACCGACAGCCCCGGGCGGGGCCCGCGCCCGCCCGGCCGGGTGCGGCCCCACAGCAGGTCCATCGTCCGCTCGACGTCGCCGCGGCCGACGTACTCGGTCACCGGTGGCCCCGTGCCGTCGTCGGGACCGCCGGCGGCGCCGTGCGGGGGCGGCAGGGGCCGGTGCGGCAGGACATGTTGCAACTCCTTACGGCGTACGCTAATTTCGTCGCTCGATCTCCTTACAGCGTACAGAGTGGGGGTGTCCATGCAAGGCTCAGGGGTGGACGAGACGGCGATCGAGGCGAGCGGGCTGGTCAAGCGCTACGCCGGGGAGGCGGCGCTGGACGGCGTCGACCTCGCCGTCCGGGCGGGCACGGTGTGCGCCCTGCTCGGACCGAACGGAGTGGGCAAGACGACGGCGGTGCGGGTGCTCACGACGCTGCTGCGCCCGGACGCGGGGACGGCCCGCGTCGCCGGGGCCGACGTGCTGCGCCGGCCGCAGGAGGTCCGCCGGCGGATCGGCGTCAGCGGCCAGGAGCCGGCCGTGGACGAGATCCTCGGCGGCCGCCAGAACCTCGTCATGTTCGCCCGGCTCCTCGGCTACCGACCGGCCGCGGCCGCCGAACGGGCCGACGCGCTGCTCGACCGGTTCGGGCTCGCCGCGGCGGGCGCGAAGCAGGTCAAGCACTACTCCGGCGGGATGCGGCGCCGGCTCGACCTCGCAGTGACGCTGCTGCTCGCCCCTCAGGTGCTGTTCCTCGACGAGCCGACGACCGGGCTCGACCCGCGCAACCGCAACGAGGTCTGGACGGCGGTCAGGGGGCTCGTCGCCGGCGGGACGACGGTGCTGCTCACCACCCAGTACCTCGACGAGGCGGACCGGCTCGCCGACGAGGTGGTCGTCATGGACGAGGGCCGGGTGATCGCCGCCGGCACCCCGGCCGCGCTCAAGGCCCGCGTCGGCGGGGAACGGCTCGAGGTCGTCGTCCGGGACGCCGCCGACCTCGCGACGGCGACGGCGGCCGTCGCCGAGGTGTGCGACGGGACGCCGGAGGTGGACGCCGACGCGGGGCGGGTCGGCGGGGACGTCGACCGCCCGGTCGCCGCGCTGAGCCGGGTGCTGTCGACGCTCGCTGCGGCCCGTGTCGAGCCGTCGGACATCGGCCTGCGCCGGCCGACGCTTGACGACGTCTTCCTCCGGCTCACCGGTCATCGCACCGGCCGACGGCCCGACCGGGCCGAGGGCGCCGTGGGCGCCGGGCCCACCGAGGGCGCCGACGACGCCGAGGTGGCGGCGTGAGCGGCGCGACGCCGGTCGCGACCGGCCGGACCCCGGTGCCGCAGGTGCTGCCGACCGGCCGGCTGCCCCGGCCGGTCCGCGACGGCCTGCTCGTCGCCCGCCGGGACGTCACCCACTGGGTCCGTGAGCCGCAGATGATCCTCTGGGGGCTCGCCGTCCCGATCGTCACCGTCCTGCTCTTCGCCTACGTGTTCGGCAGCGGGATCCGGGTGCCCGGGGACGGCGACTACCGCGACTTCCTCATGCCGGGGATCTTCGTCCAGACGATGGCCTTCGGGATCGGGGAGACGCTCGCGGCGGTGCAGGCGGACGCGGCGAAGGGCGTCACCGACCGGTTCCGCGCGATGCCCATCGCGCCCTCCGCCGTCGTCGTCGGACGCTGCCTGGCGGCGATGCTCTACTCGACGGCGAGCCTGGCGCTCATGGTCGGCTGCGGGCTCGCGATCGGGTGGCGCTGGCGCGGGTCGGCCGCCGACGCGCTCGCGGCGCTCGGGCTGCTGCTCCTCCTGCGGTTCGCCCTGCTGTGGGTCGGCATCCTGCTCGGGCTCAAGGCGCGCAGCGCGGAGGCGGCCAACGCGGTCTTCGGCCTGCTCTACCCGGTGACGATGCTGTCGAACGCGTTCGTCGCCGCCGAGCTCATGCCGGGCTGGCTCGGTGCGGTCGTCGAGTGGAACCCGCTGTCGAGCAGCATCACCGCGACCCGGACGCTGTTCGGCAACCCGGTCGGTGCGGCGACGAGCTGGCCGGGCGAGAATGCGCTGGTGCTCTCCGTCGTCTGGCCGCTCGTCGTGACCGCCGTCTTCCTGCCGCTCGCCGTCCGCGCCTTCCGGGGGCTGAGCCGGTGAGCGGCGACGTGCCGGTCCACGAGAACCTCTACGGTGCCATCGAGGTCCGCGGGGCCCGCGAGAACAACCTGCGCGGCGTCGACGTCGACATCCCCAAGCGCCGGCTGACGGTCTTCACGGGCGTCTCCGGGTCGGGCAAGTCGTCGCTCGTCTTCGGCACCGTCGCCGCGGAGTCCCAGCGGCTCATCAACGAGACGTACTCGGCGTTCCTGCAGAACTTCATGCCGAACCTGGCCCGGCCCGACGTCGACGCGCTGCGCAACCTCAGCGCCGCCATCGTCATCGACCAGGAGCGGATGGGGGCCAACGCGCGGTCCACGCTCGGGACGGCGACCGACGCGTACTCGATGCTGCGGGTCGTCTTCAGCCGGCTGGGCACGCCGCACGCCGGGCCGTCGAACGTGTTCTCGTTCAACGACCCCGCGGGGATGTGCCCGCAGTGCGAGGGGTCGGGCCGGGTGAGCACCCTCGACGTCGACGCGATGGTCGACCGCGACCGGTCCCTCAACGAGGGCGCGATCCTGCTGCCCGGCTACGCCGTCGACTCCTGGCAGTGGCGCATCTTCGCCGCCTCGGGCTACTTCGACCTCGACGTCCCGCTGCGCGACTGGACCCCGGAGCAGTGGAGCCGCTTCCTCGAGGGCCCGTCGACGAAGGTGTCGGTCGCCGGGGTCAACCTCACGTACGAGGGCCTCCTCGACCGCTTCCGTCGGCAGGTGCTCAGCAAGGACGTCGACTCCCTCCAGCCGCACGTCCGGGCGGTCGTGGACCGGGTCGCGACGTTCGCCGTCTGCGGCGCGTGCGGCGGGGCCCGGCTCAACGAGCGCGCCCTCGCGAGCCTCGTCCACGGCCGGAGCATCGCGGAGTGCGCGGCGATGCAGGTGAGCGACCTCGCGCAGTGGCTCGCGGTGCTCGACGAGCCGTCGGTGGCGCCCATGGTCGAGAACCTGCGGGGCACCCTCGCCGGGCTCGTCGAGATCGGGCTCGGCTACCTCAGCCTCGACCGGGAGTCGGGCACCCTGTCCGGCGGCGAGGCGCAGCGGGTCAAGATGGTCCGCCACCTCGGGTCGGCGCTCACGGACATCACGTACGTCTTCGACGAGCCGACCGCGGGGCTGCACCCGCACGACGTCCAGCGGATGAACGAGCTGCTGCAGCGCCTGCGGGACAAGGGCAACACCGTGCTCGTCGTCGAGCACAAGCCCGAGGTCATCGCCGTCGCCGACCACGTCGTCGACCTGGGGCCGGGCGCGGGCCGGGCCGGCGGCCAGGTCGTCTACGAGGGCGACGTCGCCGGACTGCACGTCTCGGGCACGGTCACCGGCAAGCACCTGGAGCGGCGCCAGGAGCTGAAGACCGACGTCCGGACGCCGACCGGCGCGCTGCGCATCGAGCACGCGACGCTGCACAACCTGCGCGACGTCACCGTCGACGTCCCGCTCGGTGTGCTCGTCGCCGTCACCGGCGTCGCCGGCTCCGGCAAGAGCTCGCTCATCCACGGCTGCCTGCCCCGCGTCGACGGGCTCGAGATCGTCGACCAGGGAGCGATCCGTGGCTCGCGGCGCTCGAACCCGGCGACCTACACCGGGCTGCTCGACCCGGTCCGCAAGGCGTTCGCGAAGGCCAACGGCGTGCGTCCGGCGCTCTTCAGCGCGAACTCGGAGGGGGCCTGCCCGGAGTGCAAGGGCCTCGGGATGATCTACACCGACCTCGCGTTCGTCGCCGGGGTGGCGAGCGTCTGCGAGGTGTGCGACGGCCGCCGCTTCACCGCCGAGGTGCTCGGCTACCGGCTGCGGGGCCGCACCATCGACGACGTGTTCGGCATGTCGGTGGCGGAGGCGCGGGAGTTCTTCGAGGAGAAGCCGGTCCGCGCCGTGCTGGACTCGCTCGACGACGTCGGGCTCGGCTACGTCACCCTCGGTCAGCCGCTCACGTCGCTGTCCGGCGGGGAGCGGCAGCGGCTCAAGCTGGCGATCCACCTCGCGGGGACGGCGACCCGCGTCGTCGTCCTCGACGAGCCGACCACCGGGCTGCACATGGCCGACGTCGACGGCCTCGTCGGGCTGCTCGACCAGATGGTCGACCGGGGCCGGTCGGTCATCGTCATCGAGCACAACCTGGACGTCGTCGCGCGTGCGGACTGGGTCGTCGACCTCGGCCCGGGAGCGGGCCACGACGGGGGCCTCGTCGTCTGCGCGGCCCCGCCCGCCGCCGTGGCGGCGCCCGCCGACCGCTCGCTGACGGGGCTGCACCTGGCCCGGCCATGACCCCGGCCCCTGCCCGACCCGGCGGCGGATGTGGTCCACTTGGTCCGCAGACAACGTTGCCATGCAGGGAGGGTCGATGGCCTACGTGCCCGTGGAGCAGCGCCGGGCGCAGCTCGTCGAGGCCGCCCTGCGCGTGCTCTCGCGCGAGGGCGTGGTCGGCGCGACGACCCGCATGATCGCCGAGGAGGCCGGGGTCCAGGTCGGCATCGTGCACTACTGCTTCACCGACAAGGAGGAGCTCTTCGCGGCCGTCATGGACCACCTCACCG
>JACRAB010000080.1 GCA_016213575.1 Actinomycetota bacterium
GACGACGTCCCCGACCCGGACGTCGTCCACGCCCGCGCCGACCGCGGACACGGTGCCGGCGCCCTCCTGCCCGAGGACGACCGGCAGCGGCGTCGGGTAGAGCCCGGAGCGGACGTACGTGTCGATGAAGTTCACCCCGGCGGCGGCGACGTCGACGAGGACCTCGCCCGCCGCGGGCGCGGGGGACGCGACGTCGGCGACCTCGAGCACCTCGGGTCCGCCAGAGGCCGTGATCCGGACGACCTGCACGTGATGCTCCTTCGCGACGACGACGCCGGCCCTGTCGGGTGTCCGGCCGCGTCACAGTCTGCCCCCGTGGCACGCTGCGGGCATGAGCACTGCAGGAGCTGACGTCGCGGGCACCGGCACGGCCGGCGCCGCCGCGGCCCGGGACGCCGCCGTCCGGGCCCTGACGGACCCGGCGCTCGCCGGCGTCGTCGACCTCGTCGCCTACCCCGACGCGGGGCCGGGCCCGCACAACCTCGGCCCGGGCGCCACCGTCGTCGTCGCGAACGCGCGCGGCGCCGTCCGGCTCGACGCCGGCGGCCTGCACACCGTGCTGCACGGCGAGGACCCGGTCGGCGACGTCGACCCGATGGCGTTCCTGCCGTACGAGCTCGAGGTCGCCGACCCGTCGCCGGACAACGCCCGCAACGCCTACCCGGACCCGGGCCGGCGGCTGCTCTCCCTGTTCGCCGACCCGAGCCGCAGCCCGGACGTCGCGGTCGTCCACACGCCCCGGCACTTCTTCCCCGACGAGGGCGGGCACCACGGCGAGCACGGCTCGCTCGACGTCGTCCAGTCCCGGGCTCCGCTGCTGCTGTCGGGCGCGGGCGTCCGGCCGCGCGGCGTCCTCGCCGAGCACGCCCGGATCGTCGACGTCGCGCCGACCCTGCTGCGGGCCGCCGGCGTGCCGGCCCGGCTCCGCGTCGACGCCGCCGGGCTGCCGCTCGACGGGCGCGCCCTCGAGGCGCTCGTCGACGAAGGCGCCGGTCGCTGGGTCGTCGGCATCCTCTGGGACGGTGCGCACTGCTCCGAGCTGCTGCACCTCGCGGCGTCCGGCGAGCTGCCCGGCGTCGCGCGGCTGCTCGCGCACGGGACGGCGCTGGCCGGCGGTGCGGTCGCCGAGTTCCCGAGCATCACCTTGTGCAACCACACCTCGGCGCTCACCGGCGTCGGGCCCGGCCGGCACGGCGTCCTCGGGAACGTCTTCTACGACCGGGCGACCGGCGAGCGGGTGGTGCCGAACGACGAGACGACGTGGCACCGCTCCGCCGAGTGGCTGCGGCCCGGCGTCGCGACGGTCTTCGAGACGCTCGCCGCCGCCCGGCCCGGGGCGTTCACGGCGTGCGTCGACGAGGCCGTCGAACGCGGCGCGGGGTACTCGACGATGCAGCTCGTCCGGGCCCAGGCCGGTGCCGGGGGAGCGGGCGACCTCGACTCGGCCCTGCCGGACGCCGACGCGAGCCCCTTCGTCGGCGAGCGCGCGCACCTGGCCGACTCGTACTACCGCTGGGGGACCCGGGTCGACGACGCCGGGGTCGCGCAGATGCTCCAGCTGTGGGCCTCGCCGGACGACGCCCCCGCGCTCACCTGGTGGTCGAACGTCGTCACGGACGCCGGGCACCACGGCGGCGGGCCGCGCTCGCAGATCGCCCGCGACAGCTTCCGGGACGCCGACCGGCGCCTGTGCGCCTTCCTCGAGCACCTCGACCGGCTCGGGGTCACCGACGACGTGACGTTCCTGCTCACCGCGGACCACGGGTTCGAGGGGGCCGACGTCACCCGTACCGGCTCCTGGCGGCCGGCGCTCGCGGCGGCCCTCGACCCGCTCGGCGTCGGCTGGCGCGACGAGGGGCCGGGCTTCCTCTACCTCGGCGTCTGACCCGTCCGGGCCGGCAGGGCACGGGACCGACACCGGACGGTCCCGTGCCGTTCGCCCGGCCGGCCGTGGTCCGTTCACCCCGGGTCGCCAGATTCGGCTCTGCCGCCCCGCGGCGACCGAGACCCCGACCTGGAGGACCGCGTGACCCAGCAGACCCCCGCCCGCTCCCGCCGGACCCGTGCCGTCCTGGCCGGCACCGGCCTCGGCTGCGCGGCGCTCGTCGTGCCGATGGCGGCCCCGGCGTCCGCCGCCGGCAGCACCGCGATCGGCCCGAACGGCGGCATCGCCCCGTACGTCCTGCCCGTCGCCCCCGACGTGACGATCACGTCCCTGCTCACGGTGAACAACGGTGCGGCCAAGGACGGCACGAAGCTCGTCGGCATCCCCGACGGCATCGGTGCCTACCGCAGCGGCAAGCGCGTCGTGGCCCTGGTGAACGCCGAGCTGGGCGCGACGGCGGGCATCACCCGCGCCCACGGCCAGAAGGGCGCCTTCGTCAGCCGCTGGACGATCGACCCGAAGACGCTCGCCGTGACGACCGGCTCGGACCTCGTGCAGCCCGGCGTCCGCTACTGGGACTACGCGACCGGCGCCTACGCAGCCGCGCCGGTCGCCCCCGAGGGTGCGGCAGCGGGCACACACACCGCCGCCTTCAACCGGTTCTGCTCGGGCTACCTCGCCCCGGCCGGCTCGCTGTACAACGACGACACGGACGCCGGCTACGACGGCGCGATCTACATGGCGAACGAGGAGGCCGGCGACGAGGGCCGGGTCTTCGGCGTGACGACCGACGGCGCCGCGACCCAGCTGCCCCGGCTCGGGCTCTTCTCGTGGGAGAACACCGTCTCGGCCGCCAACCGCACCGACGCGACCGTCGTCATGGGCAACGAGGACGGCGGCAACGGCCAGCTGCGGGTCTACGTCGGCACCAAGACGACGAAGGGCAGCCCGGTCGAGCGGGCCGGTCTCACGAACGGCTCGCTCTTCGTCGTCGACACGGCCGACGAGGCCGTCTCGACGGACGCACAGTTCCGCACGGCGTACGGCAAGGGCAAGGCCGTCCCGGTGACGTTCGGCGCCGGCGAGCAGATCGACACGACCGCGAGCGGCGCCGCGCAGAACGCCGACGCGGCCTCGAAGGGCCTGACCCTGAACCGGATCGAGGACGGCTCCTTCGACCCGCGCAACCGCAACGACTACTACTTCCTCACGACCGAGGGCGGCTCGACCGCCGCCAACCCGGCCGAGCCCGGCGTCGCCCGCGACGGCGGCGGCCTCTGGCGGCTGCGCTTCACGAACGTCGACAAGCCGGAGCTCGGCGGCACGCTCACCCTGCTGCTCGACGGCAGCGAGGCGCCGTACCTCAGCAAGCCGGACAACATGACGATCGACCGGCGCGGCAACCTGCTCGTCCAGGAGGACCCGGGC
>JACRAB010000091.1 GCA_016213575.1 Actinomycetota bacterium
CCTCGGCCGGGTCAGCGGTCCGCGGCGGCTGTGGCACACCGCCCGCCGCGACGAGGCGTTCGCCGACGAGTGCGCGCGGCGCGGCATGACGATCCGCACGCTCGAGGGGGACTACACCGAGGAGGCCGGCACCCGGCTGACCGGGGAGCTCCTCGAGACCGGGCTGCCGCTCACGGCGCTCGTCTTCGACAACGACGCGATGGCCGCGGCCGGGCTCGCGCGGGCCGCGGCCGCCGGGCTGCGCGTGCCCCAGGAGCTGTCCGTCGTCGCATGGGACGACTCGACGCTGTGCCGGCTGACGAGCCCGGCGCTGTCCGTCATCGCCGTCGACGTGCACGCGATGGGGGAGCAGGTCGCGGGTGTCGTCCTCGACGCGGTCGCCGGCGGGCCCCGGCGCTGCCACCGGGCCGCGCCGCACCGGCTCCTCCTGCGCCGGTCGACCGCGCCCGCACCGGCCGGGCCGTCGTCCGCCGGCCGGTCGCCGTCGGCGGTCAGGGTCCCCGGGACCCGCCGGCCGTAGCGGCCGCCCGCTTCGCTATCCGGCTACGGGCTTCGTTGTCCGGCCGGGTCGACCCCGCCCGGGCAACCTCACACCCCGGCCGGCCCGGGAGCCGCCCCGGCCGGGCGCGTACGGGCGCCCGGCGGCCGCCCGCAGCCGCACACTGTGGCCATGTCAGGTGCCGACGGGACGGACCGCCGGGTCGTGCGCTTCGTGGTCGACACCCTCGTGACACCCGACCAGGTGGAGCTCGTGCGGGCGGTCCTCGCGCGGGCGCTCTGCGGCGCGGACGACGACCACCCCGGTCCGTGCCGGGTCGCCTGGGACGTCTGGCACCTCGACGAGGGCGGGGCGGAACGTGGCGCGGCCCTCGCGGCACCCGACGCGGACGCCGTCCGGGCCGCGCTCGGTGCCCTCGAGACGATGCCCTCCGCAGTCGCGACGGCGGACCTCCTCGACGAGCTCGGCTCAGCCGCGGGGGCCGTTACCGCGCAGGGTCTCGTGGGGCAGGACGCCGTAGGTGCGCCGGTACAGGGACGTGAACCGGCCGTGGTGGCCGAAGCCCCAGCGCAGTGCCACGGCTGACACCGTCGCGACCGCAGGGTCGGCGCGGAGCAGCTCGTCGTGGACGTGCCGCAGCCGCACCGCCCGCAGGTAGCCCATCGGCGTGGTGCCCAGGTGCCGGCGGAAGGCGAGCTGGACGGCGCGCACCGAGACCCGGGCGGCCGCGGCGACGTCGGCGACGCTCAGGTCGTCCCGCGGGTGGTCGTCGATGTAGGCGAGGGCGCGGCGCAGCGAGTCGGCGGCGGCGTCCCGGTTGTCCCGGCGGGTCGGGCCGCCCGACGCCGTGTTCGGGAACGTCGCCAGGGTGGTCGCGGCGAGCAGCCGGGCGACGCTGCCGAGGACGAGCGGGTTCCCCGCGGCGGCGGGGTCGGCGAGGACCCCGGCGGTGAACATCCGGGTGGCCTTCCAGTGCGCGGCCGCCGCCGGGGACACCGGGTCCAGGCCGGTGAAGCGGACCGGCACGGCCGCCTCGGTGCCGGAGGCCGCCACCTGCGCGACGAGGTCCGGGTCGAGGAGGGCGAGCTGGACGACGGCGCCCTCACTGAGCCCGGAGCGGGGTGCGTCGGGCTGGGCGGTGAGCAGCACGTCGCCGCTCTGGACGCGGCGCTGCGACCTCCCGGTCGAGAACTCGAACCGCCCGCTGCGCACCGAGGCGACGACGAGCGGGCCCAGGGAGTCGAACCGGTAGCCGAACCCTGCGGGCGCCTCCAGCTCGCAGAGCGCGAGGGCGCCGGCATCGGCCACGACGTGGCGCAGCCCGGCGCCCGGCGGCAGGGCCGACACGGCGCTGCGCGGCCCGTAGTGCGAGCGCCAGTGCGAGACGGCCGCGTCGTCGTCGGTCAGGGCGTGGTCCGTGCGTACGGGCGGCCTGAGCAGGGCGGGAGCCATGGCTGTCCTCCCTCCCGCGCGGCCCCCGGGGTGCGTGGGGCTGTCGTGCCCCACGGTGCCTCGGAGCGCGTCCAGTCTCCAGTACCGAGAGTCGCGACCCGCGGGAGTTACGAGATCTTCACAGATCAGCCCTGCTCCGCGAGCACCTCGAGGATCCCGCTGCCGTAGCGCTCGAGCTTGGTCTCGCCGACGCCGCCGACCCGGCCGAGCGCCGCGAGGTCCGCCGGGGCGTCGGTGGCGATCTGGCGCAGTGTCGCGTCGTGGAAGATCACGTAGGCGGGGACGCCCTGCTCCTTCGCGGTGGCCGCGCGCCAGGCGCGCAGGCGCTCGAAGACGGGCTGCGCGGCGGCGGGGAGCTCGGCGGCCGCGGCCGCCGTCCGGCCCCGGGACGAGCGACCGGCGGCGGATCCCTTGGCCGGCGTCGGGTCGACGCGCAGGGTCACCTCCCGCCGGCGTCCGAGCACGTCGGCGCTCGCCTCGGTGAGGGAGAGGGTGCCGTGGTTCCCCTCGACGGCCAGCAGGCCCTGGGCGAGCAGCTGCCGGACGACGGCCCGCCACTGCGCCTCGGCGAGGTCGGTGCCGATCCCGAAGACGGTGAGCTCGTCGTGGCGGTGCTGGCGGACCTTCTCGGTGGTGCGCCCGAGGAGGATGTCGATGCTCTGCCCGGCGCCGAAGCGCTGGTTGCGCTCGTTGGCGAGCCGGTAGACGGTCGACAGCAGCTTCTGCGCGGGGATCGTCGCGTCCCACGTCTTCGGCGGCACGAGGCACGTGTCGCAGTTGCCGCAGGGGCCCTGGCCGCTCTGCCCGAAGTACGCGAGGAGCTGGCTGCGCCGGCACTCGACGGTCTCGCAGAGGGCGAGCATCGCGTCGAGGTGCGCGCTCTGGGCCCGGCGGTGCGCGAGGTCGCCCTGCGAGCTGTCGATGAGCTTGCGCTGCTGGACGACGTCCGCGAGACCGTAGGCGAGCCAGGCGGTCGCGGGCAGCCCGTCGCGGCCCGCCCGCCCGGTCTCCTGGTAGTAGCCCTCGACGGACTTGGGCAGGTCGAGGTGCGCGACGAACCGGACGTCGGGCTTGTCGATGCCCATCCCGAAGGCGATCGTCGCGACCATGACGAGGCCGTCCTCGCGGAGGAACCGGCTCTGGTTGTGCGCCCGCACGCCCGCGTCGAGGCCCGCGTGGTAGGGCAGCGCGGGGATGCCCTGCGCCTCGAGGAACGTCGCGACCGCCTCGACGGACGCCCGGGACAGGCAGTAGACGATCCCGGCGTCGCCGGCGTGCTCGGTGCGCAGCAGGTCGAGAAGCTGGGCGCGCGGTTCGGCCTTGGGGACGATCCGGTACTGGATGTTCGGCCGGTCGAAGTCGGCGACGAAGTGCCGGGCGTCGGTGAGCGACAGGTTCGTCGCGATCTCGCGCCGGGTGGCGGCGGTCGCGGTCGCGGTGAGCGCGATCCGAGGGACCGCCGGCCAGCGCTCCTTGAGCATCGTCAGCATGAGGTAGTCGGGCCGGAAGTCGTGGCCCCACTGGGCGACGCAGTGCGCCTCGTCGATGGCGAACAGGGCGATCCGGCCCCGGTCGAGCAGCCGCGTCGTCCACTCGCTGCGCAGCGCCTCGGGCGCGAGGTAGAGCAGGTCGAGCTCGCCGTCGACGAACGCGGCCTCGACCGCCCGCCGGGTCTCGAGGTCCTGCGTCGAGTTGAGGAACCCGGCCCGGACGCCGAGCGCCGTGAGCGCGTCGACCTGGTCCTGCATGAGCGCGATGAGCGGCGAGACGACGACGCCGGTGCCCGGCCGCACGAGCGCCGGGATCTGGTAGCACAGCGACTTGCCGCCGCCGGTCGGCATGAGCACGAGCGCGTCGCCGCCCGCGGTGACGTGGTCGACGATCGCCTGCTGGTCGCCGCGGAACGCGTCGTACCCGAACACGCGCTTCAGCGCGTCGAGAGCGTCGGACGGCGTCGCGAGGCCGGGGGCGGTCACCCGCAGGAGTGTAGGTGGCGGCTGCGACACGGGGCCTTCGAACGGGACCCCTGTGGACGACGCCACGCGCCGATTTGGTCCCCGGCCGCCGCTGCCGTACGGTTGGGACTACCGACGCGGGGTGGAGCAGCTCGGTAGCTCGCTGGGCTCATAACCCAGAGGTCGCAGGTTCAAATCCTGCCCCCGCTACAAAACGAGGAAGGGCCCGGATCCCGCACTTGGATCCGGGCCCTTCCTCATTTTGTCTCTGTCGGCCAGAAGGATTTGGGAGCCGGGGCGACGAAGGAGCCCCGGCGGTTCCTGCCCCCGCGACCATGCGTCCGAACCCGACCACACGAACCGGACCACACGAGCCCGGCCGCACGAACCCGGCCGCACGAACCCACCACCTACGACGTCCGGTCCCGCACGGGCGCGACGTACCATCGGCTCATGAGGGTCAGCGTGGGTGACGCCGCGTCGGCCGTGCGCGCCCGGTCGGCCGCCGCGGTCTGCGCGCTCGCCGCCGTGCTCACCGTCCTCGCAGTCCTCCCGGCGCTCACCCCCGGTGCAGCGGCTCCCGGCTCGTTCGCCCTCGCCGTCCTCGCGTTCGCCCTCGCGGCGCTGACCCGGACCGGCGTGCAGCGCCTGCAGCCCGCCCACACCCGCGGCCCGGCCCGGGCACCGGGCGGCGCGACGCCTCCGTCGCGCCCCGGCACGGCCACCGACCCGGTCCACCACCCGCTGCGCCCACGTGCTCCCGGACAGGCCTGACGCTCGCCCCTGCGAGCCATGGTCCTGTCCGTCCGCACACCAGGAGCACCCGCATGTCCTTCACCACGTTCGTCGACGCCGCCCTCGCACCGCTCACCACCGCCCTCTCCGCCGTCGTCGCGACGGCCCACACCGGCCTCACCTCGCTCGGCGCGGACCCGTCGTCCGGCGCCGTGTGGGTGCTGTGCATCGCGGCCGTCGTGGCCGTCGTCCGCGTCGCACTCCTGCCGCTCGCGGCGCACGGCGTCCGGCTGGCGCACGCGTCGGCCCGGGCCCGGCCGCAGCTGCTCGAGCTCACCCGGCGCTACCGCGGCCGCCGGGACGCCGCGAGCCTGCGGGCCCTCGCCGAGGGCCGGCGGCGGATCGCCGCCGAGCACGGGTCCCGCGGCTCGGCCTGCTGCCGCTGCTCGTCCAGCTGCCGCTGTGGGCGGCGCTCTACCACCTCGTGGCGCAGGCCGCCGCGGGCGTGCCGGTCGGTGCCATGGACGCCGCCCTCGTCGCGTCCCTCGGTGCCGCAACGGTTCTCGGCGTCCCGCTCGCCGAGCGCGGCTACCTCGGGGCGGGCTGGGCGCACCTGATCGTCGTCGCCGGGCTGGCCGGGACGGCGGCACTGCTGTCGTGGGTGACGCAGACCTATCTCGTGGCACCGAACACCGTCCTCGCGGACGTCCCCGAGGCGGTCGCCCGGGTCCAGCACCTCGTCCCGGCGCTGTCGGCGCTGGGGCTGCTCGTCGCCGCCGGGTTCGCGCCGGTCGCGCTGCTCGTCTACTGGGTCTGCAACGCGCTGTGGACGCTCGCCCAGCAGGCGGTCGTCACCCGCTGGTTCCCGACACCCGGTTCGCCGGCCGCCGCCCGCGCCGCCGGGCGGTGACCGGTGGGTGGCAGGCTGGGCGCGTGCCCACCGTGCTCTCGATCCAGTCCCACGTCGCCTACGGCCACGCGGGCAACTCCTCCGCGGTCTTCACCCTGCAGCGCCTCGGCATCGAGGTCTGGCCGGTGCACACCGTCCAGTTCTCCAACCACACCGGCTACGGCGCGTGGACCGGCCGGGTGTTCGACGGCCAGTTCGTCGACGAGGTCGTCCAGGGCATCGCCGACCGCGGCGTGCTGCCGGGCTGCGACGCGGTGCTCTCCGGCTACCTCGGCTCGCCGGACATCGGGCACGCGGTCGTCGGCACGGTCGCGCGCGTCAAGGAGGCGAACCCGGCCGCCCGGTACTGCTGCGACCCGGTCATCGGGGACGTCGGGCGCGGCGTCTTCGTCCGCCCCGGGGTCCCGGAGTTCATCCGCGACGTCGCCCTGCCGGTGGCGGACCTGGTGACCCCCAACCACTTCGAGCTCGACCTGCTCTCCGGCCGGACGACGCGGACGACGGCCGAGGTGAAGGACGCCGTCGCGGCGGTGCAGGCGATCGGGCCGGCCACGGTGCTCACGACGTCGCTCGTCACCGACGACACCCCCGGCGACGCGGTCGACCTCCTCGCCTCCGAGGGCGGGCGGCACTTCCGGGTCCGGACGCCGCGCCTCGGCCTGTCGGTCAACGGCGCCGGGGACGCCGTGGCCGCGCTCTTCCTCGCCCACCACCTGCGGACCGGGTCGGCGGAGCAGGCCGTCGCGGCGGCCGCGGCGTCGGTGTGGGGGCTGCTCGCCCGCACCGAGGCGGCCGGCTCCCGCGAGATCCTCCTCGTGGCCGCCCAGGACGAGCTCGTCGCGCCGTCCCGGACCTTCGCCGTCGAGGAGGTCTGACCCGCGCCGGGCCGGTCAGGGCGAACCCGCGGTCAGGAGACTGCGGCGTACCCCAGCGTCACCCGGGACGCCGAGACCGCCTCGGGCAGCGACGCGTGCCACTGCCAGGCGCGGGGGACGAGCACCGCCTCCGCGGGCACCGCCGTGCGGTCCGGCAGCACCAGGTGCACGACGAGGTCGGGCGCGGGCAGCTCGGCCGCGACGGCGCGCAGCACGCTCGCGACCGTGGCGGCGCTGAGGTCGGACAGGTCGAGGACGAGCGGACGGCGACCGCCGCGGTGCGCGGCACCGCCGGGACCCGTGGCCCGGCTCGTCAGGGCGGCCACCTCGTCGACGGACATGGTGGCGGCGCGGATCACTGCGGTGCACAGACTGAAGGGCACGTTCGTTCGGACCTTTCCCCGTGGTGAGCCGGCACCCCCGTACGGCGCCCGGCTCGGGGACCATTCAACCGACACGAGCGGGGCCGCGCGTCCCGGATGCCGAGGCCGGACCTGAACGACCGACCGCGATACCGGCCGAACGTGGGGTGGCGATCAGCGCCGGCGCGGCTCAGGCGTCGGCCGAGAGCAGCGCCGACAGCCGCGCCACCGTCCCGTCGAGGTCCGCGGTCGTCGTCCGCGGGTTGATCGTGCACAGCCGCAGCACGGCCCGGCCGCCGAGCACGGTGCTGCTCACGGCCGCCCAGCCGGACGCCGTGAGCGCCGCTGCCGCGGCGCGGTGGGCGGCGTCGTCCCGGGCCGGCGCGGCGAAGGTGAGGACGCCAAGGCTCGCGCCGGTGACGACCTCGAGCGACGGGTCCGCCTCGACGAGGGCCTGCGCGTACTCGGCGAGCCCGATGCCGCGGTCGACGGCGGCCGCGACCCGGTCCGCGCCGTACGTGCGGAACGTCAGCCACAGCTTGAAGGCCCGCCCGCGGCGGGTCAGCTCGAGGCTGCGGTTGTGCAGGTCGACCCGGCCGGGGTCGCCGCCCTGGACGTCCGCGAGGTACTCCGGGTGCATCGCGAACGCGGCCTCGAGCGCGCCGGGGCGGCGGACGAGGACGCACGCGAGGTCGTACGGCTGGAAGAGCCACTTGTGCGGGTCGATGACGAGGCTGTCCACGCGGTGCAGGCCGGCGAGCGCTGCCCGACCGCGCGGCGTGACCGCGGCCGGGCCGCCGTAGGCGCCGTCGACGTGCAGCCACATCGCGTGCTCGGCGCAGAGGTCCGCGAGCCCGTCGAGGTCATCGACGCGGCCGGTGTTCGTCGTGCCGGCGGTCGCGACGACGACGGCCGGCCGGCGCCCCGCGGCGAGGTCCGCGACGACGGCCGTGCGGACGGCGTCCGCGGTGAGGGCGTACCGGTCGCCGGTCGGCAGGACGCGCACGTCGTCCGGCGCCCAGCCGGTCGACAGCAGGCCGCGCGCGATCGAGGAGTGCGTCTGGTCGGACAGGTACACGACGCCCGTCGTCCCGTCGGGGCTCGTCCGGTGCCGGGCGGCGAGCAGCGCGGTGACGTTGGCCGTCGACCCGCCGGACTGCAGCACGCCCTCGGTACCCGGTGCGAGCTCCAGCGCCTCGCGCAGCCACTCGACGACGACGAGCTCGACGGTCGTCGGCCCGGCCCCGCCGCCCCAGCTCGACGCGATCGACTGCGTGCCGGTCGCGAGCCACTCGCCGAGGACGCCCGCGAACGAGGACGGCCCGGGGACGCGGGCGAAGTAGCGCGGGTGGTCGCCGTGCTGCTGGTACGGGACGGCGGTCGTGGCGAGGACGTCGAGGCCGGCTGCGAGGTCTCCGGCCGGGTCCCCGGTGCCCTGTGGCAGCGGTCCGCCGAGCGCCGCACGCAGTGTGGCCGGGTCGCCGGCGAGCAGCGCGGGCCGCTCACGCAGCCCGGCGAGGTGGTCGACGACGAGGTCGACGACGACGTGCCCGAGCCGGCGCATCTCGTCGGGCGGCAGGTCGAGCAGGTCCGGCGGGACGTCGAGGGACCGCCGGGTGCCCTCGTCGAGGTCCGGCGCGAAGGTCTCGCGCATCAGCAGGTCGGCCGCATCAGCAGGTCGGCCGCATCAGACGATGTTCCGCTCGGGGCGGCCGCCGCCCGCGACGGCGAACCGCTCGGCGGACATCGACGAGACGTCGACGACCGGCTCCCGGCCGAGGTACAGGTCCCGCACGACCTCGCCGACGGCCGGCCCCTGGAGGAAGCCGTGCCCGGAGAACCCGGTCGCGTAGAGCAGCCGGGAGACCCCGGCCGCCTCGCCGATGAGCGCGTTGTGGTCGGGCGTCACCTCGTAGAGCCCGGCCCAGTGCTGCGCCATGCCGACCTCGCCGAGCGTCGGGCAGCGCCGCTCGACGGCGTCCATGAGGTCGGTCAGCCAGGCCTCGCTGTACCCGAGCTTCACACCGGGTTCCTCTGCGGCGTAGGACATCCCGAGCAGCACGGCGGGGCCCTCGCGGTGCAGGTAGAACGTCGACGTCGCGTCGATGGTCATCGGCATCGTCGGCGGCAGCAGCGCCTCGGTGGCCTCGTCGAGCGGCTCGGTGACGAGGATCTGGCGGCGCAGCGGCGTGACCGGCAGGTGCACGCCGGCGGTCGCGGCGAGCGGCTGCGCCCAGGCGCCCGCGGCGACGACGACGGTCGACGTCGCGACGGTGCCGGCCGTCGTCCGCACCGCCGTCACGTCGCCGCCGGAGACGTCGATGCCCGTGACCTCGACGCCGGTGCGCACGGTCGCGCCGTGCCCGCGGGCCCCGGTGGCGTAGCCGAGGACGACGGACTCGGGCGAGCAGTAGCCGTCCCGGTGGTGGAACGTCGCCATGAGGACGTCGTCCGTGACGACCCCGGGCGAGAGCGCCGCCGCCTGCTCCGCCGTGAGCACCTGCGACGCGACGCCCATCCGGTTCTGCAGCGCGACGGACTCGGTGAAGACGGGGACGTCGTCCGGGTCGGTCACGAGGAACAGGTAGCCGGGCTGGTGCAGGTCGATCTGCTGGCCCGGCCGGACGGCGAACCGCTCGAAGGCGTCGAGACCGCGGGCCCCGAGGGCGACGTTCACCGGGTCGGAGAACTGCGCCCGGACGCCGCCCGCGCACCGGGACGTCGACCCGGCGGCGAGCTGGTCGCGCTCGAGCAGCAGGACGTCGCGCACCCCGGCCTCGGCGAGGTGGAAGGCGATCGACGCCCCCATCACGCCGCCGCCGACGACGACGACCTCCGCCCGGTCGGGGACCGGCCGGGGCCCGGTCATCCGAAGCTCACGCCCTGGGCGAGCGGGAGCTCGGTCGAGTAGTTCACCGTGTTCGTGGCGCGTCGCATGTACGCGCGCCAGGCGTCCGAGCCGGACTCGCGGCCGCCGCCGGTCGTCTTCTCGCCGCCGAAGGCGCCGCCGATCTCGGCGCCCGAGGTGCCGATGTTGACGTTGGCGATGCCGCAGTCCGAACCGGCCGCGGAGAGGAACAGCTCGGCCTCGCGCTGGTCGAGGGTGAAGATGCTCGACGAGAGCCCCTGCGGGACGTCGTTGTGGACCGCGATCGCCTCGTCGAGGGTCGTGTAGGTCATGACGTAGAGCAGCGGCGCGAAGGTCTCGCGGCGCACGACGTCGGTCTGCGCGGGCATCCGGACGATCGCCGGCCGCACGTAGTACGCGCCGTCGTCGCTCGGCTGCCGGTCGCCGCCGACGAGCAGGGTGCCGCCGTCGGCGACCGCCTCGGCGATGGCGGCCTGCATCTTCTCGTAGGCGCCCTCGTTGACGAGCGGCCCGACGAGGACGTCGGCGTCGGTCGGGTCGCCGATCCGCAGCTTCTCGTAGACCGGCACGAGCCGGCCGAGCAGGTCCTCGACGACCGACTCGTGGACGACGAGGCGGCGCATCGTCGTGCAGCGCTGGCCGGCGGTGCCGGCGGCGGCGAAGGTGATGCCGCGGACGGCGAGGTCGAGGTCGGCGGACGGCGCGACGACGGCCGCGTTGTTGCCGCCGAGCTCGAGCAGGGTCTCGCCGAACCGGGCGGCGACCCGGGGCGCGATCTCGCGGCCCATCCGCTCCGAGCCGGTGGCGCTGACGAGGGCGACGCGCGGGTCGTCGAGCAGGGCCGCGGCGTCGTCCCGCTCGGCGAGGACGAGGCGGTGGACGCCGTCCGGCGAGCCGGTCTCGGCGATCGCCCGGTCGAGGATCGCCGAGCAGGCGAGCGAGGTGAGCGGGGTCGTCTCCGACGGCTTCCACACGACGGTGTCGCCGCAGACGAGCGCGACCGCGGTGTTCCACGCCCAGACGGCCGCCGGGAAGTTGAACGCGGAGATGACGGCGACGACGCCGCGTGGGTGCCAGGTCTCGAAGAGCCGGTGCCCCGGGCGCTCCGAGGGGAGCGTGCGGCCGGCCATGCTCCGCGACAGCCCGACGGCGTAGTCGCAGACGTCGATCATCTCCTGGATCTCGCCGAGGGCCTCCGAGCGGATCTTGCCGACCTCGAGGGTGACGAGCTCGGCGAGGTCGGCCTTGTGCTCCTCGAGGAGACGGCCGAAGTGCTTGACGAGCGCGCCGCGGACCGGGGCCGGCGTCGTCCGCCAAGTCACGAAGGCGGCGCTCGCGTCGTCGACCGCCGCGAGGACGGCGGCCGCGTCCGGCCGGCCGACGGTGGCGATGACGCCGCCGGTGATCGGGGACGTCACGGGGGAGGACCCGGCGGGGACGGTGGCGCCGCAGGCGGCGAGGGCGCGGGCCGCGGAGGCGGCGAGGTCGGTCGTCGAGGGCATGGGTCGAGCATGCCCGATCGGAAGATTGAGGAAAAGCGAGACTTGGCCGAGGCTATGTCTCAGAGAACCTAAGAGATTGTCTCTGGCGGGGAAGGACGTGGCGTGCGGCTCAACCTCAACCACCTCGCGGCCCTGCGCGAGCTCGACCGGCTCGGCACGCTGTCCGCCGTCGCGCGCTCCCTCAGCTACACCTCGGGGGCGCTCTCGCAGCAGATGGACGCCCTCGAGCGGGCCGTCGGGGCGCCCGTGCTCGTCCGGGTCGGGCGCGGCGTCGTCCTCACCGACGTCGGGCGGGCGCTCGTCGACCACGCGGACGCCGTCCTCGGGGCGGAGGAGCGGGCCCGGCAGGCGGCCGCGGTGGCGTCGGGCCGCCCGGCGGCGCCGGTGACGCTCGGCACGTGGGGGAGCACGGCGGCCGCGCTGCTCGTGCCGCTGCTGCGGGTCGCCGCCGCCGAGCACCCCGGCCTGCGGATCCGCACCCGCGAGGTCGACGTCAACACCGCGGCCGCGGCCGTGCGGCACCGTGAGGTCGACGTCGCCTTCGGCCTCGACTACCCGGACTGGCCGCTGCCGCGGGACAAGGACATCGAGCTCGTCCTCCTGCGGCGCGAGCGGTTCACGGTGGCCTCCGCCGCCTCGGACCCCGACCCGCTGCCCGCGCGGGCCGCGCTCGCCGACCTCGCCGGCCGGCCCTGGATCCTGCCGGTGCGCGAGACCGCGATGGGCCGGGCGGTGCTCTC
>JACRAB010000092.1 GCA_016213575.1 Actinomycetota bacterium
CCGCAGCTCGGCCCGGACGACGGCCGGCGGCGCGCCGCGGCGGCGGCCGGCGGCGACGGCGCGCAGGAGCGCGCCGGTGTCCAGGAGGAGGGGTCGCAGCGCCGCGAGCGCGGTGGCGAGGTCCTCGGGCACCCGCAGATTCTCGCACCCGGGCGACGACGCCGGCGGCAGGCGGGCTGCTGCCGCACGGCAGGGTCAGGGCGTCGTGGTCACCGGGACGGGCGTCACCGGCGCCGGCCGCGAGCTCGCCGTGGCCGGTGCCGTCACCGTCGCCGTCGCCGGGTCGGTCCTCGTCGGGGGCACCGGTGTCGGCGACGCGGGCACCGTCGTCGTCGGTGCGGGCGCCGCACCGGCCGCCGGGGCGGTCGGGGTGGCGACCACCCCGCCGGCGAGCCGCGGGTCGTCCAGGTCGACGGGCTCGACCGCACGGGCCAGGGCGACGAGGTCCGCGAAGCTCTGGTCCGACGAGGCGTAGAGCGTGAAGTACAGCCCGTCGGCGGCCCAGATCAGGCTGGGGCTGTCGCCCTCGGTGCCGATCGGGCGCAGGATCGCCCGGGCGCCGTGGACGTCGGCGGTCCGCACGGCGTCCGCGCTGACCTGACCGACGACCTGGGGGCCGATCTCCTGCACGTCGCTCACCGAGAGGTTGACCGTCGGCCCGGATCCGTCGGAGGCCTCGTAGAGCACTGTGAAACGGTGCCCGGCGGTGCGCCCGGCCGGCGCCGGCAGCGCCGTCCAGCCGTCGGCCGAGCCGGGCACGGTCGCGGCGTCGAGCCGCTCCCCGGACGTGTCGAGCGCCTCCGCGACGGCGAGCAGGTCCCTGGTCGGCAGGCCGCTGGTCTCGACGAGCCACCAGCTCGCGGTCGACGCCTCCTGCCACTGCACCCGCGCCGTCCCGCCGACCGCGATCACCTGGGTCGAGGGGCTCCAGTGCTCGAGCGTCGCCGCCGCCCCGTGCACCGTGACCTGCTCGGAGAGCAGGCCGCTGTCCGCGGCGGACGGGTCCCTCGCCGGCAGGAACGGCTGTGCCGCGGGGCCGCTGACGACGAGGCCGGCAGCCACCCGGCCGCCGGCCGTGAACCGGGCCGCGACAGCGGCGGTCGGCGTGTCGTCGAAGCCGCACTCCGGGCCCCCGAGCGCGACGACCTCGACGGACGCGAGCGGTGCCGGTGCGGCGCCGCCCGGCACCAGGTGGGCCAGCTCCGGCCGGCTCGCCACGTCGAGCGTCGCGCCGTCCTGGCAGGCGGCCGGGACGTCCGGCCCGGGGCTCGGGGCCGCGGAGACGGTCGCCGTCGGGGCAGGGGCGGAGGTCGGCCCGGTGGCGGGCTGCGCGGTCGTCCCGCCGGAGGGCAGCAGCACGGTCACCGCGCCGACCAGGGCGACGGACGCAGCCGCCCCCAGGACGGCGAACCTGCTCCGCCGGGCGGTCCGCAGCCGCGCCGCCCGGCCGACGACCTCGGTGAGGGGGCGCACCCGCAGCTCGTCGGGGTCGAGCACGGCAAGGGCCGTGAGCGGGTCTGCCGAATGCTCCGGGTGGACGGGCAGCAGCGGGTCGGGGCGGGGCTCGAACAGGTTCACGGGAGGGTCCTCTCGGAGGGCGCCAGCTGCTGCGCGAGGCGCGCGCGGGCCGCGGACAGGGACGAGGCGACGGCACCCCGGGTGATGCCCATGACGTCGGCGACCTGCTGCTCGGTGAGGTCGGCGACGTAGCGCAGGGCGACGGCGGTGCGCATCCGTTCGGGGAGGGCGGCGACGGCCTGCCAGAGTGCCCCGTCAGGTTCGGGCGGCGCGGGCACGTCCTGGACCCGCTGCCGCGCGAGCCACCGACGCTCCAGCCCCCGGCGGCGCAGCGCGCTCCGCACGAGGTTGAGCCCGACGGTGTGGACCCAGGCGTGCGGCGCCGCCATCCGCTGCACCTGCTGCCAGCGGACGAGGGCCCGGGCGAAGGCCTCCGCCGTCGCCTCGTCCGCGAGCTCGGCGTCCCCGACCGCGAGCGTCAGGGTGCGCCGCACCCGGGGGTAGGCGGCGACGTACCAGGCGGAGAAGTCCGCGTCCGGCGAGATCGTCATACCTGGTGGACGCGCGCCGGGCCCGGAGTGTTTGGCCTCACGGGATCACGGTCCCAGCCTGCGGCCGCACGCGGTGCCGTTGCGTGGGTCCTGCCGGTTGGCTAACCTAGTTGGCTAAGGAGGCGACCATGTCAGAACCCGCGGTCAGCTACAACATCCACGACGCGAAGACCCAGCTGTCGCGCATCATCGAGCGGGTCGAGCGGGGCGAGGAAGTGGTCATCTGCCGGGCCGGGACCCCCGTGGCCAAGGTCGTCCCGCTGACCGGGAGCGTCAACCGTCGAGGACGGGGCTCCCTGCGGGGCCGTCTGCACCTCGCCGAGGACTGGGACTCCGCGGAGGTCAACGAGCGCATCGCCTCGGACTTCGGGGCCGACGCTTGAGGCTCCTGCTCGACACCCACGTCGTCCTGTGGTGGCTGGCCGATGACGAGACGCTGGCGGACGAGACCAAGGATCTGATCGACACCGAGACGGAGGTGTTCATCAGCGCGGTGTCGGTCTGGGAGATCGCGATCAAGCAGGCCTCGGGCAAGCTGACGGTCCCTCCGGACCTGCTGCAGGTCGTGGACCGATCCGGCCTCGTCGAGCTGCCGGTCCGCTCGAGACATGCCGTCGAAGCCGGCGGCCTGCCTGCCGTGCATCGTGACCCGTTCGACCGGATGCTCGTCGCCCAGGCCCGGTGCGAAGGGTTGACGCTCCTCACCCGGGACCCGCAGGTGCTGCGCTACGACGTGGCGCTGCGCGAGGTCTGACCGCAGGCGCCGCTCAGTACCTCGTGACGACCGAGGCCGGCGCGACGGTGATCCGCGGCCGCTTCGCGGGGTCGAGCCAGCGTAGGACCTTGATGACGTTCGCCTGGGTGAGGCTCACGCAGCCGGCGGTGGAGCCGCGGCCGTTGACGTGGAGGAAGATCCCCGACCCGCGGCCGACGACGGGGTCGGGCCGGTTGAAGTCGATGACCGCCGCGTACGCGTACTGCGTCGGGTAGTCGGCGAGGCGCTCGGAGCCGTCGACGCCGGCCGTCGTCCGGCGGAAGCCGCCGTCCCGGCCCCAGCGCGGCTCGTTGTAGTGGGCGCTCCTCCGGTCGCCGACCCACCACTGGTCGCGGGAGCGGATCCGCCAGTAGGGCAGGTCGGTGCCGGGGTCGGCCTGGATGCCGAAGGCCGAGGTCATCCGGAAGGTGCCGGCGGGCGTCGTCCCGTCGCCCTGGACCCGCTTCGACGCCGGGGTCATGCCCGAGTACCCGACCCGCGCCTTCCACGGCCCCATGACGAGCCGCCACGTGCCGTTCTTCTTCTCGTACGCGCGCAGGGTGGCGTACGTCGTGCTCCACGACGAGGACGTCACGACGACGACCTGGGTCGACGTGCCGATGTGGTCGAGGTGCGCGGGCAGGTCCGCCCAGGGGACGGCGGCCTGGGCCGACGGCGGGGGCGCGAGGGCGACGGCACCGACGAGGGCGAGGAACGCCGCGACGAGCAGGACCACCCGTCGGCGGCGCAACGGCTGCCGCCACGGCAGGACGGACGGACGCGACCCCGGCGCGGTGCTCATGACCCGATCTTCGACCTCCGCACCGGATCCCTGAAGCCGGGGACGGCCCCTACGGCGTGTCTTAGGGCCGCCTTGACGTCCCGGCCGCCCGCTGCCGCGGACCGGACGCCGGCCCCCCGACGGCCGGCGTACGGACCGGGCCGTTGCCGGTCCTGAGAAACCTAGGCGGAGGGTGACCGGTGCGCAGCGTTCCGCGTCCTCGTTCACCCGGACGCCGCAGCGCCCGTACCCGGACGCAGCAGCGGGGCGGCCCCGGCGGACGCACCGTCGCCGGTGCACCCGCGGGGCCGCCCCGCGTGCAGGACGCCGGTCTCAGGCGAGGACGGCCGCGAGGTCGGTGTGCGGCATCGCGAGGGCCTCGGCGACCGGCGCGTTCGTCACCTGGCCGTCGAAGGTGTTGAGCCCCTTGGCGAGCGCCGCGTCGTCGCGCAGGGCCTGCTTCCAGCCCTTGTTGGCGAGCTCGACGGCGTACGGGAGCGTGACGTTCGTCAGCGCGTAGGTGCTCGTGTTCGGGACGGCGCCCGGCATGTTCGCGACGCAGTAGAAGACCGAGTTGTGCACGGTGTACGTCGGGTCCGCGTGCGTCGTCGCGTGCGAGTCCTCGAAGCAGCCGCCCTGGTCGATCGAGATGTCGACGAGGACGCTGCCCGGCTTCATCCGGCTCACGAGCTCGTTGCTCACGAGCGTCGGGGCCTTGGCGCCCGGCACGAGGACCGCGCCGATGACGAGGTCGGCGTCCAGGACGGCCTTCTCGACCTCGTAGGCGTTGGACGCGACGGTCTGGCAGTGGCCCTGGTAGATGGCGTCCATCTGGCGCAGCCGGGCGACGTTGCGGTCGAGCAGGAGCACCTCGGCCTGCATCCCGAGGGCGATCGCCGCGGCGTTCTGGCCGGCGACGCCGGCGCCGATGACGACGACCTTCGCGGCGTACACGCCGGGGACGCCGCCCATGAGGACGCCGCGGCCGCCCTGGGCGCGCATGAGGGTGTGCGCGCCGACCTGCGGGGCGAGCCGGCCGGCGACCTCGGACATCGGCGCGAGCAGCGGCAGCGACCGGTCGGCGAGCTCGACGGTCTCGTAGGCGATGCCCGTGACCTTGCGTGCGACGAGCTCCTCGGTGAGGGCCTTGTCGGCGGCGAGGTGCAGGTACGTGAAGAGGGTCTGGCCCTCGCGCATCCGGGCGTACTCCGATGCCACGGGCTCCTTGACCTTGAGGATCAGGTCGCCGGTCGCCCAGACGTCGTCCGCCGTCGGCAGGATCGTCGCGCCGGCGGCGACGTAGTCGGCGTTCGTGATGGAGGAGCCGACACCGGCGTCCGTCTCGACGAAGACCTCGTGGCCGTGGCGGGTGAGCTCGTGGACACCGGCCGGGGTGATGGCGACCCGGTACTCGTGGTTCTTGACCTCGCGGGGGATGCCGACCTTCACGGGAGCTCACCTTTCCTGCTGTCGGGGTTGCTGTCGGGGTTGCGTCCGGGATGATCACCCACCGTGCGCGGCGGTGACCCGTCTCACAGAAAGGTAGCCCTCATCGGCGGACAGGCGATGCCAAGTTGTGCTCCCGGCGCGTTGCCGCGTGGCAGGATGTGCCCTGCACGCTCCGCAAGGGAGGCAGGAAATGGCGGACAACGGTGTCGCCGGGCTCGACTCGACCGATCGGCAGATCCTTCGCGAACTGCAGGCTGACGGCCGGATCAGCAACGTCGAGCTCGCCGAGCGGGTACGCCTGTCCCCCTCGCCGTGCCTGCGCCGGGTGAAGAGCCTCGAGGAGCGCGGCTACATCCGCGGCTACATGGCGGTGCTCGACCGGGAGCAGGTCGACCGCGGCATGTACGTGCACGTCATGGTGAGCCTCACGTCGCAGCGCCAGGAGACCCTCGAGGAGTTCGAGCGGGCCGTCTCCGCCCTGCCGGAGGTGCTCGAGTGCTACCTCATGGCCGGCGAGTCCGACTACCTGCTCGCCGTCGCGGTCGCCGATCTCGAGGCGTACCAACGGTTCTTCCGCGAGCGGCTCGGCGAGGTGCCCGGGGTCGCGTCGCTGCGCAGCCTCATCTCCATGAAGACCGTCAAGTACACGACCGCGCTCCCCGTCTGACACCGGCGCCTGACACTGCCCGTCCGGCACGGGACGCAGTCGTGGCCGGGTCCCGGCA
>JACRAB010000086.1 GCA_016213575.1 Actinomycetota bacterium
CCGCGTGCGCCTGGGCGACCGCGTCGGCGAGGCCGTACCCGCACGGGGCGACGAGGACGGCGTCGACCGCGCGGACGGCGGCGCGGACGTCGTCCCAGGACGCCGCGACCGAGCGCTCCCCGGCGCGGGCGAGGACCGGGACGCCACCGGCCGCCGTGACGAGGTCGGGCACCCAGTGCCCGGCGACGAACGGCGGGTCGGTCCACTCCAGGACGAGGACGCGTCGTCGCGGCTCCCGCTCGACGGCGGCCGCGACGGCGTCGAGCCGGGCCTGCAGGGCGCCGCGCAGCGCCGTCCCGGCGTCCGCGGCTCCGCACGCGGCGGCGACCTCGGTCGCGCCGTCGAGCACCTGCGCGAGGGTGTGCGGGTCGAACGTGAGGACCGTGCCCGGGCAGCCGATCGCCTCGACGGCCTCCCGGGCGGCGTCGGCCGGCAGCGCGCAGACCCGGCACAGGTCCTGGGTGAGCACGACCTCGGGCGCGAGCCGGGCCAGGGCGGCGGTGTCGAGCATGTAGAGGTCCTCCCCCGCGGCGACCTTGGCCCGGACGAGCGCGTCGATCTCGCCCGGCGCCAGACCCGCGGTGTCGAGGCCGCCGACGACGACGGCCCGCCCGACCCGCGGGTCCGGCGGACTGTCGCACTCGAAGGTCACGCCGACGAGGTCGGCCTCCAGGCCGAGGGCGTGGACCCACTCGGTCGTCGAGGGCAGCAGTGAGACGATGCGCGGCACACCCCGACCCTGCCAGAAGGAGCCTCCCGTGAGCGCGCCGGACGACCTCACCACGCGCGCGGCGTCCCTCGACGCCGCCGACCCGATCGCCGCCGCCCGCAGCCGGTTCACCCTGCCCGAGGGGGTCGTTTACCTCGACGGCAACTCCCTCGGTGCCCTGCCCTCGCACGTGCCGGACGCCGTCGCGGACGTCGTGCGCCGGCAGTGGGGCCAGGACCTCATCGCCTCCTGGAACAGCCACGACTGGTGGGGCGCGCAGACCCGCGCCGGGGACGCCGTCGGCCGGCTCGTCGGGGCGGCGCCGGGCCAGGTCGTCGTCGGGGACTCGACGTCCGTCAACCTCTACAAGTGCTACCGGGCGGCGGCCCGGCTGCGGCCCGGGCGGCGCGTCGTCGTCACCGACCCGGCGTCCTTCCCCACCGACCTCTACGTGCTGGAGTCGGCGTCGCGGGACGACGGGTTCGAGGTCGTCCAGGCGTCGCCGCCGGACGTCCCCGCGCTGCTCGAGGAGCGCGGCCACGAGGTCGCGTTCGTGTCCCTGTCGCAGGTGGACTACCGCACCGGCGAGCGCTGGGACGTCGCCGGCCTCACCGCGGCGACGCACGCCGCCGGGGCGCTCGCGCTGTGGGACCTGTGCCACTCCGCGGGCGCGATGCCCGTCGACCTCGACGCGCTCGGCGTCGACCTCGCGGTCGGCTGCGGCTACAAGTACCTCAACGGCGGACCGGGCGCGCCGGCGTTCGTCTACGTCCGGCGCGACCTGCAGGACGGCGTCCGCAACCCGCTGTCCGGCTGGCACGGGCACGCGGCCCCGTTCGACTTCGGCCCGGAGTACGCGCCCGCGCCGGGGGTGACCCGGATGCGGGTCGGCACGCCGCCGCTCATCTCGCTCCTCGCGCTGGAGTCGGCGCTCGAGGCGTTCGACGGGCTCTCGCCCGAGCAGGTGCGGACGAAGTCGCTGTCGCTCACCGGCTTCTTCGTCGAGTGCCTCGACGCCCTGGGCCTGCTGGACGACGGGCCGGACGACGCGGCGCGCGGTGCAGCGGAGCCGGGTCTTCGGCTCGTCACCCCGCGCGAGCCCGACCGGCGCGGCTCCCAGGTCGCGCTCGCGCACCCCGACGCGTACGCCGTCGTCCAGGCGCTCATCGCGCGCGGGGTCGTCGGGGACTTCCGGACCCCCGACGTCGTCCGGCTCGGGTTCGCACCCCTCTACCTCTCGCACGCCGACGTGCTCGCCGCGGCGCTCGCCCTGCGCGACGTGCTCGCGGTCGGCGAGCACCGGCGCCCGGAGTTCCGGGAGCGCTCGACGGTCACCTGATCCCGGCGGGGCGGTCAGCCGCGCGGGCGCCCGGTCACAGCCACGGTGCGCACGGGCCGCGGCCGAGGGCGGCCAGGCCGGTGCGGTCGCCGTCCCCCAGCGCGGTGATCTCACCGGTCGCCGACGGGAACATGATCTGCGCCTTGTCGTTCACGTGGTCCAGCCCCACGAGGTGCCCCAGCTCGTGCATGAGGATGAGCCGGGCGAACGGCCGCGCCTTCGGGTCCGCGAGGAGCGTGGTGAACTTCTTCGCGTCGAGCACGACCGAGCCGCTCACGTACACCTCGGGGCGGCCCTCGAAGGACACCGAGGCGGGGCCGGCCTGCCCGGCGACGTCCGCGGCGAAGTCGGGGTTCTCGTCCGCGTCCTGCCACGCGACGAGCACCGGCGCCCAGCGGTCGCCGTAGCGCTCGGGCTGGAAGCTGCTGCGCCGGCGCGAGGGCGCCTCGTCGATCGTGCCGTCCGGCACGAACTTCAGCCCGGTGGCCTTCTCCATCGCCCGGAAGCCCTCGGCGACGAGCTCGGCGCCGCCGGGCGGGGCGCCGTCCGGCCGGACGACGTAGCGGATCGGCCGGCACGGGTCCCACATGATCGGCGTCGTCGTGGGCGTGCCGGCCGCGTCCACCTGCACGTCGAGCGGGCGCCAGGCCTTCGAGGCCTTCGGCGCGGTCGCGGGCGGCAGCAGCCGGGTGGCCTCCTCCTCGTAGCCGGGCGTCGGGTAGTCCCTGCCCGCGGTGGGCGTGCTCTGCCGCGGACCGGGCGACGCTCCGGCCAGCGGTGCGGTCGTGCCGCCCCCGCCGCCGAGGGCCAGCCCCTGGACGGCGACCCAGACGACGACCGCGACGACGAGGAGCGCCACGACCGCGGGCAGCGTCGCGGACCGGCGACGCGTGCGCACCGGGGCGAGCCGGGTCGGCGGCCGGAACTGGGTCTCCTCGACCCGCCCGCGGAGCCGCTCGTCGACGACCCACTTGGGGACCCGGCCCGACGGCGAACGGGGCAGGTCGTCCGGGCTCTCCACCACTGCCTCCCCGCAGCCGGCACCGACGCCTCCGAGCGTCGCTCGCACTGTAGGACCACCGACCGGCAGCGGTCAGGCAGAGCCGCCGAAGACGTCACCCGGACGGCCCAGCCGCCGGTGGGTCACCAGCCGCGCTCGGCCAGCCGGTGCGGCTGCGGGATCTCGTCGACGTTGATGCCGACCATCGCCTCGCCGAGGCCGCGGGAGACCTTCGCGATGACGTCGGGGTCGTCGTGGTAGGTCGTCGCCTTGACGATGGCCTCGGCCCGGGCGGCCGGGTTGCCGGACTTGAAGATGCCCGAGCCGACGAAGACGCCGTCCGCGCCGAGCTGCATCATCATCGCCGCGTCGGCCGGGGTGGCGATGCCGCCCGCGGTGAACAGGACGACGGGCAGGCGCCCGAGCCTGGCGACCTCGACGACGAGCTCGTACGGGGCCTGGATCTCCTTGGCCGCGACGTACAGCTCGTCCTCGGACATGCTCGTGAGCCGCCGGATCTCGCCGTTGATCTTGCGCATGTGCGTCGTCGCGTTGGAGACGTCACCGGTGCCGGCCTCGCCCTTGGAGCGGATCATCGCCGCACCCTCGGACAGCCGGCGCAGCGCCTCGCCGAGGTTCGTCGCACCGCACACGAAGGGGACGGTGAACCGCCACTTGTCGATGTGGTTCGTGTAGTCGGCCGGCGTGAGCACCTCCGACTCGTCGATGTAGTCGACGCCGAGCGACTGGAGCACCTGCGCCTCGACGAAGTGGCCGATGCGGGCCTTCGCCATGACGGGGATCGAGACGGCGGCGATGATGCCGTCGATCATGTCCGGGTCGCTCATCCGGGAGACGCCGCCCTGCGCGCGGATGTCCGCGGGGACCCGCTCGAGCGCCATGACGGCCACGGCGCCGGCGTCCTCGGCGATCTTCGCCTGCTCGGGCGTGACGACGTCCATGATCACGCCGCCCTTGAGCATGTCGGCCATGCCGCGCTTGACGCGGGAGGTGCCGACGACGCGCCCGGCGTCGGTCGTGCCGGCGGACAGGTCCTGCTGGTCGGGGGTGGTCATCGCTACGGTCCTTCACGGTCGGTGGTCCTGGGGCCAGTGTTCACGCTACGTCCGCAATGGCCCGCAGGTACAGTCCAGTTGCATGCCGTCCGACCGGTCCAATCGTGTGACGGGCCTGCTCGTGCCGTGGCAGCCGGACGACGGCACGCACGGCCCCGCGCACCAGCGCCTCGCCGCCCTGCTGCGCGCGCAGGTCACCGAGGGGCGGCTGCGGCCCGGCGACCGGCTGCCGCCGAGCCGGGCGCTCGCCGAGGACCTCGGGCTCTCCCGGTGGGTCGTCACCGAGGCGTACGACCAGCTCAAGGCGGAGGGCTACCTCACCGGCCGGGTCGGCGCGGGCACCGTCGTCGCCTCGGGGGTCACGCCCGTCGGGCCGGACGCCGCCCCGCCCGTCCCCGCACCGGCGGCCGCCGGCAGCCCCGCCGGTCCCCCGGCGCCCGCCGTCCTCGACCTGTCCCCCGCCCTGCCCGACCTCACCTCCTTCCCCCGGACCGCCTGGCGGGCCGCGGTCGGCCGGGCGCTGACCGACCTGCCCGCCGCCGCCCTCGCCCGCTCCGACCCGGCCGGCGCGCCGGCCCTGCGCGCGACGGTCGCGGACTACCTGCGCCGGGTCCGCGGCGTGCGCACCGAGCCGTCCCGGGTGCACGTGACCGCCGGCGTCCGCAACGGCGTGTGGCTCGTCTGCGACGCCCTGCGCCGGCGCGGGGCGCGGCGGGTCGCCGTCGAGGACCCGTGCTGGCCCCGGCTGCGGGAGGCGGCGCGGGACAGCGGGCTCGAGGTCGTCCCGGTACCGGTCGACGCCGACGGGATGCGGGTCGACGTGCTCGACGCCCTCGACGTCGACGCGGTCTTCGTCACCCCCCCCCACCAGTTCCCCACCGGCGTGCCGCTGTCGGCGCCCCGCCGGCTGGCTCTCGCGGCCTGGGCCGCGA
>JACRAB010000094.1 GCA_016213575.1 Actinomycetota bacterium
ACGCGATCCGGCGGGCCCGGGCCACGCTGCCCGGCGGCACCCGGCTCGACATGAACCACGTGTGGCTCTACATCTGGCCGGTCATGGACGCCCCGGTCCAGGAGCTCACCGCCCTCAAGCGGGTCGTGGCCCCGCTCACCTCCGGCGCCGGCGTCGACGAGATCGTCGTCCAGGGCCGGGTCACCGGCCCCGGCGGGGCGGTCATGGCCGTCTCGGCGCGGTTCTTCTACCAGCCCGGCTCCGGTGTCGTCGCGACCGTCAGCGGCCCGCCCGAGGACCGGCTCAAGCCGCTCGACGACTACGCGCAGAAGGTCTTGCGCTCCCGGCGGCGCGGCACGGTCTACCCGTACGAGATCGTCCCGCTCATCGCCGGCAAGGGCGGCACCTTCGTCGAGCACGACCTCGACGAGAACGGCCGCCTCGTCCCCGTCGAGCGCCCCCCCGGCCGCAACCGGGCCGGCATCGTCGCGGGCGTCGTCCGGACGCCGAGCACCCGGCACCCCGAGGGGATGGCCCGCGTCGTCCTCATGGGCGACCCGACGAAGGCGCTCGGTGCGGTCGCCGAGGGCGAGTGCGCGCGGATCTGCGCGGCGCTCGACCTCGCGCAGGAGCTGTCCGCACCCGTGGAGTGGTTCGCGCTGTCGGCCGGCGCCCGGATCTCCATGGACTCCGGCACGGAGAACATGGACTGGGTCGCCCGCGGGCTGCGGCGGATCATCGAGTTCACGCAGGACGGCGGGGAGATCAACGTCGTCGTCACCGGCATCAACGTCGGCGCCCAGCCGTACTGGAACGCCGAGGCGACGATGCTCATGCACACCAAGGGCATCCTCGTCATGACGCCGGACAGCGCCATGGTGCTCACCGGCAAGACGAGCCTGGACTACTCCGGGGGCGTCTCCGCCGAGGACAACTTCGGCATCGGCGGCTACGACCGCGTCATGGGCCCCAACGGGCAGGCCCAGTACTGGGCGCCCGACCTGGCGAGCGCCGTCGGCGTGCTGTTCCAGCACTACGACCACGCCTACGTCGCGCCGGGAGAGGCGTTCCCGCGCCCGGCGACGACGACCGACCCGCGCGACCGGAGCATCCTCGACTACCCGCACGACGTGCCGGACAGCGACTTCACGGTCGTCGGGGACATCTTCTCGCCCGTGAAGAACCCGGAGCGCAAGAAGCCGTTCGACATCCGCGCGCTCATGCGCTCGGTCGCCGACACCGACCACCCGACGCTCGAGCGCTGGGCCGGCATGGCGGACGCCGAGACGTCGGTCGTCTTCGACGCGCACCTCGGCGGGCACCCGGTGAGCCTGCTCGGCATCGAGTCCCGGCCGATCCCGCGGCGCGGCTTCCCGCCGAGCGACGGGCCGGACACGTGGACCGCGGGCACGCTCTTCCCGCGGTCCTCGAAGAAGACGGCGCGCGCGGTGAACGCCGCGAGCGGCAGCCGGCCCCTCGTCGTCCTCGCGAACCTGTCGGGCTTCGACGGGTCGCCGGAGTCGATGCGCATGCTCCAGCTCGAGTACGGCGCCGAGATCGGCCGCGCGGTGGTCAACTTCGACGGCCCGATCGTCTTCTGCGTCGTCTCCCGCTACCACGGCGGTGCGTTCGTCGTGTTCTCGAAGACGTTGCACGACAACATGACCGTGCTCGCGGTCGAGGGCTCGTTCGCCTCGGTCATCGGCGGCGCACCGGCGGCCGGCGTCGTCTTCACCGGCGAGGTCGACAACCGGACGGCGGCCGACCCCCGGGTGCGCGCCGTCGAGGCCCAGCTCGCCTCCGCCGAGGAGATCGAGCGGGCGCGGCTGCGGGCCGATCTCGCCGAGCTGCGGGCCTCGGTGCGCTCGGAGAAGCTCACCGAGGTCGCCGGCGAGTTCGACGCGGTCCACTCGCTCGAGCGCGCGGTGAAGGTCGGGTCCGTCGACGCGGTGATCCCGGCGGCCGAGCTGCGGCCGCGGCTCATCGCGGCCGTCGAGGCCGGGCTCGCGATGGGCCGCTGACCCGGCCTGCGGCCACCCCGCTGACCTGCCACGGGCCACCGGCACCGGGACGCCGCGGACGCATCGTCCGCGGCGTCCCGTGCGTCTGTCCCTGCACAGGGCGGTCGCCGCGACCGCCCGCCGGGGAGCGCACCATGCCCGCAGCGCAGCACGAGCTCGAGGACGTCGAGCGCCAGGGATTCGCGCTGCGCCCCGGGGCCCTCGCGGCGCCGCAGGTGCGCGCGTGGACGGCGGTGCTCGACCGGCTGCAGACCCGGCGGCCGGCCCGCGGGCTCGCCGAGCCGGGCCGCCGGCTGCACCTGCCGTGCGCGGCGGCCGACGACCCGGAGCTCGCGGACCTGCTGCGCGGCAACGGGACCGGCCTGCGCTGGGCCCTGCTCTGCCGACGGCTGCAGCTGCGGGTGCCCGGGCTGCTCGTCCGCCCGGCACCGGAGCCGGTGCACCCGTGGCGGCACCGGCCGGCGCACTGGCTCACCGACGTCACCGCGGCCGAGCACGCGACGATGCTCGCCGCGCCGTCCGGGCACCGGTTCCCGCCAGGCAGGCCGGGCGTCGCCGCGACAGTCGTCACGCCGGCCCCCGGGGACGCCCTCCTGATCGACCGACGCGCCTGGCCCGGCGGCCCGACCGGGCGGGGCGGGCCGTACCGGACGATCCTCCTGCTCGGTCCGGGAGGCAGCCCCGACGCGGACGACGATCAGGTCGCGGCGGGCACCTGACCGGCTGCCGCACCGCCGCGCCGCGGCCGCACGACCGGCAGCGGCGCGGCGGATGACGGGCCGCCCGGCCGCACCGCCGGCCGCGGGCCGTCGAGCTCCGCGGAGGTCGGCGGCAGCCGGTCGAGCGGCACCGGGCGGCCGTACAGCCAGCCCTGGGCGACGTCGCAGCCGAGCGAGCTGAGCAGGTCGAGGGACTCCTGGGTCTCCACCCCCTCGCCGACGGTCGACAGGCCCAGCGACTGCACCATGCCGAGCAGGCCCGCGAGCAGGTTGCGGTCGGCGTCCGACTGCAGCGCGGCCGAGACGAACGCGCGGTCGATCTTCACGCCGTCCACGGGCAGCCGGCGCAGCCGGGCGAGCGAGGAGTGGCCGGTGCCGAAGTCGTCGATCCACGTCCGGACGCCGAGGCCGCGCATCGTCTCGACGAACGTCACCGCCGCCGCGTAGTCGACCATGACGGCGCCCTCGGTGATCTCGAGGACGAGGCGCTCCCCGGGGACGCCGAGGTCGGCGAGGGTGTCGGCGAGCCACGCCGCGAGGTCGGGCTCGTAGACGTTGCGGACCGAGAGGTTCACCGACATCTCGACACCGGCCCAGCCGTCACCGAGGGCGAGCAGGTCCTCGAGCGCGCGCCGGATCGCCCACCGGGTGATCCGCTGGATCTCCCCGGAGATCTCCGCGAGCTCGATGAACCGGGCCGGGGCCACGAGGCCGAGCTCGGGGTGCTCCCAGCGGCTCAGGGCCTCGAGCGCGACGACCCGGCCGGTCGCGACGTCGACGAGCGGCTGGTGGTGGAGCAGCAGCTCGTTGTTCGGCACCGCCTGGTAGAGGCCGGCCGTGAGCTGGACCCGCTCGCGGCCGAAGAGGTCGTTGGCGGCGTCGTAGCGCTGCGGTGCCGAGCCGTGCTCCTTCTTCGCCTGGTACATCGCGACGTCGGCGCGCCGCATGAGCTCGACGGCGTCCTGCGCGTCACGCGGGTGCAGCGAGATGCCGACGCTCGCCCGGACCCGCAGCCGCAGGCCGTCGACCTCGAGGGGCTCGTGGACGACGTCGGCGAGCAGACGGCCGCGGGCCTCCGCCTCCTCGGGCGTCAGGCCGCACGACAGGACGGCGAACTCGTCGCCGCCGAGCCGGGCGACGAGCCCGTCGGGGACGGCCGCCGCGAGCCGGTGGCCGATGCCCGAGAGCACCTGGTCACCGGTGGCGTGGCCGAGCGAGTCGTTGATCTCCTTGAAGTCGTCGAGGTCGAGGAGGAAGAGCGCGCACGGCTGGTCGTGACCGTCCGCCCCGCGGCCCGCGCCGAGCCGCTCCTCGAGGCACTCGAAGAGGTAGCGCCGGTTCGCGAGGCCGGTGAGCTCGTCGTGCCGCGCCTGGTCGTGCAGCAGCCGGGCCATCTCGGCGGCCTCGCGCTGGGCCTCGACCTCCTGGGTGCGGTCGACGAGCACCCCCGCGGAGAAGACCCGCCGGCCGTTCCGGTCGTGGACCGTCGTGGCCCGGCTCTCGATCCAGCGCCAGGTGCCGTCGGCGTGCCGCACCCGGCCGACGGCCGGGCGGCCCCGGTCGAGGGCGATGAACTCGCCGAGGTCGTCCGGGTGGACGAGCCCCTCCCAGAACCGGTGCTCGGCGAAGCGCGCCGCCGGGTGACCGAGGACGCGTTCGACCGCGGCACTCATGACGAACGCGCTGCGGCCCGGGATCTGCTCCCACAGGGCGATGTCGACGCCCTGCTGCACGAGGCGGTCACGCTCCGCGGCCCGGCGGGCCCCGATGTTGAGCCGCACGGTGCGCATCATGAAGATCCCGCCGAGGATGCAGAACGCGACGACGACCGGTCCGGCGCGGAGCACGTCGTGGGACCGCGCCCAGGTGAGGGCGACGGCCGCGAGCACCTCGACGTACGCGACGACCGCGGACGCCGGACGGAAGGTCGCCGCCCAGCCGAGGACGGCCACGGCGCAGAGGAGGACGACGATCGGCGGCAGGCCCAGGGCCGTGAGCGTGAGCAGCACCGCGCCGTCGACGAGGGCGGCGAGCCAGGCCTGGCCGGGCCGCCGGACGGACCAGCCGTGGGTGGCGGCCTGGCCCACGAGGAGGACGGCGAGGAGCCGGACCTCGCCGTCCGGCGCGCTGCCGCCGCCCCAGCCCACCGGGAACCGGTCCACGAGCGCCGCCGCGAGCGCCGCGGCCACGACCGTGTGCCGGAACCACCACATGATCCGGCACAGCTCGAGCTGGCGGCCCTCGTCGCCGCTGTCGGGCGAGCGCATGTCCCGGCGCACGAGGCGCAGCACCTCGCGGGCCGGGCTCGCACGCCGGGGCCGGGTCACCGTCTACTCGTCGGGTGCTGCGGGACCTGCCTTGATCCGCCGTCCGGGCGCCGGGCTCACGGTCACCTCACGTGCGGGCGCGTTGGCTGTGCCGTGGCGCGGACGCACCGTCCGCGCCACGGCCGGCTCCCCGCCGGTCGTCCGCACCACCGAGGACGTGATGTCACATGACCAGCCTTCTCACCCGCGGCCCCCGCCGCTCGACCGGGCTCGCGACCGCCGGGCTCGGGATCCTCGCCCTCGTCGCCGTCGGCACGTTCGGCGGCCCCGCCCGGGCGGCCACCGACACGCCCGCCGGCACGCCGAAGCCTTCGGCGGCCTCGTCGAAGGCCTTGTCGAAGGCCTCGTCGACGGCCCCGGCGACGGCCCCGCAGGCCTGCTCGTTCACCGTCGACGGCGGCTCGGGCGTCGTCGCCTTCGCGGTCGCCGCGGAGGACACCGCGGCGGTCGACGGCGCACCGGTCGGGGCCGCCGTCCCGGTCCCCCCGGGGAGCGGCACGGTCCGCACGGTCGACGGCGGGGCGACGGGCGTCGTCATGGCCCAGGAGCTGGACGCGGACGAGCTCGCGGCCCTGGAGAAGGAGCTCGCGGCCGCCACCGAGGGCACGCCGATCGACGTGTCGACGCTCCCGGAGTGCGGGCCGGACGTCGCCGTCGGCGGTACGCCCGTGCCCGCCGCCGGGTAGGCACCGCTGCGACCGTCACCTGTCCGGCGCAGGGCTCACAGCCGCTTCACATCCGCGTCGTGATGATGGGGACGGGTTCGGTCGGTCACCGGAGGGAGCAGCAGATGCGGGTGCTCGTCGTCGAGGACGAGGACGTCATGGCGCAGGCCGTGGCGACCGCGCTGCGGCGGGACGGCCACGCCGTCGACGTCGTCCACGACGGGGGCCTCGCGCTGGAGCGCACCGCGGTGACCGCGTACGACGTCGTCGTGCTCGACCGGGACCTCCCGGTCGAGCA
>JACRAB010000095.1 GCA_016213575.1 Actinomycetota bacterium
CACCTCCGCGCGGGCCTCCACCCGCCCGCCGAGGGCGGGCCCCGGTGCCGGCAGGGCCCCCGGGACGTCCGCCGTCCGGGGCGACGGCCCGGCGTCCAGGGTCGGGCTCTGCCGCAGTACGAGCTGCTCCACCGACCGCAGTGCCGGCCCGGGCTCGATCCCCAGCTCGTCGACGAGGGCCCGCCGTACCCGCCCGTACGCGGCCAGCGCGTCGGCCTGCCGACCCGCCCGGTAGAGCGCCGTGACGAGCGCCGTCCACAGGGCCTCGCGCAGCGGGTGCCGGACGACGACGGCCTCGAGCTCGGCGACGACGTCGCTGCCCGCCCCGAGCTCGACCCGCGCGGACATGACCCCTTCGACCAGGGTGAGTCGCACCTCCTCGAGCCGGTTGCGGTGCGGCGTCGCCCAGTCGCCGGCGTCGACGAGCACGTCGCCGCGGTACAGCGCCAGCGCCTCGCGTGCCCGCCCGAGCGCCGTCGCCGGGTCCCCAGCGGCGCTCGCCTCGGCCGCCAGGGCCGCGAGGTCGACGGCGCGGACGGCGTCCACGCACCCCGGGTCGAGCGCGAGGACGTAGCCGTCACGGTCACCGACGACGAGATCCTTGTCCCCGAGCGCCCTGCGCAGCTGGGACACCTTGGACTGCAACGTGTTCCGGCTCGTCGACGTCGCCCAGAGGTCCTCGACGAGGGCGTCGGCGCGCACGTGCGAGCCCGCCGAGAGAGCCAACCGGGCGAGCAGCTCGGACGTCTTCCCGGCAGGGATGTCGAGCCGGACGCCGTCGCGGGCGACGTCGACCGGTCCGAGCACGCACACCGTCAGCACGATCAGAGCGTAGGCATCATCTCCGGACGTGCCACCGGGATGATCACCTCCGACCCCGGACGTGTGCCGACCGCGCCCGGCCGCCGTCAGGGCGCCGTCAGCGTTCCGTCAGCGCTCCGCCGCATCGTCGTCACGTGCCCACCGACCACACCGCCCTCCTCCTCCGGCTCGTCGGCGGCGACCCCGCCGCCGCCGCCGAGGTGCTCGACCTCGCCCCGGCGACGCGCTCGGCGTCCGTGCTCGTGGCCGCCGCGATGCTCACCGGTGACCCCGGCCACCTGACCCTGGCCACGGACCTCGCCGGAGACCCCCGCGAGCGCCGGCTCGTGGTCCTCGCCCGGGTCCACCTCGACGGCGACGACGCGCTGCTCGACGTGCTCGTCCGCGACCACCTCGCCGACCACCCCGACCACCTGCTGGCTGCGTGGATCGCCGGCCGGCCCTCGTCCCGCCCCTGACCCGAAGGAGTCCACCATGTCCCCGAGCACCCCGCCCGCGCTCACCCCGCCGGCGAGCACCTCGTCCGCGGACGCCCTGCAGCCGACGACGGCACGGGCCGTCGCCCGCTGGGCAGTCTCGTTCGTCGGCTTCCCGCTCGGCGGCCTGGCTGCCGTGCTCGCCACCGGCCCGGTCGACGGTGCGCCCGCCGCGCTCGCCGGCGGCCTGCTCACCGGGGCCGTCCTCGGCGTCGCGCAAGGCCTCGCTCTGCGGCTCGACCGCCGCTCGCTCCTGCGGTGGGTGACCGCCACCGCGGCGGGGCTCGCCGTCGGCCTCACCGCGGGCGCGTCGGCGGTCGGCTTCGGGACGTCGCTCGGCGACCTCGCGGTCCAGGGCGCCGTCAGCGGCCTGGCCGTCGGCGCGGCGCAGTCCTCGGTCCTTTTCCGCCCCGTCCGGCCCCTCGCGCTCGTCTGGCCCGTCTGGCTCGCCGCCGTCTGGGCGCTCGGCTGGGTCGTCACGACATCGGTCGGAGTGCAGGTCGAGGACCAGTTCACCGTCTTCGGGGCCGCGGGCGCCGTCACCGTCACCCTGCTCACGGCCGTCCTGCCCGTCCGCCTCGCCCGGTCCGCGAACCTCTTCGCAGAGAAGAGCATCTGATGCGTCACGTCGTCTTCGGCACCGGCCAGGTCGGCCGTCCCCTCGTCGAGCAGCTCGTGACCGCCGGGCACGACGTCGTCGCGGTCAACCGCGACGGCCGCGGATCGATCCGCGGCGCCCGGTTCGAGGGCGGGGACGCCGCAGACCCCAGCTTCACCACCCGCGTCTGCGCCGGGGCGGACGTCGTCCACTTCTGCCTCAACGCCCTGAACTACGAGCAGTGGACGACGCAGTTCCCGCCGCTGCAGCGCGGCGTCCTCGCGGGCGCTGCAGCGGCGGGTGCCCGGCTCGTCGTCCTCGACAACCTCTACGCCTACGGCCCGCCGGACGGTCGTCCGCTCGTCGAGACGATGCCGGCCCGCCCGACGTCGGCGAAGGCGGCCACCCGGGCCGCGATGACCGAGGAGCTGATCGCCGCGCACACCGCCGGCGACGTCGAGGTCGTCATCGGGCGCGCGTCGGACTACTTCGGGCCCGGCGCCCTGCGGTCCGCCCTCGGCGAGACCGTGTTCCCCGCTGCCCTCACCGGGAAGACCGCCCAGGTCATGGGCGACCCGGAACAGCTGCACAGCTACTCCTACACCCCGGACGTCGCGGCAGCGCTCGTCGCGCTGGGGACGGCGGACGGCGTCGCCGGTCAGGTCTGGCACCTGCCCGTCGCGCCCGCCCGGACGACGCGCCAGGTCGTCGAGCGGCTCTACGAGCTCACCGGGCACCGGCCCCGCCTGCTCGCCGCCGGCCGGACGACGCTGCGCGCGATCGGAGTGTTCACGCCGGCGATGCGCGAGTACCTCCACACGCTCTACCAGTTCTCCGACCCGTGGGTCGTCGACGACACCAGGTTCCGCACCCGCTTCGGTGACACCGCCACCCCGCTCGACGACGCGCTCGCCACGACCCTCGCCTGGTACGCCGACCGCGCCCCTCTCCCCGTCCGCTGAACCCGTTGACCCGCAAGGAGTCCCCCATGAACACGACCCTCCGCTCCGCCGCCCGCGAGAACGTCCGCACGCCCGACCGCGCCACCGCCCGCAAGGCGGGCACCGCCCTCGCCCTCGCCTCGGGCCTCGCGATCGCCGGCTTCACCGTGCTCGGCTCGGTCTTCGAGTACCCGCAGATCCTCGACGAACCGACCGCCGACGTCCTCGCCCTCTTCCGCGCACACCAGGGCGCCGTGACGTCGTGGTTCCTCGTGCTCGCCGTCAGCGCGGGCCTCATGGCGCCCGCCGGGGTCTGGCTCGGCCGGATCGCCGGCGGACGCCTCGGCCGCTGGATCACCGTCGCCGGCGCCGCCGCCGCGACGGTCCAGGTCATCGGACTCCAGCGCTGGGTGACGCTCGTCCCCGGCATCAGCGCCGACGCCCTGGACCCCGCGCTCCGCGCCGACGCGGAGCGCCGCTTCGAGCTCTGGCACACACTGCTGGGCAAGGCGATCGGCGAGACCGTCGGCTACGCGCTGACGGCGACCTTCACCGTGCTCGTCGTCCTCGCCCTTCGGCAGTCCGTGCTGCCGCGCTGGCTCGGCTGGGTCGGCACCGCCGCGGCGGCACTCATCGCGACCGGCATGGTCATCCCCCTCGTCGAAGTCGCGAGCCTCACGAACTTCGCCGGCTACGTGGCCTGGTGCGCCTGGCTGCTCGTCGTCGCCGTCGTGCTGTTCCGGGTGCCTCGCACGGGTCCCGGTGCGTGAGGTCCCGGCCTGGCGCGCACCGCCGACGGCATCGCCACGAGGGCGGCGACGGTGACGACCGCCGCCTGCGGCGTCGCCAGCGCGTCAGTCGCCGAGCTCCGCCCGCCGGCGGGTCACGTACTCCTGCAGCCGGCCTCGGATGTCCACGTCGAGGTCGGGCTGCTCGTAGCCGTCGAGCAGCGCACGCCACTGCTCGCCGGCGCGCGCCGTCGTGTCCCGCGCACCCCGCGCCGTCCACCGTTCGAAGTTCTCCGTCGAGGACAGCGGCGAGCGGTAGAAGCACGTGCGGAACCGGGTCATCGTGTGGGCCGCCCCGAGGAAGTGCCCGCCCTGGCCCACCTCCTGGTGCGCGTCGAACGCGAGGTCCTCGTCCTCGACGCCGATCGGGGTGAACTGGGCCTGCAGGACCCGCAGGATCTCCAGGTCGAGCGCGAACTTGTCCGGCGAGGCGACGAGCCCGGACTCCAGCCAGCCCGCGCTGTGGACCAGCAGGTTCGCCCCGGCGAGGAAGGCCGCGGTCATCGTGTTCTGGGACTCGTACGCGGCCTGCGCGTCGACGGTCTGGCTCGACGTCAGGCCGCCGCCGCCGGAACGCCACGGCAGGCGGTACCGGCGGGCGAGCTGCCCGGACGCGAACAGCCCCTTCGCCGACTCCGGCCCCCCGAAGGCCGGCGACCCGGACTGCATGTCGATCGTCGACAGGAACGACCCGAGGACCACGGGCACCCCCGGCCGGACGAGCTGGGCGAGGGCCACGCCGGTGAGTGCCTCGGCGAGCTGCTGGGCGAGCGCGGCTGCCGTCGTCACCGGGGCCATCGCCCCCATGAGAAGGAAGGGGGTGACGACGCAGCCCTGGCCGGCGGCCGCGGCGGCGAGCAGCCCTTCGAGCATCCGCTCGTCGTACCGCAGCGGAGAGTTCACGTTGATGTTGAACAGCGACGAGGTCACGGGCAGGCTCGGCCCGCCGGCACCGTCCGTCGCGGCGGCGAGCGGTGCCCGGTCGACCCCGGTGTCGCCGAAGGTCAGGCGCACCATGGCGATCGAGTCCTCGACGTTCTCCCGTGACAGCGCACCGAAGTAGAACGGCTTGTCGGTCAGGGTCGCCGCGGCGAGGGCCAGGTCCAGGTGACGGGAGTCCAGCGGGGTGTCGTTCGGTTCCACGGTGGGCATCGCCGCGAGGTCGAGCTCGGGGGCGGCCTGCACGAGCCGCACCATCCGCTCCAGGTCCGCCAGGGTCGCGTCCCGACGGATGTCCCCCTCACGGTAGAAGGGCATCCCGGCGCACCCGGCGAACACCATCCGGTCGCCTCCGAGGTGCACCGAGTGCGCCGGGTTCCTCGCCCTCAGGGTGAACTCCGACGGGGCTCTCGCGCAGTGCTCGAGGACGAAGTCCGGGTCGAAGCGGACGACGTCCCCGTCGACCACCTGGCCCGCGTCCCGCAGCCGCTCCAGCGCCTCGGGGTGGTCGAAGGCGATGCCGATCTCCTGCACGATCCGCATCCAGCCGCGCTCGATCCGCTGCAGTGCGTCGTCGGTGAGGATCTCGTAGCGCGGCATGACGTTGCGGAACATCCGGTGCCTCCGTGTCGATCAGGCCGCTGCGGTCTCGACGCACCGCGCGCGGTCGTCCGCAGCGGCGGCTGCAGGATCCGGTGGTACCGGCAGCCCGCGCCCGGCGCGGGCGGCAGCGGCCAAGGAGCCGAGACCGAAGAGGATCCACAGGACGTTCATGCACGCGCTCGGCAGGGCGGTGCGGTCGAAGGCGGCGACCGCGAGCATCGCGGCGGCCGCGACGTTGAGGCCGTGGAAACGGGCGGAGTCCGGAGCCATCCGCCCCCGGGACACCAGTACGTAGGCGACAGCGGCGACGACCCCGCCGATCCAGCCCATCCCGTCCGCCCACGACATCACCTGCACGACTTCCTTTCCACCGTCCGCGGCACACCGAGGTGCCGGCTGTCCGATCAGTCTGCGGGCACGGAGAGTTCAGGTCCAGTGAAGGAAAGTGCACGAGACCTTTACGATTTGTGCATGGACCTGGGTCTTCGCCGGCTGCGCATCTACCGCGAGGTCGCCTACCGAGGGGGAGTCACCGCGGCGGCCGAGGCGTTGCACTACTCCCCGTCCGGGGTCTCCCAGCAGCTGGCCGCCCTGGAGAAGGAGGTCGGGGCGACGCTGTTCGACCGGCTCGGCCGCGGTCTGCGGATCACGGACGTCGGACGCGTCCTGCTCGAGCACGCCGAGATCCTCCTGGACGCCGAGACCACGGCCCGGGCAGCGGTCGAGCACGCCCGCGGCACCCTGGCCGGCACGCTCCAGGTCGGCGTCTTCGCCACCGTCGCAGCAGGGCTCGTCCCCCACCTGGTGAGCGACCTGTCCGAGCGCGCGACCGAGCTGCGGTTGAGCACCCGCGAGGTCGACCCCGAGGACGCCGTCACGGAGCTGCACCTCGGTCACCTCGACCTCGCCTTCCTCATCGACTACCCGGACGCGGGCGAACCCTGGCCGCCCGGTCTCGCCGTGCACCAGATCGGCCTCGACTCCTTCCGCCTCGCCGCACCCGAGGGCTGGCTGCCCCGACGCAGCCTGGCCCTGTCTTCCCTCGCGGACGTCCCCTGGGTGATGTCCGGCCCGCACACGTACTACGGCCGCGCGGTCCGTGCGGCCTGCCGGGCCGCAGGTTTCGAGCTGCACGCCACCCACGAGGTCGACGAGCAGGCGACCGCCCTCGCGATGGTCGGAGCAGGACTGGGCGTCGCCCTCGTCTCCGAACTGGCGCTCGGCGGTGCCGTCACGTCGGGCATCACCGTGCACCCGCTCACGCAACCGCTGCGACGCCACATCCTCCTCGCCCACTCCCTCTCCGCGACCGGACGACCGTCGATCCAGGCATTCCTGGACAGCGCCCGCCGCGCGGCCCGCGCCTGCGGGCTTCGCGCGCCCCGGGCCTGAGGCCGGCGCAGCCGTCGACCGCGACGGAGAACGCGCTGTCCCGTGCGGGCGAGCAGGGGTAGCGTCCCGGTGATGCGATCACTTCAGGACGAGGTCGCCGACGCAGCGGCACGCTCGGCGTTCTCCGGGGTGGTCCGTGTGGACCGGTCGGGAGTCACGGAGCTCTGCACGGCGTACGGGTTCGCCGACCGCGGGCACGAGGTGCCCAACACGGTGGACACCGTGTTCGCGACAGCCAGCGGGACGAAGACCCTGACCGCGCTCACGGTGGTCGGCCTGGTCGATCGCGGCGCGTTCGGACTCGGCACCACCGCCCGCTCGCTGCTGGCCGACGACCTGCCGATGGTCGGCGACGACGTGACGATCGAGCACCTGCTCGCCCACCGGTCAGGGATCGGGGACTACCTCGACGAGGACGCCGTCGACGACATCCGCGACTACGTGATGCCGGTGCCGGTGCACCAGCTCGCGACCAGCGAGCAGTACCTGCCGCTCCTCGACGGGCATGAGCCGGTGTTCCCCGCCGGTGAACGCTTCGCCTACAACAACGCCGGCTACGTGCTGCTCGCGCGGCTCGCCGAACGCGCGACCGGTTCGCCGTTCCCCGACCTCGTACGCACCCTGGTCACCCAGCCTGCGGGCATGGCCGACACCGCGTTCCTGCGGTCCGACGAGCTCCCCGGGAACGCAGCGATCGGCTACCTGTCCGCGGAGGGCCTGCGGACCAACGTGCTCCACCTGCCGGTACGCGGCACCGGCGACGGCGGCATCTACACCACCGCGGCCGATCTCAGCGCGTTCTGGGACGCCTTGTTCTCCGGCCGGATCGTCCCGGCCGGGCGCCTGGCCGAGATGACCCGGCCGCGCAGCGACTGGCCCGAGGAGTCCAGACGCTACGGCCTCGGGTTCCACCTGCACGCCACCGGCGACGCCGTCTGGCTCGAGGGGTACGACGCCGGCGTCTCCTTCACGAGCCTGCACAGCGCCGCATCCTCGACCACGTACACCGTCATCTCGAACTGGTCCGACGGCGCCTGGCCGATCGTCAAGCTCCTCAACGGTTCGTTCGGACCGGACCCGAGCTGATCGTCGGCCCGCACGCGAAGAAGCCCGCCCCCGGGGCAGGACCGATCCGGTGGCACGATGTGTCATCCAGGCATGAAGGCGCCAACCGAGGCGAGGTGCGCGATGAGGTCCGAGGGACGCCGAGCACCCGACGTCGACGTCCGCGTCCTGGATCCGAAGGTGCCTGCCGACACGGTCGACGGGTACCTCGACACCCTGGCCCACGTCGTCCCGGCCATCACCGACTTCTTCAACCCCGCGGCGCCGACCCGGATCCGCCTCGTCGTCGACCCCGGCTACACCGACGGCCCCGCAGCTGCCGGCGGCGGGGTCATCACCGTCAGCGCGGCCTATGCCCGCACCCACCCCCGCGATCTCGACGTCGTCACGCACGAGGTCACCCACCTCGTCCAAGCCTATTCCGCTGGTACGTATGCCGATCGGTGGCACTGGGTCGAGGGCGTCGCCGACTACGCCCGGTACCGGTTCGGCAGGGGCAACGCCGCCGCCGGATGGTCGATCGCCCGCTACGAACGCGGCAGCGCCCTCACCGACGGGTACCGGGCCACCGCCCGGTTCCTGGCCTGGGCCGTCGCCGCCGGCGGCGACGGCATCGTCCAGGACCTCGACGCGGCTCTGCGCAACGGCTCGTACAGCGACACGTTCTGGGTGGCACGGACCGGCGACGACGTCGCCGCACTGTGGTCCCGCTACGTCCGCGACTCCGCCGACGGCTGGAGACCCGTGCGATGACGCCCCGGCGTCACGACCGGGCCGGACGCGACGGGGTGCCTGCTCCCCGCCCCGCTGGAACACTCGCCGGAACCCCGGGGCGAGGGCGCGGCACCGGTAGCCTGCGCGGCGACGTCCGAGCCGGGGTGTCACATCGAGAGCTGGAGGGGGCCGGCCATGACCGACCGGAGCACGAAGGACGGCGACGCGGACCACCTGCACGACGACCTGATGCGCGAGTACTACCAGCTGGTCGACATCGTCGCGGGCTTCGACCAGCGGCTGCTGACGGTCAAGAGCTGGGGCGTCACCTTCGCGCTCGCCACGCTCGGTCTCGGCTTCCAGCAGGACCACTACGGACTGTTCCTCGTCGCCGCAGCCGGCGGACTGGCGTTCTGGCTCATCGAGGCCTCGATCAAGACCCACCAGATGCGGTACTACCCACGGATGGGCGACATCGAGGTCATCGCCCACACCCTGTACAGCCGCGAGCTGCCCGACGGGACACGGGCGTCCGCCCCGCTCATCGACTGGAGCTGGTTCACCGCACGGCCACGGGTCAGGGGCGGCCAGTCCAAGGGTGACCCCCGCACGCCCCACGCGTGGGCCGACATCAACACCGACCCCGGCCGCAACCGCGCCGTGCTGCTGTACCCGCACGTCGCGCTCCCCCACGCCATCGCCGTCCTCCTCGGCGTCGTGCTGTTCGTGCTCGGCCTGGGCGGGGCGTTCGGGCCGATCTAGACGGCAGCGAAGCAGCCCGGCCACGTCGTCCCGGCCGGAGGGGCGTCGCTACGCGCCGGTCCTGAGGGGTTCGAGCGCATCCAGGACGAGATCGAGGCCGAAGGTGAACTCCTCCGCCGGGTCGTAGCCGGCCGCGAGGAGCGCGGCGGCGGACTCGTTGAGGTAGGGGAACTCGTCCGCCGGGAGCTGGGGCAGGAACACGTCCTCGGTCATGTCCGCGAGCTCGTCGGCGGTGCCGAACGGCAGGCTGGCCTCCTGCAGGGCGTGCCCGTAGACGTAGCTGTCGAGCAGCCAGTTCGCGTGCGTCGCCATGAGGACCGAGAAGCCGGCCCTGCGCAGGCAGGCGGTGACCGCCTCACGGTGGCGCAGGTTCGCCGGCCCCGGAGACGTCCGTGACTCCATCAGGGCGATCGCCCACGGGTGACGTGCCAGAACCTGCCGGGCCGACACCGCCCGCCGGCGCATCGCCGACCGCCAGTCGGTGCCCTCGGGCGGGAGCTCGATCTCCTCGAAGACCACGTCGATCATGGCATCCAGCAGCTGCTCCTTGCTCGCCACGTAGTGGTAGAGCGACATCGCGCCCGCACCGAGCACGCCGGCCAACCGGCGCATGCTCAGCCCCTCGACCCCCTCGCGGTCGGCGAGCCGGATCGCCTCGGCGACCACCCGCTGCCTGCTCAGCCCCGCCTCCGGCTCCGACTCGGCCTTGCGCTCTCCCCTCACGGGCACGGGTCTCCTCGCTCCCTCGAACGACTTGACAACCGTACAGCGTACGTCGATAGTACGGCGTACGACGTACGGTGTACGAACCCCGCGAGCCGCGGGCCGCCGTCCGAACGGAACGAAGGAGTGACGACGTGACAACCCGGTCAGAGCAGGTCGCCGCGGCAACGGCGACGACGGGCACCGCACCGAGCCGCGAGCGGGTCGTCGGCGCGACGGCGATCGCGCTGGCAGCGTCCCTGGTAATCCAGAACGCCGTGGTGATCGCGACCGACTCGCCCGCCTTCGGGGACCCGATCACGGAGGTCCTCGCCTTCCACGCGGAGAACCGGGTCGCGGTCGCGGTCTCGGTCGGTCTGGAGGCGCTGAACCTGCCACTGCTGCTCGGCCTCGTGACCGGTCTGCACGGACTCGTCGAGCGTCGCGGGGGTGCGGGTGCGGACTGGTCGCGCCTCGCCGTGGCCGCGGGCGCGACCCTGTCAGCGGTCTTCGCGCTCTATGCCGTCCTGTGGAACGGAGTCGTCCTGTCGGCCGCCGGCCTCACCGAACCGAGCCCGACCCTCGAGCTCGTGTGGCAGCTGCACGCAGGCGCATTCGCGCTGGCCCTGCCGGCGCTCGGCACCACCTTCGTCGGCGCCGCACTGGCGACGCACGCGAGCGGACTGACGCCACCGTGGCAGCGCCTGCTCGCACTGGCCGGAGGAGGCCTGCTGCTCGCTGCCGGGACGGCCAACCTCGCGATCGCGGACGGCTCGGCGCTCCTGTTCGTCGGGATGCCCGGCTTCGCCGCCTGGCTCGTGTGGCTGCTGGCCACCGGCGTACGACTGGTGCGCTCCCCGGCGGCAGCACGAGCACGTCGAGGCTCGGCGACTACAGCGACCTGAACCCCTCGGGGGCCAGGATCCGCTCGGTGGCGTCTCGCAGCCGCCTCTGCACGTCGCGGTCGTAGGTCACAGGCGGCGTGACGGCCTCGGCGTCGCGGACGTAGTAGCGGCCGGTGACGCCCTCCAGCGTCGGGTCTGTCGCGAGGCGCAGCGTGGCCGCGGCGCCCTCCTCCGGTGTGAGCAGGAAGCGCCGGACCAGGCCTGCCGAGGGTCGCAACACCTTCGGTACCAGGTCGTCGACGATGCCGGTCGCGACGATCCCCGGATGCACGGCGTTGACCGTCACGCCGTCGGCGGCGAGGGCACGGGCCAGGCCGTAGCCGGCGGTGACGCTCAGCAGCTTCGCCCGGGCGTAGGCCTCGAAGGGCACGAAACCCTCGGCCGGGTTGATGCGGGTCAGGTCCTGCAGGTCGGCCGGGTCGATCGTCGCCGGGCGAGGGGCACCGAGCAGCTTGACCCGTCGGGTGTCGCGGAGCGCGTCGGAGGCGACGTTGACGACCCGTGCGCGGCCGCGCCGGAGCTGTCGGTCGAGCAGCACGGTCAGGCCGTACGGAGCGAGGTGGTTGACCGCGACGTGCATCTCGACGCCGTCCGGCGAGAGGCGGCGCTCGGGGTAGTGCGCTCCGGCGTTGTTGACCAGGACCGTGATCGCCCCGTGCCCGCCGGCGATCGCGGCCGCGGCCGCGGTCAGGCCGGCACGGGTGGCCAGGTCCGCGCGTATCACCTCGAGAGAGCCGGGGCCCCGGCCGATCTGCCTGCCGAGCTCCGCTGCGCGCGCGGGGTCGCGGACGACGGCGACGACGTGCATCCCGCGACCGGCGAGGGCAGCGGCGATGACGCGCCCCATGCCGCCGGTCGCCCCGGTGACGACGGCCACCCCGGTCGACGGGCCCGACGCCCCGGTCATCGGTGGATCCGCGGGTAGCGGCGGACGTACTTGGCCTCAGCGGCTTCGCGGACCAGGAAGCCGGCGAGGTCTTCGCGGCCGATGGAGTGCCACAGCCTGATCGGCAGGTCCTCGCCGACCCGGTACGCCCCCGTCGCCGGCACGTTCCTCAGCATCGGCGGGCGCACGATCGTCCAGTCCAGCGGCGAGTCGGCGACGAGGTGCTCCATCGTCTCCTTGTCCTTCATCCGCTCGCCGGCCCCGCGCCAGACGGCTCTCGAGTACAGCGATCGGTCGTGGGTGTCCAGCACGCCATGGGCACTGACGACGACCAGCCGCTTCACCCCGACGTGGGTCATCGCGCGGACCGTGGTGCGCATCGCGTCGGTGCACACCGTGGTCGGGCCCTTCGCGGCCCCGCCCAGGGTGCTGATCACGACGTCCGCACCGTCCAGAGCGGCGGTCAACGCCCCCTCGTCGGCGACGCCGGCCCACACCGTCTCCCGCAGTCCGGGCGCGCTCGCGAAGGAGCCCGCGCGGCGCACCACCACGACGACCCGGCGCCCGGACCGCAGCGCCTCGGCCACCACGTGCCGCCCCGTCGCCCCGGTGGCACCGAGAACAGCGATCGTCTGTGAAACATTATGTCTCATAGAAAGACTCTGGCACTCGACCCACTTATGAGTCAAGTCATCTCATAGAGTGCGGCCATGGGAGACGCGACAGACCCGCGCTTCGTGCGCAGCCGCGCGGCGATCCTCGACGCGGCCCGCGAGCTGCTCCTCGCCAAGGGGCCGAGCGCGGTGACCCACCAACAGATCGCCGAGCACGCCGGCATCGGCCGGGCGACGGTCTACCGGCACTGGCCGCGGACCGACCAGCTCCTCGCCGAGGCGATGGCCACGGTGCCGATGCCGTTCTTCGACGAGCCGACATCCCCCTACCGGGACTGGCTGACCAGCCAGCTCACGGCGATCGCCCACCAGCTCGAGCACGACGACGTCCTCGCCGTCACGACCACCCTCGCGGGCTCCGCGCTCTGGGACCCCGCCATGGACGCCCGGCGGGCCGGCTTCGCCGAGATCCTCACCGCCCGCCTCGCCGCGGCGCTCCAGGACGCCGAGCAACGCAAGGAGCTCGCACCACGGACCACGACCGGCACCGCCGCGGCGATGGCGATCGGACCGATCTACTACCGCGCCACCATCGAACGGGCGCCCGCCGACGCCGAGCTGATCGAGCAGTGCGTCGCGTCGAGCGGCGACTGGACCGCCCCGTGAGCGATCCGCCCGTGGGCTCCGCGGACCCGGCAGCCGCCGGGACCGACGTCGTCCTCTGCGACGCGCTGGAGAAGGTCTTCCTCGACGAACGTCCGCGGGCACGCGCCGCGGAGCCGCTGTCGGGGTTCCTCGGCGAGGTCGTCTCGTTCCAGATCGCCTGGCGCACGCCCGCCGTCCGGGACGCCGACGACCTGCCGCCGCTGCACCTCGAGGTGGACGCGGGGGGCGGAGCGCGGGTCGAGCTCTTCGTCGTCGGGCACGTCCCCGTGACCGTCCCGGCGTTCGCGGACCCCGACCGCGGTTACCTGCGCACCGTCCCCGGCCTCTTCCCCGACCCGCTCGTGCCCCTGCCGGAGGGCTCACCGCTGCCCGTCGTCCTCGGCGCCTGGCAGTCGGTCTGGGTGGACGTCGTCGTCGACTCGCCCGAGCACGCCGGCGCCCGCCGCGTGCGCGTCCGGCTCGGCGCCCTGGGACGACCGGACGCCGCCCCGGCGTTCAGCGCCGACCTCGAGATCGTCGTGCACCCCGTGGAGCTGCCACCGCTGGACATCACGGTCGCGCACTGGCTGCACGTCGACTGCCTCGCCGACCGGTACGGCTGCACCCCCTTCTCCGAGCAGCACTGGCGCCTCGTCGCGGCCTACCTGCCGTCGCTGGCGCGCAGCGGTGCGACGACGGTCCTGACCCCGCTGTGGACGCCGCCGCTCGACACGGCGGTCGGGCTGCGGCGCACGCCGACCCAGCTCGTCGACATCCGGCTCAGCGGCGACCTCACCGACGGCCGGTGGACCTTCGGGTTCGACGCGCTGGACCGCTGGCTCGAGGAGTGCGCGCGGGCCGGCTTCACGAGCATCGAGATCCCACCGCTGTTCTCCCAGTGGGGCGCCCGCGCCGCACCGTCGATCACGGCCGTCACCGACGACGGACCCCGCGAGGTGTTCGGGTGGCACGTCCCCTCCACCGATCCGGCCTACACCCGGTTCCTCACCGCGCTGCTGCCCGCCGTCCGCACCCACCTGTCCCGGCGGTGGCCGGGCACGACGGCGCTGTGGCACGTCAGCGACGAACCCGGCCCGGACTCCCTCGACACCTACCGCGCCGCACGCCTGGCCGTCCGGGACCTGCTCGACGGAGAACGCGTCGTCGACGCCCTGAGCCACCGCACCTTCCTCACCGAGGGCCTCGTCGACACCGCGGTCGTCGCCACCGACGCGATCGCCGAGTTCCTCGACGCGGGCGACCCCGTCTGGGCCTACTACTGCAACGCCCAGGACCGCGCCGTCGCGAACCGCTTCATCGCCCAGTCCGCCGTCCGGCACCGGGTCATCGGCCGCCAGCTGTTCGTCGCCGACGTCCGCGGCTTCCTCCACTGGGGCTTCAACTTCTGGAACACCCAGCTGTCCCGCGCGACGGTCGACCCGTTCCGCGACACCACGTCGGGCGGCGCGTTCCCCGGCGGCGACGCCTTCGTCGTCTACCCGGGCGCGGACGGCCGGCCGGTGGAGTCCGTCCGGCACCGGGTCCTCGCCCAGGCCTTCGCCGACCACCGCGCCCTGCAGCTGCTGCGCGACCTCACCGACCGGCGGACCGCCTGCGCCGTCGTCGACGAGGACGGCACCCTCACCTTCGACCGCTTCAGCGACGACCCGCAGCACCACCTGCGCACCCGTCGCCTCGTCGACGAACGCATCGCCGAAGCGCTCGGCGGACACGGGTTGCCCCACGGGCAAGCGCGACCCTCGAGATCTCCGCGTACTACCTGCGCGCGGTGACCGAGCGCCCCGAGATCGGCGCCGTGGCACTGCATTCCGGCCGTGCCGTGAGCGCCGTGTCCGCGACGGCGAGCGTCACCGGCCGGACGGCGGCCACCGCCACCGTCGTCCTGTCCCCGCCGCGGCCGGCCCTGCAGCCGACCGTGCTCCCCGCCCCGCCCGCGGACGTGACGGCACTGGAGGCCGCGAGCCCCTTCGTCATCCCCCCGGAGTTCGTCCCCATCTCCACCCGCATGCAGATGCGCACCGCGATCGGCACGCTGCCCTACTCGGGAGCGGCGCACCCGCGCCTGTGCGCGTGGATCCGGCTCCGTGACGCCGTCCATGACCCGTACGAGCGGCTGCTCGTGCTCGCCGACGCGTTCGCACCCTCGTACGCCGCCGTCCTGCACCGGCCGCACCCGGTGCCCACGATCCGGATGACGGCGCGCTTCACCCCTGGTGCAGCGACGGCGGACGACGACTGGGTGCTGCTCGAGGCCAGGACGGACGACGTCGGCGAGGACGCCTGGATGACCGAGAGGGTCACCCTGTGGTCCCGCGACGGCCTGCCCCTGGTGACGTCCACCCAGCTGCGCACCGTGCTGACCTGACCCGGCCGCAGCACCGCACCGGTCTGCGGGCCGCCCGCGTCAGGCAGCGGCGTCCGCGGCCACCGTCTCCACCGCGGGGCGTGGCGTGAACCATCGGGTGGCGAGCATGAGAGCAGCACCGAGCAGGGCGGCGGCGATCATGAAGGTCCAGCCGTTGCGGTACGCGGCGACCGCCTCGTCACGTGCCGGGGTGCCGACGAGCGCCACGAAGGCCGCGACCCCGAGAGCGGCGCCGATCTGCCGGAACGCCGAGGAGAGGCCGATGGCCGTCGCGAAGCGGGTGGCCTGGACGGCGCTGACCGCGACCGCCGTGAACGCGGGCAGCGCCAGGCCGACTCCGGCACCGGTGATGATCTGCCCGGGCAGGTAGTCGCGCACGAAGTCGGGCGTGACACCGAGGCGCACCGCGTTGAGCGCCAGGCCCGCCGCGACGAGGACGCCGCCGACCGCTCCGACGTTGGCCATGCCGAGGCGGGGACCGAGCCTCGACGCGACCACGGCGGCGAGCATCGCGAGCAGCGGGCCGACCGCGAGCTCGAGCCCGGCCCGCAGGACGGACTGCCCCCAGACCTGCGTCAGGTAGAGCACCCCGCCGAGCAGCATCCCTGCGAACCCGGCGAAGAACGCGGTCGCGGACGCCACCGCGAGCGCGAACGAGGGGACCCGCAGCATGGGCAGCTCGAGCGCGGGCGCCGGGTGCCGGCGGGAGCGGGCCACCGTGACCGCGAGCATCGCGACCCCGACGCCGGCACTGACCAGCACCTGCCCGGACGCCCATCCCCATTCGCGCCCCTTGACCAGGGCCAGCACGACGGCCGCGATCCCCGCCATGAGCGTCACGATGCCGACCGGGTCGGGCAGCCGCCCGGCGTCCGGGTCGCGGGTCTCGGGAAGGCGGCGGGCGGCGTAGACCGCGGAGACGAGCCCGAGCGGCACGTTCACGAGGAAGATCCACCGCCAGCTGAGCTCGGTGAGCAGGCCCCCAGCGGAGGGCCGGCCGCGGCGCCGACCGCACCGGTCGCGGCCCACGCGGCGATGACGGCGGGACGGGAGCGCGCGGGGAAGGCGGGCAGCACCACGCCGAGCGAGCTGGGCGTGAGGATCGCGGCACCGGCTCCCTGGACCAGGCGGGCCGCGATGAGCACGCCGGCAGACGGAGCGACCGCACAGGCCGCCGAGGCCACCGTGAAGAGCGTGACGCCGACGACGAACCCGCGACGGCGGCCGTAGAGGTCGACGATCCGCCCGGCCGGAACGAGCAGCGCGGCGTAGACGATCGCATACCCGTTGAGCACCCACGACAGCTGCGCGAGACCCCCCTGCCCGAAGTCACGGGCGAGCTCGGGCATCGCGATGTTGACGACGAACAGGTCGAGCGAGGCCGCGAAGACGCCGACCGACACCATCGCGAACGTGCGCCAGGGGCCGGCCACGGCAGTCTCCTCGGTGCTCGGATAAAGTTGCATGAAAGGACTGACACTACAGTTGTGGAGTTGCGTCATGCAACGGTCCGGCGCTCCGGGCCGGTGGGTTCCCGGTTCGAGGGGTGATGTCGTGCTCGGTCGCACGTACGACGAACAGGTCTGCTCGGTGGCCAGGGCGCTCGAGGCGGTCGGCGAGCGGTGGAGCCTGCTCATCGTCCGCGACGTCCACCTGGGCCTGCACCGGTTCGAGGACCTGCGCCTGGAGCTGGGCATCGCCCGCAACGTGCTGACGACGCGGCTCAACCACCTGGTGGACGCCGGCGTGCTCGAGCGCCGGCCCTACAGCGACCACCCGCAGCGCTGGGAGTACCACCTGACCCGCGTCGGGCTCGAGCTCGGGCTGCCGATCGTCGCCCTCATGCAGTGGGGCGACCGCCATCTGCTCGAGCCGGGGCAGCGACCGCCTCGACAGGCCCGGCATCGCACGTGCCACGGCACCGTCGACGTCGGGTACTCCTGCCGCTCGTGCGCGACCACCGTGCCGGCCCGCGAGGTCGAGGTCCTGCCGGCGATGACCGCCCCCGCCGCGGCCGACCGCGGAGCCTGACGCACCGCCCGAACTCCCGGTCCGGCCTCAGTCGCTCACGCTCGGCCGCCGCCGTCCGGTGCGGCGACCCGGAAGACGTTCAGCTGCAGGGCGAGCGTCGTGTAGTACCCGACGAGGGTGAGCAGCTCGAAGAGCGTGGCCTCGTCGAACCGGGCGGTGAACGCCGCGTACCGGTCGTCGTCGAGGTCGCCGTCCTCGAGCAGGGCGAGGGTCGTGTCGGCCACCAGGCGCTCCGCGTCGTCCTCGAACGTTCCCGGACGCAGCCGGCGCACCGCGTCGAGCTCCGCCGGCGACAGACCCGCAGCGGCGCCGACCGCCTCGTGCGCGTACCGCTCGAAGGCGCTGTCCCGGTGCGCCGCGACGAGCAGGATCGCGATCTCGCGCGCCCGGTCGGTGAGCCTGCCGCGGTACCTCACGGCCGCGCCGACCGCCTGCAGGGCCTCGCCGATCGGCGGGTGCAGGAGGAACGCGTTGAAGGGCCCTTCGAGCGCGCCGCGCTCGTCGACGAGCCGGAACAGCGCCGGGCCGGAGGCCCGCGGGCCCCCGACGATCGCGTCGTAGAGCGCCCGCTGCTCGGGCGACAGCCCCGCCGGCCCGAGCCGGGCGAGCCGGCCCGGCTCCGCACCGGTCACGGCCGGGCCGCCGCCGCGCCGACGACGGCGGTGACCGCATCGGCGTCCGAGGGATCCTCGCGGGACACCACCTGACCGGTACGCGGGTCGTGGCTCAGGACGTCGGTCATCGCGGGTCTGCACCTTCCGAGAGGGAACGTGGGCGGCGGGAGGCTCGGATGCCGGCGGGATCGCCCCGTGCACGCGAGGAGCGGTCGGCGGACGCCCGCCCTTCCGCTCACTGCATCGAAGTGAAACTATGGATTCATGGTTCTAGACGTCAAGGGGGGATCGTCCGGGACGGGTGCAGGGCTGACCACGGCGATGGTCCGCACCCTGCACGCCTCCGTCGACGTCCGCGGCAGCAGGGTCGAGGCCGTCGCACGGAGCCTGGGCGAGGCGATCCGGCTCGGGGTCGTCCACGACGGCCAGCGGCTCCCCCCTGAGGTGCAGCTCGCCGAGCTGTTCGGCGTCTCCGCGGTGACGATGCGCGAGGCCCTGGCGGTCCTGCGGGAGCAGGGCCTCATCGCGACCCGTCGCGGGCGTGGCGGCGGGACCGTCGTCCGGGTGCCCGTCGACACCCGGGAGCCGCTGCACGGGTTCAGCATCCAGGACCTGCGCGACCTGGGGGACCACCGCAGCGCGGTCTCCGGCACGGCGGCCTCGCTCGCGGCCGAGCGCGGACTGCCGGACGAGGTGCGCCGGCTCGAGGACTGCGTCCGCAGGCTGCGCGAGGCGCGCACGCCCGGGGACTGGCGGCGCGCGGACGGCGAGCTCGCGATCGCCATCGCCACCACCGCGCAGTCACCACGGCTGGCGCGCGAGGAGGCACTCCTGCTCGCCGAGGTCGGCGACCTCGTCGCCCTCGACCTGGAGCCCGACGACCTCGACGACCTGAGCGACCGACGGGCCGAGGTGGTCCGGGCGGTCGGCGACCGGCTGCCGGACCGGGCGCGCGCACTGGCCGAGGCGTACGTCCGACGACAGACCGAGCGCCTCGTCCGGGAGCGCCTGCGCCTCGCGCCCCGCACGGCAGTGCCGCCGGTCGCGGGCGACGCGGTGACGGACCGCCTCGCCGGTGTCGTCGCGGACGTCGATGCGGTCGTCACCGACCTGGAGCACCTCGGCCGGCAGTACGCGGACACGGTCCGCGCGGCCGCCGAGCGTCCTTCCCGGGAGGCACTGGCCGGGCTCCGCCCGGCGATCGCGGAGCTCCTCGGGCGGCACGACCCGCTCCTCAAGGGCGCCGGCGTGGTGGTCGCCTCGGGGCTCCTCTCGGACGCCGCACTCTGGCTCGAGTGGTGGTGGCGCACCAGCCGCGGCGACACGGAGGCGCTCAGGGTCAACCTCGACCCGTCGGCCCCCGACTACCACGACTACACGACCTCGGAGTACTACGCGGCCGCCGGGCGCAGCCGGCTCCCGTACGCGACGGGGCCGTACGTCGACTTCGCCTGCACGAACGAGTACACGATCACGGTCGTCAGCCCTGTGTGGTCGCAGGGCCGCTTCCTCGGCGCAGCCGGCGCGGACATCCTCGTCGCGGCCCTGGAACGCCTCGTCATGCCGGCCCTCACCAGCGTCGACCGTCCCCTGGCGCTGACGAGCCACGGCGGGCGGGTCATCGCGGCGAACGTCCCGCACGTGCTGCCCGGGCAGTGCATCGACGTCCCACCGGGGTCGCGGGCCGCCGCGCCGTCGTCACGGCTGTGGACCTGGCTGCTCGTTGACCTGTGACCCGGCCGGGCATCCACGGGCGTCCCCGCATCGACCACAGGGTCGACATTGATAAACACTAAAATCAGTGATTATGATCTGGATTCAGTCGCCGTCGCCGGATCCGATCCCCACCAACCCAGCTCCCGGAGGACCCAGTGGACACCTACGCAGTGACGGACCCCGGTACCGGTCGCACCGTCGCCACCTACCCGACCGCCACGGACGACGAGGTGCGTCGGGCCGTCGACGCCGTGGCCACGGCGCACGCCGCCTGGTCGGCCCGCCCGGTCGCCGAGCGCGCGGCGGTCGTGCGCCGGATCGGCGAGCTGCACGCCGAGCGCGCCGAGCAGCTGGCCGCGATCATCCAGCGCGAGATGGGCAAGCCGATCGCGGAGGGTGTCGGCGAGGTGGAGTTCGCCGCGGCCATCTACGAGTACTACGCCGACCGGGCCGAGCAGTTCACCGCCGACCGGCCGATCGACCTGCTCGCCGGTGAGGGCACGGCCGTCGTCCGCCCGAGCTCGGTCGGCGCGCTGCTCGGCATCATGCCGTGGAACTACCCCTACTACCAGGTCGCCCGCTTCGCCGGGCCGAACCTCGTCGTCGGCAACACGGTGCTGCTCAAGCACGCGCCGCAGTGCCCGGAGTCGTCGGCCGCCATCGCGGAGATCTACCGCGAAGCGGGATGCCCGGAGGGCGTCTACGTCAACGTCTACGCGAGCACCGAGCAGGCGGCCGAGGTCATCGCGGACCCGCGCATCCAGGGCGTGTCGCTCACCGGGTCCGGCCGGGCCGGCGCCGCCGTGGCCGAGATCGCCGGCCGGCACCTCAAGAAGGTGGTCCTCGAGCTGGGCGGCTCCGATCCCTTCATCCTGCTCAGCACCGACGACCTCGACGCGACCGTCGACGCGGCGGTCGCCGCCCGGCTGGAGAACACCGGCCAGGCGTGCAACGCCGCCAAGCGGTTCCTCGTCGTCGACGACCTGCACGACGCCTTCGTCGAGAAGCTCACCGAGAAGCTGACGAAGTCCTGGTCCGGCGCCCCGCTGTCCTCCGCGCGTGCCGCCGAGACGCTGGCCGAGCAGGTCGACCGCGCCGTCGCCCAGGGCGCGGCCTTCGTCAGCGCGGGCGAGCGTGACGGCTGCTCCTTCCCGCCCGGCGTCCTCACCGGGGTCACGAAGGACAACGCCGTCTACCGCGAAGAGCTCTTCGGGCCGGTCGCCACCGTGTACCGGGTGTCGGGCGAGGAGGAGGCCGTGCAGATCGCCAACGACACGCCGTACGGCCTCGGCTCGTACGTCTTCACCACCGATCCGGAGCAGGCGCAGCGGGTCGCGAACTCGATCCAGGCCGGCATGGTCTTCGTCAACGGCGTCGCCGCCGACGGAGCAGAGCTGCCGTTCGGCGGGGTGAAGCGCTCCGGTTTCGGGCGCGAGCTCGGCTCGCTGGGGATCGAGGAGTTCGTCAACAAGAAGCTGATCCGCGTCATCGCCTGACGCACCACCGGATCCGGGGTGGGAGCCGCACCACGGGGAGCGGCTCCCACCCCACTGTCTGCGCCGGCCGCCCGGCGCCAGCCCCAGCAGGAGGCCCCCATGACCGGGTTCGACGACCGGGTCGCCGTCGTCACCGGCGCCGGCGCCCCCGACGGCATCGGGATGGCCGTCGCCCGGCTGCTCGTCTCTCGCGGTGCCCGCGTCGTGCTCGGCGCCACGAGCGACCGCGTCCACGACCGTGCCGCCGAGCTCGGCCCCGCCGCCGCCGGAGTCGCGTGCGACCTCACCGTCGACGGCTCCGCGCAGACGCTCGTCGAGGCCGCCCTCGACCGCTGGGGACGCCTCGACGTCCTCGTCAACAACGCCGGCATGACGTCGACGACGACGGGCTGGGACGCCGACGACGACGTCGTCAACCTCCGGCTCGCCGACTGGGACGCCGCCCTGGCCCGCAACCTCACGACCGCGTTCCTCATGTGCCGCGCGGCCGTCCCTGCCATGCGCGCCAACGGGTACGGCCGGATCGTCACCGTGGCGTCCACCACCGGGACCACCAACGCCATGCCCGGTCAGGCCACCTACACCGCCGCCAAGGCGGCCGTCGTGGGGCTGTCCCGTGCCCTCGCCCTCGAGGAGGTCCGGAACGGCATCACCGTCAACGTCGTCGCCCCCGGCTACGTCGCCACCGGCTCCCAGCTCCCCTTCGAGGCCGGCGCCGCCACCGCAGGCCCCTTCGGCCGCAGCGGCACCCCCGAGGAGATCGCCGCCTGCATCGGCTTCCTCGCCCACGAGAGCGCGTCGTTCGTCACCGGCGCCGTCCTCGTGGCCGACGGCGGGCACGGACTCCCGGAGACCTGGCCCCGGCCCGAGTGACAGCACCGTGCGACCGGCCGAGCCTCCCGGTCGCCGCCCGACCGCTGCGCGTGCCCTCACCGGGCCGCCGGATACTCGGGGGCGTCGAGCCTCCCGGATCCTTATGCTGGCGCACACCATGCATGCCTCTGTCACCGTGACGCCGGTCCAGCTGCCGGAGCTGCTGTTGCACGTGGCGGTCTCGAGGCCGGTGTTCGTCTGGGGCCAGCCGGGGATCGGGAAGTCGAGCCTGGTCCAGGACTTCGCCAAGCAGGTGGGGTTGCCGTGCGAGACGCTGCTGGGGACGCAGCTCGCCGCGGAGGACCTGATCGGCGTCCCCCGGATCGTCGGTGAGGGGGACCAGGCGCGCAGTCAGTTCTGCCCTCCGGCGAGCATCGCGCGGGACGAGCCGTACGTCTTGTTCCTGGACGAGCTCAACGGTTCGAGCCACGAGGTGCAGAAGGCCTTCTACAGCCTGATCCTCGACCGTCGGCTGGGTGGCTACGAGCTGCATCCTCAGTCGGTGGTGATCGGCGCCGGGAACCGCAGCCAGGACGCGGCGATCGTCCGGCCGATGTCGTCGGCGCTGGTGAACAGGATGGTTCACGTCCACCTGGTGAGCAGCCCGCGTGACTGGCTGGAGTGGGCGCGGGCGCAGGACCTGCATCCGTGGGTGATCGGCTACATCGAGCAGCGCCCTGACCACCTGGTCTCTCCGCCGCCGAAGCACGAGGAGCCGTTCTCCACACCGCGTGCATGGCACATGGTGTCGGACCTGCTGCGGTCGTACCGGGCCGGCGAAGACGACGCTCCCGAGCTGCCGGACGACCTGTTGCGCGTCCTGACGCTGGGCACGTTGAGCCCGGCGCACGCCGGGCAGTTCCGCGGCTACGTCCGCCAGCTGCGGCATGCCTGGAGCGTGGACGGGCTGCTCAAGGGGACGATGCGGTGGCCGGCCGACCCTGCAGAGCGCGACGTCTGCTACTTCCTCGCGCAGAGCCTGCGTGCGCGGCTGGCGAAGGAGCTCCCGGCCGACCGGCAGGGGGCCGGTCAGCGCGCGGTCGAGCTGGCGCACCGCGCCAAGGGACTGCTGTCCGAGCTCGCCGAGATCAGTCTCGAGGCGGCCCAGACCGTTGTCGCCGGCAGCCAGGACGACGTCACCGAGGACGGCACGCACGCGGAGCTGCCCGGCTGGTTCCTCGTCGAGGTGGTCCGTGACCTGCCGCGGCTGGCCGCCGGCCGCGCACAGGTCTGACGGCACGAGCGGCGGGGACGCACCGTGGCACGTCGGCCGGCACGACCGGATCCCGCGGCAGAGGCCCGGGACGCAGGCCTGGCCGCGGTACGCCGGCACCCGTTGTTCGCCTCGATGGCCGCTGCCGCCCAGGTCGTCGTCCGCCCGCAGGACAGCCGATGCCCGCCGGCCGGGTGGGCGGTGGTGGCCTCCACCGGGTCGGTCGACCTCAACCCGCGCCGGCGCGGCACACCCGAGGAGTGGGCCTGGGTGATCGCCCACTGCCTGCTGCACCTGGGTTTCGACCATCTCGCCGAGCCGCGCCGCGCAGGGTGGACGGCGGCTGCCGGCGCCCCTGAGTCCGCCGGGTACGACCGGGAGTGGAACGCAGCCGCATGTCTGGCGGTCAACCGGTTCCTGCGGCACCTGAAGATCGGGCAGCCGCCGGCCGGGATCGGCGGCCCGACGACGTTCGATCACCTGGTGGCCGCGGTCGGGGCCGAAGAGTCCTGTGCCCGGACGTTCCGCGAGCGCGGGCTGCCGGCGGAGCTGGGTCATGTCGGTGTCGCGGGCACCGGCGCGGACCTGCTCTGGTCGCCTGCGCCCGCCACACCCTCGTGGATGCGCCGTCACCCCGCGGGCACGGCAGTGACGTGGCCCGACCGGCTGGCGACCGGCCTCTCGGCCGCGGTGGTCGCCGCGGTGGACGTCGCCGGCGGCGCCGCCGAGTCCCTCAACGGGTACACGGGTCGGCGCAAGACGGCCTGGCAGGCGGCACTGGACTGGTTCGTCTCCTCCTACCCGCTCCTGGGTGGCCTCGCCGCGGCGTTCCGGCTGGTCGAGGACGCCGACATCGCCCGCGCCCACGACGTCCGCATCGCGGCGATCAGCCCGGTCGCGGCCGAGCTGTACGTCAACCCCCAGGTCACGCTGACGGCGTCCGAACGGCGGTTCGTCGTCGCGCACGAGCTGCTCCATGCGGGCCTGCGCCACGACACCCGCTCCGCCGGCCGGGACCCGTGGCTGTGGAACGTCGCCTGCGACTTCGTGATCAACGAGTGGCTGGTCGAGATGGCCGTCGGGACGATCCCGGAGGGCGCTCTGCATGACGTGTCCCTCAAGGGCATGTCGGCCGAGGAGGTGTACGACCGGATCACCGCCGACTGGCGGCGCTACCGGAAGGTCGCCACGCTGCGCGGTCTCGGCCTCGGGGACGTGCTGCCGGGCCGGCTGCCCGGCCTCGGCGAGGCCGGCGCCGGTGTCGATCTCGACGAGTTCTACCGGCGAAGCCTGTTGGACGGCATCGGGTACCACCGGGCCGCACGCGGGCTGCTGCCCGCCGGGCTCGTCGAGGAGATCAGGGCGCTCGGCCAGCCGCCCATCCCCTGGGACGTGCAGCTCGCCCGCTGGTTCGACGACAACTTCGCGCCCGTCGAGCGGCGCCGCTCCTACGCCCGCGCCAGCAGGCGGCAGTCCGCCACCCCCGACATCCCCCGGCCCGGCCGGCACGTCCCGCACGACCCGACCGTCACGCGTACCTTCGGCGTCGTCCTGGACACCAGCGGCTCGATGGACCGGCGGCTGCTCGGCAAGGCGCTCGGCGCCATCGCCCCGTACAGCGTCACCCGCGACGTCCCCGCCGTCCGCGTCGTCTTCTGCGACGCCCAGGCCTACGACAACGGCTGGATGGCCCCCGGTGACATCGCCACCCGCGTCACGATCCGCGGCCGTGGCGGTACCGTCCTGCAGCCCGGGATCGACCTGCTGCAGAGCGCTCCCGACTTCCCCGCCGACGGGCCCGTCCTCATCATCACCGACGGCCAGTGCGACCGCATCGTGGTGAAACGCGAGCACGCCGTCCTCGCCCCCGCAGGAGCCCGGCTGCCCTTCGCGCCCCGCGGGCCGGTGTTCCGGCTGGCCTGACACGGTCAGACTCCATCGGACGGCACCCAGGCAGACACCTCTTCGAGGTCCCGGACAAGCAGCACGCGTGCGGTCAACCGCGGGGAGTTCGAACCCTCGCGCAGGAGCGAAGGCTTCGACATACGCTGTGCACCCCAGCAGCCCTCGCACTGCACTGCACACGGAGAGCTTCATGGCCGCAGCCCTCTCGGACAGCGAACTGCTCGACCTGCTCGACGAGATCGACTTCAGCGCGCGTTACTACACGTTCTGCGACCGTGATCGTGCGCTCGCGAGCGACCCCGGCCTCACGCGTGCCGACCACGCGGCCGCACTTTCGGCGAGCGGGCTCGAGTTCGGCTACCGGTCGCGCGAGAAGTTCTTCCGCCACCGCGAGCACACCGCGCGCGGCCAGGTCACCTTCAACCTGGCGTTCGGTCGTAGCAGCCTCGAAGGCATCCTCACGGTTGCGGTGGGCGACGACGTACTGGGCGGACCGTTCCACTCGATGGCGGCCGAGCTCGCCACCCGCAAGGACTCCGGCTTCACGCGCGAGCCGGCGTACCCGCGCATGCCGTTCCACGACCGCGAAAGCCTGTCACAGGCCGTCACGTTCGCTGCGGGTCTGTACGGCGAGCTGGTGAAGCTACTCGGCGTCCGCTGATCCTGTCCCGGTTTCCGGTACTCGTACCTCGAGCGGCGCGGCTCAGCCGACGTTGAACCGGAGCTCGCGCCCGCCGTCGAAGACGGTCGACGCCGCGGTGGAGCCGTTGCTGCAGGGACCCACGCTCGTCGATTCGAGGGTGGCCCGGGCGTCACCGCCGTTGAGGATCGGACGACCGGCATGGAACCTGGTGGAGTCCGGGACCGAGCAGTCGCGGATGTTGTCGAAGTCCTCCAGGAAAGCCCCCGTCTGCGAGATCAGGTGCTCCGGCTGCGACGGCGCGCGGACGAGGAACGTACCGATCTGGAACAGGTCGTTGCCGTACACCCGATGATCATCTTGTTCCAGGACTCGCAGCCGGCTCCGGCTCCTCGTCGCGGGCACAGGCGTCACCGCGTCGAGCGCCGCGACCGGTGCTGCGCTCGTCGATGCCGGCCCCGCACCCGGGCCGGCATCGACGCGCCGCCGATCAGGCGAGGCCGATCTGCTGGTTGACGGACTGCTGGTCGAGGAAGAGGAACTCCTCGTCCATCGTGCCGCGGCGGTTCCAGCGGCCGACGGTGACCATGCTGAACTGGAACGCCTTGCCGGTCGGCGGGATCGACGTCCCGTCGGGCAGCGGGAGCGGCTGGGTGAACGTGCCGCCCGCGATGCCGACGACCGCGGTGAGGTCACCCTTGGCGATCTTGATGGGGTGCTGCCGGACACGGGTGTCGGGCGCCCAGAGGAACTGGAACTTCAGCGCCTCGATGTGGGCGTCCAGGCCGTCGGTGAAGGTGCCGTCCGGGTAGTGCACCCGGATGTCCTGCGCGTGGCTCTCGGCCATCCGGTCCCACTGCTGGCCGCTGTAGACGAAGAAGTCCATGTCGTCGAACAGTGCGAGCTGGGCCCGTTCCCGGCCGGTGAGGCCCTTGGGCACGACCGGGGTGAGGTGCTCGGAGACGGTGCTGAGGTCGGGCAGCAGGCCCACCTCGCGATGGGCGAGCTCGGGATGACGCGCCGCAGCCTCGGCGATGCTCAGCTCGCCGGCGACGGCAGTGAGGGCGAGCGCGCCGAACAGCGAGGCGCCACCGCCGCGCAGGACGGTACGACGGTCGATCATGGCAGGTCTCCTCTCCGTGGATGACTTTCCATGGAAACAAAACCTCATCTTGCTTTCCGTGTCAACTAAGATGGCGACATGACCGCACAGAGGGAGCCACGCTGGCTGGACGACGTCGAGCGCGAGGCCTGGCTCGGCCTCATCGGGGTCACGATCCGGCTGCCGGCCGCGCTCGACGCCCAGTTGCAGCGGGACGCCGACCTGAGCCACTTCGAGTACCAGGTGCTCGCGGGCCTGTCGATGACCCCGGGCGGCCAGATCCGGATGAGCGCGCTCGCCCGGTTCGCCAACGTGACGCTCTCGCACTTGTCGCGCGTGGCGACCCGTCTCGAGAGAAGGGGACTGCTGGAGCGCCGACCGGACCCGGACGACGGCCGGTCCACGCTCGCCGTGCTCACCCCCGCCGGCCGCGACCTCGTCGAGCAGGCGGCCCCCGAGCACGTCGAGACGGTGCGCCGACACGTCTTCGACCGCCTCACCCGGACTCAGGTGCGCCAGTTGCGGAGCATCTGCGGCGCTGTGCTCGGGGGTCTCGGGCCGGACGCGTCACTCCCGTTCTGAGCGCTCCGCCGTGGCGCCAGCCCTCGCTCGTCACGTGAAGCATCGACCACCATCGGTTGGCCTGACTTGACACGTCAAATGAACTCACGTCAAGGACGACCGGGAAGCACGACCCGGAACGCGGCCCGGGCCCGGGCGATGCGGGTCACCCCCGATCGCGGCGATGATCCCGTCTCAGCCCGGGTGGCTGCCGCCCGTGGCGGCACCCGCGCCCGCGGTGGCGAGGGCGACGACCTCACGCAGCGCCCGGTCGCTGTCAGGGTCGGCGGGGTACATCAGCTCGACCCGCAGCTCGGACGTGGTGACCTCGACAGCCGTGTCGAACTGCATCACCGTCGACACCGTCCGGACGATGCGCCCGCCGATATCGAGGACCGGGCAGCTGACCGGGCTGTCGTCCGGGTGCCATGCCTCGGTCGCACCGGCGCCACTGCCCGCGAACGCCTGTGCTGCAAGGGTTCCGGCCCGGGAGAGGACGGCGAGCATCGCCGGGTCGCCCGACGCCCAGGCCTCCCTGCGCAGCTGTGCCAGCCCGGCCCGGAGCACCTCGGCGCGGTTGACGAGCCGGTCGGCGAGCGGACCCGGGCCGAACCAGACGTCGACGAACTGCTCGGACGTCAGCCCCACGACACCCGGGAACAGGACCCGGGCGGCCCGGTTCGCGTCGACGACGGCCAGCCCCCGGCCGAGGACCCACGCCGGGTACGGGTCGTGCGCTGCGAGCACCTGGTCCAGGACGCGCCGGACCGGGGCGAGCTGCGGGCTGTCCAGCGGCCGCGCCGGGTACTCCGGCGGCAGGCCGGCCGCCTCGAGCAGGTCGTTGCGGTCCCGGACCGGGACGGCGAGGACGTCCGCGAGCCGCAGCACGAGGTCACGCCCCGGCCGGGAGCGACCGGTCTCGCAGAACGACAGGTGCCGCGACGTCGTCCCCGCGGCCGACGCGAGGTCGAGCTGAGACATCCCCCGCGCGCTGCGCCAGTACCGCAGCCGCCGCCCGAACGGGCTCGTCCCGGCACCCTCCGCCGCCGTGTCGCTCATCGCTCCACGGTAGGCGAGCCGACCCCGGACGACGCGACCTTGCGGGGGTGCGGCCGGCCGGTGCCGAGCACATGGCCGAGCTCCTCGAGGACGCCACGCGCCTCGGTGCGCAACCGGCCCGCCACGAGCGGAGCCATCGGACGCAGCCACCAGGCGAGCCGCATCGTGACGTCGCTGCGGACGACGCAGCCCTGCGCGCCGTCCGCCGTCACCGTCCACCGGTTCGTCGCCCGTCGGACGAACGACGGCATCCCGTCGACGGCGTCGTACGTCAGCGACCGTCGGGCGTCGTCGAAGGCGACCAGGCGCTCGCGCACGACCATGTCTCCCATCGGGCCGAAGCCCTGCACGTGGCACGTGCGCACGGCACCTGCCGCCGCTGCGTCACGGTCCAGCGACGAGGCGACGATCGGCGCCGCCCACGAGGCGATGTCACCGAAGCGGGTACCGACCAGCTGCCAGGCCTCGTCGGCGGGCGCGGGGATCCGGATCTCTGCTGTCATCTTCATGCACCGAGCCTCGCCCGGCCGACGGCCGGTGACGATTCCCGAACCGGGAAGAGGGACCGGCACCGACCCGGGGCGCGACCCGGCGCGACCCGGCACCGCGCTACGCCGACCCGTCCGCCAGCTCGAGGACGGCGACCGGGTCGAGGACGTCGATCCGGCCGCGCCGCAGCCGCACGTAGCTGCGTGCCTTGAGATCCCCGAGCACCTTCGTCGTCGTCTCACGGGTCGTCCCGACGAGGTCCGCGAGCTGGTCGTGGGTGAGCCGGACCGGGGACGGCGGGCTGCCGGCCAGGGTCGCGAGCGTGGAGCAGATCCGGGCGGCGACCGGCTTGAGCACGGTGTCGGTGAGCCGGGTCTCGAGCTCGGCGCGCCGACCGCCGAGCAGCGCGGTGATCCGGGTGACGATCCGCAGGTCGCCGAAGAGCAGCCGCTCCACGTCCGCGGGCGTCATGACGCAGAGCACGCCGGGGTCGAGCATCTCGGCGTACCCGTCGTCCATCCGCAGGCCCATCACCGGCATCTGCCCGAAGAGCTGGCCGGGGCCGACGATCGCGGTGGTGAGGCTGCGGCCGTCGGCGGCGGTGCGGTAGGTGCGGACCCGGCCCTGCTTGACGATGAAGAGCAGCTCGACCGGCCGGGTCGGCGACCAGACGAGGGTGCCGCGGGCGACCTGCCGCATCGGTGCCGCGTCCGCGATCGCCTGCATCTCGGCCGGGGACAGGTCGGCGAACAGGTCCATCTCCGACAGCTGCCAGGTCCGGACGGCGGTCGCGAACCGCGGCACCGGTGCGGGGTCGTCGGTCATGCCCGGCGCCGGCCCATGGTCGCGGCGACCGTCGCGGCGACGGCGCCGAGGACCGCCCCGAAGACCACGTGCCCCATGAGGCTCCTGCCCGCCGTGGCGTCGACGCGGAACAGCGGCATCCCGAGCCTGGCGGGCATGAGGAGCAGCGGGCCGACCACCCACCAGACGACGCCGTAGCCGGCGCCGGCACCGACCGCGGTCGCGGTGCGGGCGAGCAACCGGCCGCCGACGAGGCCGAAGCCACCGCCGATCGCGGCGGAGACGACCAGGTGGACGCCCCAGCCGACGGCGCTGGACTCCGAGCCGACGAGCATGGCCACCATGCCGATCATTCCCATCATCTGCATGAGCATCCCGAACACGAGGCCGCCGGCGAGTCCGCCGACGACCCCGGAGGTCAGGTGCGGGACGACGGCGCCGCGGTCGGTGACGGAGCCGGACGCGGACGTCGGGGCGGGGCTGGTCATGGGAGTCCTCCTCACGAGCACCCGGGCGGGCGCCTCACGACGACCGTAGGAAGACCTGGGGCACGAGTTCTGTGTGCCAGCACACCGAGCGACGACGTCTGCGTCCAGGGGTAGCATCTGACCTGCCGGGCCGGAGTGGATCGTCGTGACGACGCGAGGCCGAGGCCGCACCCGATTTTCTCCACGTGGAGCCCTCAGTGCCGCATGCAGTCGTCCGTTGGTTCGACCCCGACCGGGGCTTCGGCTTCCTGGCCCCCGACGACGGCGGCGAGGACCTGTTCGTCCACGCCTCCGAGATCGTCGTCGCGGCCGGTGGCCCGAAGATCCTCCGCGAGGGTCAGGCCGTCGAGTTCGAGGCCGGCGAGGGGGACCGCGGCCCGCAGGCGCTGCGCGTGCGGGTGACCGGCGAGGCCGCCCAGGACTCCGCGCTCGGTCTCCTGGGCACGGTCGTCTGGTACGAGCCGAGCAAGGGCTACGGCTTCGTCGCACCCGACAGCGGCGTGGCGCAGATCTTCGTGCACAGCTCCGCCATCGTCACCGGCGGTGTCGTCACCGAGGGGCAGCGGGTCGCCTTCCTCGTCGGCGAGGGCGAACGCGGCCCCCAGGCCGAGCACCTGCTGCCGCTGGGCTCCGACGTGGCCCGGCCCGCCGCCGGTGACGGCGCCGACGGCACCGTCTCCTGGTACGACGAGGGCAAGGGCTTCGGGTTCGTCACCCCCGACACCGGTGGTGACGACGTCTTCGTCCACGCCCGGTCGCTGGGCGACGGCCTGACCTGGCTGTCCGAGGGCGACCGCGTCGCCTACGAGGTCGTCCAGGGAGACCGCGGCCCGCAGGCGCGGGACGTGCACCTCGTCCAGGGCGCCGCCGGCGCGAGCGGGC
>JACRAB010000096.1 GCA_016213575.1 Actinomycetota bacterium
TCTGCCCGGGGTCGCGCAGCGCGCCGCTCGCGTACGCGCTCGTCGAGGCGCTGGAGAACCGGCCGGACGACGTCCAGCGCCCCGGCAGCGCGCCCGACCTGCACGTCCGGCACGACGAGCGGGTCGCCGCGTTCACCGCGCTCGGCGTCGCCCGCGGGGCGCTCGCCGGCGGCGCGGATCTCGCCGGCGCCGTCGTGACGACCTCCGGCACCGCCGCCGCGAACCTGCTGCCCGCCGTCCTCGAGGCGCACCACGGCAACGTGCCGCTCGTCGTCGTCACCGCCGACCGCCCGACGGCGCTGCGCGGCACGTGGGCCAACCAGACGACGGAGTTGCAGGCCGGGCTCTTCGGTGACGCCGTCCGGGCGCGGCTCGACCTCGCCGACGACGTCGCGGCCGCCGACCCGGACGCCGCCCGCGCCGCGCTGCTCGACACGCTCCAGGCGATGTGGGGCCGCACCGTCGACGACCGCCCCGGACCGGTGCACCTCGACCTCGGGTTCACCGACCCGCTCGTGCCCGACGACGACAGCCCTGCTCTGCCCTCACAGGTGAGGGCGGACGCGATCGCGGAGCGGACCAGCAGCGGCTCGCCCTCAGAAGTGAGGGCAGAGCAAAGCATCGGCGACACACCCGCTGCCCCCTCGGTCCGCTGGGTCGTCCGGCACCGGAACCGCGGGGCCCGCGGTGAGCCGCTGCTCCCCGGCGGCCGCACCGTCGTCGTTGCCGGGGACGGCGCCGGCTGGGAGGCGCGCTGGCTCGCGGAGGCGGGCGGCTGGCCGCTGCTCGCCGAGCCGTCGTCGGCGGCCCGCAGCGGGCCGAACGCGATCGGCCCCTATCGGCTGCTCCTCGAGCTGCCCGACCTCGGCGGTGCCGTCGAGCGGGCGATCGTGCTGGGCCGCCCGACGCTGTCCCGCCCGGTGAGCCGGCTGCTCGCGCGCGACGACGTCGAGGTGGTCCTCGTGTCGCCGTACCCGGGGTGGCCCGAGCCCGGTCGCACGGTGCGCCGGATCCTCGGCCTGACCTGGCCCGGCGACCTCGACGAGACCCGGAAGGGTTGGTACCGCAGGGATCCCGATGCCTGGCTCGCGGGCTGGCTCGCCGCCGGGGCGGCCGCGCAGCAGACCCTCGACGGCATCCTCGACGAGGTCGCGGCCGGCTGGTCGGACGGCGCGTCCGCCGTTCCGCTCGGCCCGCTCGTCGCCCGCGAGGTCGCCGCCACGCTGCGGCCCGGCGACCTGCTCGTCGCCGCGGCGAGCAACCCGATCCGCGACCTCGACCTCGCGGGGCGGCCGTTCGGCGACGTCCTCGACCGCGAGCCGGGGGTCGTCGTGGGCGACCAGACGCAGGTCGTCGCCAACCGCGGGCTCGCCGGCATCGACGGCACGCTGTCGACGGCGTGCGGTGCCGCGCTCGCCCGGGACGGCGCGCCGGTGCGGGTGCTCGTCGGCGACCTCGCCTTCCTCCACGACGCCAACGCCCTCCTCTCCGGCCCCGCCGAGCGCCGCCCCGACCTGCAGGTCGTGCTCCTCGACGACGACGGCGGCGGGATCTTCAGCCTGCTCGAGCACGGCGAGCGGGCCGCCCGCGGCGCCGACCGGGCCGCGCTCTTCGAGCGCACCTTCGGCACCCCGCACGGCACCGACGTCGCGGAGCTGTGCCGCGCGTAAGGCGTCCCGCACACCCAGGCCGGCGACCTCGCCGCGCTGCGCGCGGCGCTCGCCGCACCGCCGGCGGGCACGAGCGTCGTCGAGGTCCGGACGGCGCGCGCCGGCCTGCGCGACCTGCACACCAGGATTCGTGCGCAGGTGCACGCGTCGGCGCGGACGGCGCTCGAGGACCTGCGTGGCGGCGACGCGGCCCGCCCTCGGTGAGGACGTTGACCTGTCGTTGACCTTGCGTTGACCTGACGCTGAGCCGGTTGCGGGACACCGCGTCCGAGGTGCCGGAGCGCTGCGTTCACCCGGCCCCGGACGGCTCTGCCACGTGCGCCACGAACGGGTGAGGCGCGACCGGTCCGGTGACGCGCGGCAGACGTTCGCGCCCGAACGACACCACTCTCAAGCGGGTTCCGGCCCGCGACGAAGCGACTGTCGGATCGTTCCCGGTGCTCGTCCCGAAAGGTGTCTCCATGTCCGTCACACGCTTCTCCGGCCCGCCCTCGGGCCGCCGGCTGCTCAGGTCGCTCTGCGCGACCGCGGTGGCCGCGGCGTCCCTCGTGGCCCTGCCGATCTCCTCGGCGCAGGCCGTCGCGGGCCCGGCCGACACGACGGTCTCCTCGGGAGGCGGCGCCGCGAGCAACGTGGCTGTCGGCGACACCCTCGACGTCGCCACGGCCTCCCCGGTGAGCGACACCGGGTCCGTGGACCAGACCATCACCCAGCAGTGGGACCCCGCCGCAGGCGTCCTCGACCCGGCGTCCCTCGTGGCCCCCGACGGCTGGACCGTCACGTACGACGTCGACGGCACCTGGACCAGCAGCGCGCCGAGCTCGGCGCAGGACCTCGCGATGACCGACGGCGTCCGGGCCACCGCGACGATGAACTCCGGCGGCCTCGACGGCTCCGGCAAGCAGCTCGCGACCTCGCACGGCGGCGGCACGCTCAAGGTCGGCGCCGGCTCGTTCCAGGGCTCCTCGGGCGGTGACGGCTGGGACGTCTTCGTCGCCGGCTCGAAGGTCCTCAACATCTACCACCACAACAACAGCCAGTACGGGATGGACTGCCACATCAAGTCCACCGGTGCGTCGTGCACGGGGTCGGTGTACTACCGCAGCGGTTTCGTGACCTCCGGTGCGTCCACCGGGTCCGTGGTCGCCGGCCGGGTGTACTCGATCGTCGGCTCGTCGAGCGGCGCCGGGGTGCTGTGCACCGACATCCGCTCGAACCCCTTCGTGGACTGCGGGTTCACCGTCCTGCAGAGCGGCGGCTACACGTCGTACGGCACGATCGGCAAGCAGACGATCTCCGGCACGAAGGTGTACGCGCCGGTGCTGCTCTCGGGGACCGCCCATCTGCTGTGCTACGACGTCTCGACGTCCGCCGCCTGTGCCGGCCAGCCCTACGCGCTCGCCGGGCTCAGCGGTGTCGGGTCGGTGCCGGCGTTCTCGGTCGCCGTCGCCGGCAAGGTCTTCGTGACGGCCAACAAGGTCTGGTGCTTCGACTCCGCCACGGACGCCGCGTGCGCCGGCAGCTGGCCCGTCGGGTCGCTGAGCTCGGCCTCCTCGGTCGCCCCGATGCGGGACGCCCAGCTCGACGTCGTCGGGGTCTGCGCCATCCGCGGCGCGAGCGCCTGCTGGGACCTCACGGGCGCCTCGGCGACCGTTCCTAGCGGCCTCGCCGCGGCGCTGTCCGCCGACCCCGCCGGCTCGATGGCGACCTGGTCGGACTTCTCCTGGTCCACGCAGCGCCAGTACTGGTTCAGCGGCGGCTCGATGTACTGCTACGACTGGCTGACCGACGCGTCGTGCGCCGGGTTCACCCCGCCCTGGGTCACCGGTGACCGCTACGCGCTGACCGTCGACCCGACCGACGCCCGGTGCATCTGGACCAACGGGGACAGCGGCCAGATCACCACGTTCAACGGCCTCACCGGTGCGACCGGCTGCCCGCCGCCCGTCGACCCGACGCTCGAGTTCGCCCACACGACGACCGCCCCCCGGCTCTCGTGCGACGAGACCGGCCGGGTGCGCGAGTGGCGCTCCATCACCCTGACGCCCTCCGGAGCCATCGGGGTGTCGGACCTGCGCGTCACCGTCGTGAGCAGCGGCGGCGAGGAGGTCGCGGGCTTCGTCGGCCTCACCCCGGACGCCGGCGGTGTCATCGACCTGACGGCCCTCGCCGTCGCGGACACCGGGACCCAGCCGACCTTCGAGGTCACCGCGCTCGGTGCGACGAGCAACGACGCCTCCGACGTCACCGCGGACGTGCTGTACGTCGGCGACCCGGCCCAGGTCTGCTTCTCGCTCGACGTGCAGCGGGACTGCCCGACGCTCACGGCCGGCGTCCAGAACGGCGCCACCGTGCCCGTCACGGCGACGTCGGTCACCGGGACGACGCTGACCGATGACGGCAGCGGCCCGGTCACCCGCACCGCGCAGGTCTCGGTGACCCGCGCCGACCAGAGCGGCTGCATCGGGAGCGTGTCCGGCACCGTCGTCGTCTCCCCGCCGGGCGGCCCGGTCCCGGTCGAGGACGCGACCGTCACCCTCGCACCCGCCGCCGGGGGCGCCGCCTACGCGACCGCCACGACGGACGCCGACGGCGACTACGCGTTCCCGTACGTGCGGCCCGGCAGCTACCGGGTCAGCGCCCTCGGCACGGACCAGACCGTCACGGTGACGGACGCGGCGCAGGACGCCGACGTCAGCCTCCCGGTCGACGCGCCGGTCGCCGCCGCGGTGACGGTCAGCACGCTCCAGGGCGTGGCCGGCAGTGCGCCGGTCTCGGTGACCGTCGACGAGCGGGCGGAGGTCGACACCGGATCGGTCGTGCTCCAGGACCCGTCCGACAGCAGCTGGGGCACGACCCTGGTCGTCGACGACGAGGGCACGTGGACCGTGCTGGGCAACGGGTCGCTGCGGTTCACGCCGCTCAACACGTTCACCGGGACGAGCACCGACGTCACCTACCGCGTCGCCGACTCGTTCGGCACGACGGACACCGCCGCGGCGCACGCCGTCGTCCAGGCCGTCCGGCCGACCGCGCACCCGGTGCGCAGCACCGGCGTCCAGGGCTCGACGCAGACGATCACCCCCGACGGCCGCTCGCGGACGCTGGCGATCGACGCGTCCACCGTGCGCGTCGTCGACCCGCAGACGGGTAACTCGGAGACGGCCGTGACCGTCGCCGGGGTCGGGACCTTCACCGCCGACACCACCCACGGCAAGGTCGTGCTCGTCCCCGAGGGCGACTTCGTCGGCTCGTACACGGTCATCTACGAGGTGTCCGACATCCTCGGCCGCGCGGCCGTCTCGACGATCACCGCGGTGACGACAGAGCTCGACCCGAGCACGCAGACGGTCACGGTGGACGCGGGCGCCGTCGCCCGGGTCACGGTCCGCGGCGTCCCGTCCGGAGCGGCGGTGGCCGGCCCGGCGACGGTGTCCGGCAAGGCCTCGGCCGTGACGTACAGCCGTACGCGGATCACGGTGACCCCGGTCGACGGGTACGCGGGCCTGGTCCAGGTCCCCTACACGGCGACCAACGGCACCGCGACCGTGCATCGCGTCGCGAAGGTGTCGGTCCGTCCGCTCGGGGCCGGTCGCGTCACCTACCGGGTCGGCTACGGCAACACCGTCGTGACGTGGGCCGCGTCGGGCAGCCGCGGCGTCACCGGGTACGAGGTGTGGGTCGACGGTGCGAAGCAGTGCTCGACGGCCGCCACGACCTGCACCGTCGACAAGGTGCTCGGCCCCAAGGCCGAGGTCAGCGTCGTCGCGGTCGGCCCGGACGGGTCGAAGACGCGCAACGGTGCGACCGGGCTCTACACGAGCTCGGCGGGCTGCGGCGGGGTGTCGGCGGTCTACTTCGACATCGACTCCTCGGTCCTCACCGGTGACACCCGGACGACGCTCGCGAGGACCGCGGCCGACCTCAAGGCCCAGGGCTTCACGAAGGTGTGCCTCGTCGGCTTCACCGACGCGAACGGCAGCGCGGCGTACAACCTCGCCCTGTCCAAGCGCCGGGTGAACGCGGTCGGCGGCTACCTCTCGCCGAAGCTCGGCAAGAA
>JACRAB010000097.1 GCA_016213575.1 Actinomycetota bacterium
ACGTCGCCCCCGCCGTCCTCGTCGTCGGCCCGGCCAACGCGGGGCTGTTCCCGATGGGCAACGGGCTGACCCGGCTGCAGTCCCGGTTCTACGGCGACGACGCGTCGCTGGCGGCGGTGCTCGCGCGCAGCGGCGAGCGGCCAGTAGTCGACGCCCTGCGCGTGGACGCCCGCGGCGTCCGCCGGCGGGGCCTGCGCCGGGGCCTGCACGGTGATCTCGACCCGTCGGCCGGCCCGGTCGAGGACGGCACCGACGAAGGGGTACCGGATCTCGTCGCCGTCGACGACGCGGGCCAGCGGCGTGAGCGGCACCCCGGTCGCGTCCTGCGGCCGCGACGAGCGGGCGACCGCCGCCTGCGCCCGGGCGCCGACCTCCTCGGCGAAGCGGGCCCGCGGCACGCTCGCGTCCACCAGGCCCCACTCGACCGCGGTGCGGCCCTTGATGCCGTCGCTCTTCGTCGCGAAGACGTCGGCCCGGTCCCGCCGGACGTGCCGCTTGTCGACGACCCGGGTCAGGCCGCCGGTGCCGGGCAGGACGCCGAGCAGGGGCACCTCGGGCAGCGACACCGCGGACGACCCGTCGTCGACGAGGACGATCTCGTCGCACGCGAGCGCGAGCTCGTAGCCGCCGCCGGCCGCCGTCCCGTTGAGCGCCGCGACGTACGTCTGGCCGGAGCTCGCCGTGGCGTCCTCCATGCCGTTGCGGGTCTCGTTGGTGAACTTGCAGAAGTTCACCTTCCACGCGTGCGAGGACTGCGCGAGCATCCTGATGTTCGCGCCGGCGCAGAACATCCGGTCCAGCCCGCCCGTGACGACCACGGCGGCGACCCGGGGGTGCTCGAAGCGCAGCCGCTGCACCGCGTCGTAGAGCTCGATGTCGACGCCGAGGTCGTAGGAGTTCATCTTCAGCGCGTAGCCCGGGACGAGACCGCCCTGCGGGTCGACGGCGAGGGTCAGGGTCGCGACCCGGCCCTCGACCGACAGGCGCCAGTGCCGGTACTGCTCGGGCGAGGTGTCGAACGAGACCTCGACCCCGTTGTCGGCGACGGCGTGCTCTGCGACGGCGGTCATGGCTGCCCTTCCGGCCGTGGGACGAACGTCCCTAGGTTCTACGCTGACACTGAGTAACGTCAAGAGTTTGTAGCATTTCAGTGCGGGTCGGAGCCGGACCGGCGGGCGGCAGGTCGCGGGCCGGACGCCGCGGGCGCGCCCTACAGTGGTGCCGTCCCCGGGCCGCACCACCCGTGCGCCCCTCGCGCCCCCGTCCGCAAGGAGCACGATGTCCGCCGCGGCGCCCCTGGAGCCCGACGCAGGCTGGGACGAGGTCCCCTCCGCGCGGCGCCGGGGCCTCGGTGGCCCGAGCGCCCGCGGCCTGCTCCTGACGATCCTCGGCGAGTTCGTGCTGCCGCGCTCCGAGCCGGTCTGGACGGCCGCGTTCGTCGAGGCCCTCGCCGCGGTCGGCGTCGAGGAGAAGGCCGCCCGGCAGGCCCTGGCCCGGACGGCCGCCGAGGGGCTCGTCGCGCCGTCCCGCGTGGGCCGGCGCACCCGCTGGGACCTCACCCCGCAAGGGCGCGACCTGCTCGAGGACGGCGCGCGCCGGATCTACGGATTCCTCCGCGAGCAGCGCCGCTGGGACGGCCGCTGGCTCGTCCTCGCCGTCACCGTGCCCGAGACCCAGCGCGCGCTGCGGCACAAGCTCCGCACCCGGCTCACCTGGGCCGGGATGGGCTCGCCGGCACCGGGGCTGTGGGTCGTCCCGTACGCCGACCGGGGCGCCGAGGTGGCGCGGATCGTCGAGGACCTCGGCATCGCGTCGAGCGCGATGTCGTGGGTCGGGGAGTCGGGGGCGATCGGCCGGCCCGAGGACGTCGTCGCCGCCGCCTGGACGTCGCTGGGCGACATCGAGGCCGCCTACGGCGACTTCGTCGACGGTTTCGAGAACCGGCGGGCGGACGGCGCGGAGGCCGCCTTCGTCGCCCAGGTCGGGCTCGTCCAGGCGTGGCGCCGCTTCCCGTTCCTCGACCCTGCCCTGCCGATGGAGCTGCTCGACCACGACTGGCCCGGCGTCCGGGCGGCGACGGTGTTCCACCGCTGCCACGAGCGGTGGCACCGCCGCGCCCAGGCGCACTGGGAGTCCCTCGGCGCGGACGGGTGACACCGTCCGGCGGCGGGCGCGCTCGTCAGGACGCGTTGTCCTGCTTCCAGAAGCGGACGTAGTCGAACTCGACGCCCATCTCGTTGATGCCCTGCGACGGCGGGCTGATCCAGCCCGCGAACGCACCCTGCTCGTACGTGGGCTGCATGAGGGCCGCGACGTCGGCACGGTCCTGCGCGCTCGGCAGCCAGGCGTCGACCTTCGCCGCCCACGTCGCGTCGTCGAGGACCTCGCCGTCCGGCGAGACGTGCACGCCCGAGTAGGTGCCGACCTTCCGGTTGAAGCCCTCGTGCGGCAGCGTGAGCCGGTGCGGCAGCCCGGCCTCCTCGAGCGCCTGGTTCCAGCGCCGGACGCCGTTCTCGCAGTCCGCGCGGTACTCGTCGCGCAGGTCGAGGTTCAGCGCTTTGAGCAGCGGCACCGTCTCGGTGACGAAGGCGCCGTCGACGACCTTCGTCATCTCCCGGGTGGCCCCGAGCAGGACGTGGTCGTCCTTGCGCCGGGTCTCCGCCCAGCGGCCCTTGATGCCGGCCGTGTAGTACGTCGCGGCGTTGCTCGACAGCTCGGAGCCGAAGAGGTCCATCGAGACCGAGAACTGGAAGTTCAGGTACTTCTGGATCGTCGACAGCGGGATGGCGCCGTGCGGGAGCACGTCCTCGGTGTCGTGCTCGACCATGAGCTGCGCCGTCCGCTCGACGGTGCGCTGCACACCGGTCGTGCCGACGAACATGTGGTGCGCCTCCTCCTTGAGCATGAACTCAGCTGTGCGCGCCAGCGGGTCGAAACCGCTCTCCTTGAGGGTGCCGAGCTGGTACTTGCCGTCCCGGTCGGTGAAGTACGTGAACATGAAGAACTGCAGCCAGTCCGTGGTGTCCTCGTTGAAGGCGCCGAGGATCCGCGGGTTGTCGAAGTCACCGCTGTTGCGCTTGAGCAGCTCCTCGGCCTCCTCGCGGCCCTCCCGGCCGAAGTGGGCCTGCAGGAGGTAGACCATCGCCCAGAGGTGCCGGCCCTCCTCGACGTTGACCTGGAAGAGGTTGCGCAGGTCGTACAGGCTCGGCGCCGTGGCACCGAGGTGCCGCTGCTGCTCGACCGAGGCCGGCTCGGTGTCGCCCTGGACGACGATGAGCCGCTGGAGCTCGGCGCGGTACTCGCCGGGCACCGTCTGCCACGCCTTCTCGCCCTTGTGCCGGCCGAAGTTCACGGCGCGGTCCGGGTCGCCCTCGGCGAGGAAGATCCCCCAGCGGTACTCGTGCATGGGCACGAAGTCGTAGACCGCCCAGCCGTCCCGGCCGACCGCGACCGCCGTCCGCAGGTAGACGTCCTTCGTCGGCAGCGCCGGCCCGAGGTTCTTCCACCAGTCGAGGAACTTCGGCTGCCAGCTCTCGAGCGCGCGCTGGAGCCGCCGGTCCGTGGAGAGCCGGACGTTGTTCGGGATCCGCTCGCTGTAGTCGATGCGGCTCACCGGACCGGTGGGTTCGGGGGCGCTGCCGATCCGGTCGTCGGTCGTCGTCATGGCGCTGGTTCCTCCTCGGTGGACCGTGGGTCGTGCCGCGTTCCATGATTTCGTTCTACATGCAAGTGGCCTTACGTCATGAGTCTGTAGCACGTCCCGGACGGGCGCAAGACCTCAGCCGTCCGCGAGCAGTGCGAGCACGCGCGGCGAGCCCTGGACCGCCGTCCGCTGCAGGTGGTGGGCGACGGCCCGCAGACCGCCCTCCTCCTCGCCGCCACCAGCCCGGCCGGGGCCGCCGTGGACGAGCTGCGGCATCGGGGTACCGTGCCCGGTGCTCTCCGCGGCGCAGTCGGCGTCGAGCACGAGCACCCGGCCGTGGTGCGCGGCGGCGCCGAGGACGACGGCCCGCACGACGGCGTCGTCCGCGCTGACGAGCGATGCGACGAGCGACCCGCCGCCGCGGGCGAGCAGGTCGACGGCGTGCGGCACGTCCCGGTAGCCGACGACGGTCGCGACCGGCCCGAAGGCCTCGACCTCGTGCGGCGCCGCGGCCTGCGCGTCGTCCGCCCGGAGCAGCGTCGGCGCGACGAACGCGCCGCGCGCCGGGTCGGCCCCGACGGCGGCCCGCGGCGGCCCGCCGCCGGTGAGCACCGGCCCGGCGGCCCGGAGCCGCTCGATGCCGTCGAGGACGGCGGCCCGCTGGTCGGGACCGGCGAGCGCGCCCAGCGTCACGCCGTCCGCCCCCGGCGCCCCGACGACGACCCGCTCGAGCCGCCCGACGAGCGCGTCGCAGACCGGGCCGACGAGGGCGTCCGGCACGAGCACCCGGCGGATCGCCGTGCAGCGCTGGCCGGCCTTGCACGTGAGCTCGGCGACGACCGCGTCGACGTAGAGGTCGAGCTCGGGGGAGCCGGGAGCGACGTCCGGGCCGAGCACGCTCGCGTTGAGCGAGTCCGCCTCGGCGTTGACCCGCGCCGACCGGTGGGTCACGGCGGGATGGCCGCGCAGCAGGGCGGCGGTCTGCGCGGAGCCGGTGAACGAGACGAGGTCCTGGCCGCCGAGCTCGTCGAGCACCCCGGAGACCGGGCCGCAGACGAGCTGGAGCGCGCCCTCCGGCAGCAGCCCGGACTCCGCGAGGATCCGGACGGCGTGCTCCGCGACGTACGCCGTCGGCGTCGCCGGCTTGACGATCGTCGGGACCCCGGCGACCAGGGCCGGTGCGAGCTTCTCGACCATCCCCCAGACCGGGAAGTTGAAGGCGTTGACCTGGAGCGCGACCCCCGTCAGCGGCGTGAGCAGGTGCCGTCCGGCGAAGGAGCCGCCGCGGCCCAACGGCTCGACGTCGTCCTCAGCCCAGACGTTGCCCTCGGGCAGCGCCTTGGCCTTGGCGGCGAACACGAGCGCCGTCCCGATCGCACCGTCGACGTCGACGCTCGCATCGGCCGCCGTCGCACCGGTGCGGGCGGACAGGTCCACGAGCTCGTCGCGGCGGGCCTTGAGAGCCAGCGCGAGCTCCTTGACGAGCGCCCCCCGGGCCCGGAACCCGCTCGCCCGCAACGCCGGGCCACCGACCTCGCGGGCGAAGGCGACGACACCGGGGGCGTCGAGCCCCGCGCTCGACACGCTCGCGAACGGGTCGCCGGTCACGGCGTCGACGACGACGCGCGGATCGTCCGCCGAGGACCACCAGCGGCCCTGGGTCCAGCTCTCGACAGTACGCACGACGGTCCCTCTCGACGGTGGACGGGCCGGGACGGGGCGTCAGTCTACGGTTCTCTGTCTTGTCGTCAACGATCCGTAGCAGGACCGGACGCTTCCCGGCGGGACCGGAGCGCCGCGTAGGCTCATGCCACGGACCGACCCGCTCAACCCTGCCCGGTGCAGTGTCGACATCCAGGGTGCGGGCCCGGTCCCGCCGACGGGACGGAGGGCGGTGCGAGGCATGACGTTGCTGTCGGACGACCTGCCCGCGGACCACCTCACGGCGCGGATCGGCGTGTACGCGGCCCTCGAGCACGTCCAGTCGCTGCCCGACCCGGTCGACCACACCCGCCGGTTCGAGCGCTGGGCCCGGCAGGCGGCCGACGCGGGCTGGCCCGACGTCCGCGTGCAGGTGCTCCACAACCTGCTCGTCAACGACCTGCTCGCCGGCGCCCCGCACGAGGCGCTGCGGGCCCGCGCCGACGCCCTGCTCGCCGCCGCGTTCGACACCGGCGACGAGGTGTTCGTGGCCCGCGCCCTCAGCGGCCGCCTCTCCTACCTCGGCATCTCGGACCCCGACTCGCTCGGCGAGGACCGCCCGAGCGATCTCGCCCGCGCCGTGGCGATGCTCGACGACGTCTTCGAGAGCGACCCGGGCAGCCTCGGCTGGCGCGCCGCCGAGCTCGCCGCGAGCTACAACGAGTGCGGCCAGTCGTACCACTGCCTCGGGCTCTGGGAGCTCGAGGAGGAGATGTACTCCCGGGCCGTGCAGTCGTTCGACCTCGTGCGGGACGACGCGATCCGCCCCGTGCTCGCCTTCACCCGCCGGGTCGTCGTCGTCAACCGGGTCGAGGCGGCCGCGGCCATGGCGTGTGGCCTGCTCGACGTCGGGCGCGCCGGGCAGGCCCGCGTGGTCGCCGCCACCCGCTACCGCCCGCGCCCGGAGGAGATCGCCGACCTGCAGCCGACCTGGCGCACCGACCTGCGGGCCGTCGAGCGGCTCCTCGACGCGCTCGCCGCGGGCCCGGACGGCGACCCGTCGCTGCGCGGCGTGCCCGACGAGCTCTGGGAGGCGCTCGGCGACAGCACCTGGCAGGGCTACCGCGGCTGCCTGCTCCTCGCCGCCGCCGTGAGCGCCCACCTGGCCGGTGACGACGTCGAGGCCGCGGCCTACGCGGAGCGCTCCATCGACCACTTCGACGTCTACAAGCCGTCGTTCCGCACCCTGGCGTACCACCTCGCCTCGCTCGCGGACGGCGACTCCCCGGCGGCCCGCTGGGCGGGGCACCTCAGCGAGCTGCGCTGGGAGTCCCGGCTCCAGGTGCTCGCCGCGGCCCGCGCCCGGCTCGCCGCCGAGCGGGTCGTCCGGCACGGCGACCGGCTGCGCCGGCAGGCGCTCGTCGACGAGCTCACCGGGGTGGCGAACCGGCACGCGTTCACCCAGCGCCTGCCCGGCCTGCGCACCCTCGGGCCGGGCCGGCGACTCGGGGTCGTCCTGCTCGACGTCGACGAGTTCAAGGCCGTGAACGACCTCCACGGGCACGCGGTCGGCGACGAGGTGCTGCGCGTCCTCGGCCGGCTGCTCGGCGACGCGATCCGCCCGAGCGACCTCGCCGTCCGGCTCGGCGGGGACGAGTTCGCCCTCTTCCTCGTCTCGGACGGCGACCGCCGTCTCGGCACCCGGGTCGAGCGGCTCGTCGACGAGATCCGCGCGCACGACTGGGAGCGACTGGCCCCCGGCCTGCGGGTCACCGTGAGCGCCGGGCAGGCGGTCGGCGAGGCCGCCACCGTCGACACCTTGATGCGGGTCGCCGACGAGCACCTCTACCGGGCCAAGGCGGAGGGGCGCGACCGGATCAGCGCGTAGCGCATGTGAGATCTTGGAAACCTGGGACGTAGGTCCCGATACGCGGACTTCACACCCGTCGCCCTTCCGGCGAAACGTCCGCGGCCAACCATCGACTGCATGGCCACCGTGTTGGATCACCCAGCACCGACCGCGGCGAGCGTCGTCGACGCGAGCGGCGGGGCGCGGGGCGGCGGCAGCCGGCTCCTGCGCTTCGCACTCGCGAACGTCCGTCGCCGACCGGAGCGGTTCGTCCTGTCCACCGCCGGGATCGCCCTCGCCGTGATGGCCGTGATCGTCGTCCGGACGATCGCCGCCGGCTACGCGACGGTCGGGTCCGACTCCCTGAGCGAGGTGCTCGGCACCGACCCGCTGTGGGTCGTGGGCGCCGAGGGCGTCCGCTTCGACCCTGACCTCGACGTGCTGCTGCCCAACGGTTCCGCGCCGGCCCTGACGGTCCCCCAGGGCTGGACGGCGCACCGGCAGTCCGTCGGCGTGTGGGCCGCGCCGGGCGGTGACGTGGCGCTCGTCGGCCGCGACGACGTCGCGCCCGCGACCGCCGTCGTCAGCCCGGCGGCGGCCGACCTGCTCGGGGTCTCCGCCGGTGCCCGGCTGCGCGTCGGCGCCGCGGACCTGACCGTCGCCACGGGCGGGACCGGCACGAGCGTCACCGTCCCGCTCGACGTCGCGCGCACCGTCGTCGGCGACCGCGGGTGGTGGACGGTGACGCCGTCCGCCGCCGACACCGGGCGGCGCGACCTCGGCACCCTGCTGTCGCAGGCGTCCGGCATCCCCTCCACGACCGACGCCTCGCGGACGCCGTCCGGCCGCCCGCTCGCCTACGACACCGTGGGCGGCGGGACGAGCCTGGCGACCTTCCAGCAGGCGTACTCGGCGATCTTCGCGAGCAAGGTCACGAGCTCGACGCTCGGGCTCGTCTCCGTCGTCGGCCTCGTCCTCGGCTTCGTCATCGCGGTGTCGAGCTTCCTCGCCGCGGTCCAGGAGCGCCGGCGGGAGTTCGGCATCATGTCGAGCATCGGCCTCGCCGACGAGGTCCTCTACTTCTTCCTCGTCGAGTCAGCGCTCGTCTTCGTCGCGGCCTACGCGGCGGGGGCGCTCGCGGCGCTCGCCGCGACGACGCTCGTCGTCCCCGACGTGACGACCCTGGCGGGCTGGGCCCAGGCCGCGGGCATCGTCGCGGCCTACCTGCCGGCGATGGCCATCGTCGGCGCCCTCGTCCCCGTGCACCGGCTGCTCCAGCAGCGTCCGGTCGACCTGCTCCGGGACGACGCATGACCGGCCCGCTGTCGCCGGCCCTGCGCAAGGGCCTGGCCTACGGCTGGTTGTCGACGCGGCGGCGGGCCGGCCAGCTCGTGCTGCCGGTCGTCACGACGGCGACGGGGGCGTTCCTGCTCGTCCAGGTGCTCACGCTCACCGACAGCGTGCGCCGGCAGTCGGCGGCGCTCGGCGACACCGAGCAGCTCGTACGGGCCACGACGCTCATCGCCGTCGTCGTCCTGCTCGTCGGCGTCGTCGAGGTCGCCGTCTCCACGACCCGCACCGTCGTGCACCGCACGCGGGAGATCGGCGTCCTCGGGGCGACCGGCGTCCCGCGCGGCCCGGTCGTCGGGGCGCTGCTCGTCGAGCCGCTCGTCGCGGCCGTCGCCGGTGCCGCCATCGGCGGCGTCGTCGCCGTCGTCGGCACCGGTGCGGCGAACCTCGCCGGGCTCGTCTCCGCCGACGTGCGCCCCGGCCCCGCGCTGGCGGCGCTCGCCCTCGCCGTCGGCACGTCCGCCGTCGCGGCCCTCGTCACGAGCGCCGGCCCGGCGTACCGGGCCGCGTCCCGACCCCCTGCCCTGTCCCTGACCAGTGGAGGCTGAGATGACGATCGCACCGGACCGCACCGGCGCACCCGCCCCGACGACACCCGACGGGCCGGTGCTCGAGGTCCGCGACGTGTGGAAGCTGCACAAGCTCGGCGACGAGGTCGTCAAGGCGCTCGTCGCGGCCGACCTGACGGTGACCCCGGGCGAGTTCGCCTGCCTCATGGGCCCCAGCGGCAGCGGGAAGTCCACGCTGCTCAACATCATCGGCGGCCTCGACCGGCCGACGAAGGGCACCGTGAGCATCGAGGGCCAGGACACCGGGGCCCTGACGGAGAGCCAGTTCGCGTCCCTGCGGCACGACACGATCGGCTTCATCTTCCAGAGCTACAACCTCATCCCGTTCCTGTCGGCCGTGGAGAACGTCGAGCTCCCGCTCATGTTCGAGCCGTACGACCGGGCCTCCCTGCGCCGGCGCGCCGTCGACCTCCTCGAGATGGTCGGCCTCGGGCACCGGATGCACCACCACCCGACGAAGATGTCCGGCGGCGAGCAGCAGCGCACCGCCAACGCCCGCGCCCTCGTCGGCAACCCGCGGCTGATCCTCGCCGACGAGCCCACCGCCAACCTCGACGCCCGCACCGGGAAGGTCGTCGTCGGCATGCTCCGCGACCTGTGCTCCACCCTCGGCGTCACCGTCGTCGCCTCGACCCACGACCCGACGGTCGCCGACGAGGCGAGCCGCGTCGTCCGGATGAAGGACGGCCGGATCGTCGACGACCCCGGGCCCGCACCAGCACCGTCAGGCTCCGCCTCGTCCGCCCCCTCCCCCACCCCGGCGCCCGATGCGCCGGCCACCCCCACGGAGGCATGAGTTGACCGCTCCCGCAGAGGTCGCGTTCACCCGCGACGGCAAGCTCGCCGCCGAGGTCGTCCCCGACCAGGTCCTCCCCAAGGTCCTCACGACGTTCGGGCTCATCGCGATCTACGTCTTCATCATCTACTTCATCACCGGCTCGTCGATCATCAGCTCGGCGGGCTGGGCGTCGATGCCCATGTGGGTGCTCGGTTTCGTCGTCTTCCTCGTCCCGGCCGGGATGGCCGTCATGGAGCTCGGCAACCTCTGGCCGGCCCAGGGCGGTGTCTACATCTGGGCGTACCGCACGATGAACGAGCCCCTCGCGTTCTTCGGCGGGTTCCTGTCGTGGATCCCCGTGATCCTCAACGGCGCGACGACACCGGCGGCGATCGTCGCCTTCCTCGCGCTCGCCTTCGGTGCCGAGATCGGGCTGACGACGAGCATCCTGCTCCAGCTCCTCGTGCTCTGGCTCGCGGTCGGCCTCGCGCTGCGCAAGCTCACCGTGACGCAGAAGGTGATGTACACCGTCTTCGGCGTCTACGCGGTCGTCTGCCTCGCCGTCCTCTTCGTGGGCATCGCGAACGCCGTGACCGACGGCTCGGCCGTGCCGCTCGTCGCCAAGGACCTGTACACCGTCGACTTCGCCAACTACGGCTGGGTGTTCGGGCTCGTGCTGCTCTACCTGCTCGGCGTCGAGACGCCGTTCAACATGGGTGCCGAGTTCCTCTCCGTGCGGCGCAGCGCGGTGAAGATGGTCGCGCTGGGCTCGGTCGTCCTCGCCGTCGGCTACGTCATCACGACGGCCGGCATCCTCATGTCGACGCCGCTGGAGAAGATCGACCCGGTCACCGGCGTCATCGGGTCGCTCGAGGCGGCCGGCATCCCCGGCCTCATGCCGCTGGCGGCCGTCGCGCTCGCCGTCGTCATGGTCATCGCCCTGACGACGTACCAGTCGGCGTACGCCCGGCTCATCTTCGTCTCGGGCATCGAGCGGCACCTGCCGCGGCTGTTCACCCACCTCAACCCGCGCACCCGCAACCCGGTGACGGCGGTGCTCGTCCAGGGCGTCATCTCCTCGACGATGATCGTCGTCCTGTACTCCCAGTCCAGCCTCGCGACGACGTTCCTCTACCTGCAGGGCGCGCTGACGATCGTCTGGCTCGCGAGCGGGTACTTCTTCTTCGTGCCGCTCGCGATCGCCCGCTGGAAGTACGCCGACCGGTACGCGTCCGAGGACTTCTGGCGGATCCCCGGCGGCAAGCCGGCCGCCGTGCTCACGAGCGTCGTCGGGTCGCTCGCGACGACCGCCGGCATCTACTACACGTTCACCCTGCCGTTCAGCGCGGACATCCCGCAGAGCGACTGGATGACGTGGGTCGGCGTGACGATCGCCGTCACCGTGCTCGCCGCCGCCCTGGTCTACGTCTTCGGACGGCGCTCGGCGGGCAAGCTCACGCAGGAGGACGCGCTCGCCCACCTGGCCGTGCTGGAGATCCCCGAGCAGAAGCCCGCGCCGACCACCACGCCGTCCGCCTGAGCCGGCACCCACCCGTGGACCGTCGCGACCCCAGTCAGGAGAACGCATCCCATGACCACTGAGCTGTCCGTCCCCCAGGTCACCGGCCGCGGTGCGGCGGGCTCGCACCCGCTCGACCCGCTGAGCGCCGCCGAGATCACCGCCGTCCGCGACCTGCTCGTCACGGCCGGCGAGGTCGGCGAGCAGACCCGCTTCGTCATGACGACCCTTGCCGAGCCGGCCAAGCCGGAAGGGCTCGTCTTCGACCCGGCGGCCCCGCCCGACCGGGTCGCCAAGGCGATCCTCTACGACCGCGCGACGAGCACCCTCAAGGAGGCGTACGTCGACCTCACCCTGGACGCGGTCGCCGGCGTCGAGGTCGTCGAGGGCAAGTTCCCGTCGTACATCATGGAGGAGATGTTCTCCGTCGAGGAGATCGTCCGCGCGGACGTCCGCTGGCAGGACGCCATGCGGGCCCGCGGGGTCGAGGACTTCTCGCTCGTCATGATCGACCCCTGGCCGTCCGGCTACACCGGCACCGACGACGACCCGCGCACCGGGCGCCGCTACTGCCGGCCGCTGACGTTCGTCCGCAGCGCCCCCGGCGAGCACGGCTACGCCCGCCCCGTCGAAGGCCTCATCTGCACCGTCGACCTCGACGCGATGACGGTCGTCGAGGTCGCCGACCACGGGGTCGTCCCGCTGCCCCGGCACCCGGGCAACTACGACCCCGAGCGGATGCTCGACCCGATGAACCGGCCGGCCTTCGACGGCCTGCGCACCGACCTCAAGCCGATCTCGATCACCCAGCCCGAGGGACCGAGCTTCACCGTCGACGGCTGGTCGGTGGCCTGGCAGAAGTGGAACCTGCGCGTCGGGTTCACCCCCCGCGAGGGCCTCGTCCTGCACCAGATCACCTACGACGACAAGGGACGCACCCGGCCCGTCGTCTACCGGGCGTCGCTGTCGGAGATGGTCGTCCCGTACGGGGACATGGCCCCGACGCACTGGAACAAGAACGTCTTCGACGAGGGCGAGGTCGGGATGGGCTTCTCGGCCAACTCCCTCACCCTCGGCTGCGACTGCCTCGGGCACATCCACTACTTCGACGCCGTCGTGAACAACAGCGACGGCGCACCGCTGGAGATCCCGAACGCGATCTGCATGCACGAGGAGGACTACGGGATCGCCTGGAAGCACACGGACTTCCGCACCGGCGAGGTCGAGGTCCGGCGCTCCCGGCGGCTCGTCATCTCGAGCATCGCGACCGTCGGCAACTACGAGTACGGCTTCTTCTGGTACCTCTACACCGACGCGACGATCGAGTTCGAGGTCAAGCTGACGGGCGTGCTCACGACCGGCGCGATCGAGCCGGGCACCCAGCCCCGGCACGGCGTCGTCGTCGCCCCCGGCCTCTACGGACCCAACCACCAGCACTTCTTCAACGTCCGGCTCGACATGACCGTCGACGGCGTGCGCAACAGCGTCTACGAGATCGACTCGGTCCCCGACGAGCCGGGCGGCGAGTTCAACCCGCGGCACAACACGTGGGTGGCCCGGCCGACACTGCTCGAGACCGAGAAGGCCGGTGCCCGGAACGTCTCCTGGGAGACCGCCCGGTACTGGAAGATCGCCAACCGCGGCGTCGTCAACGAGCTCGGGCAGGAGGTCGCCTGGAAGCTCATGCCCGGGCTCACCGCACCGCCGATGTTCCAGCCGGGCTCGGCGATCTACGACCGCGCCCGGTTCTGCCAGCACGAGGTGTGGGTCACGAAGTACGACCCGTCCGAGCTCTACGCCGCCGGCAACTACCCCTACCAGTCGCCCGAGGTGGAGGGGCTGCCGAAGTACGTCGAGGACGACGCCTCGATCGTCGACGAGGACCTCGTCGTCTGGTACACGGTCGGGGCGCACCACATCGTCCGCCCGGAGGACTGGCCGGTCATGCCCGTGACCTACGCGAGCTTCCACCTCAAGCCGGTCGGCTTCTTCGACGGCAACCCGGCGCTCGACCTCCCCCGCTCCGAACCGATGGGCCACGGGGACGACGCCTGCCACTGCTGACCCCGAGCCGCCCGACCACCGGCGCGCACGCCCCGTTCGCGGGGCGTGCGCGCCGTTCGTTCGTGGGCCTGGTCCTTCCGGGCGCCGGCCAGGGCGGGTTGACGCCGCCGCGCCGATGAACAACAGTAAACCACATGGTTCACCAACAGTTCGCGGCGCTCGGCGACCCGACCCGGCTGGCCATCGTCGAACGGCTCGCGCGCGGGCCGGCGTCGGCCGGTGACCTCGCGGCGCCGACGACGATGTCGCTGCCCGCCGTCCTCAAGCACGTCCGCGTGCTCGAGGACGCGGGGCTGGTGACGACCGTCAAGCGCGGCCGTGTGCGCGAGTGCCGGCTGCGCGACGACGCGCTCGTCGCCGTGGCCACGTGGACCGCGCAGCAGCAGGCGCTCTGGTCGACCCGGCTCGACGCGCTCGGCACCCTTCTGGAGGACATGTGACCGCCACCCCGCTCCTGTCGTTCGACCTCGACCGCACCTACCCCGCACCGCGCGAGAACGTCTGGGCCGCCTTCACCCGGGCGGACCTGCTGCAGCGGTGGGTCTGCCCGGACCCCGAGTGGCGGGTGGCGGCCTGCGAGGTCGACGCCCGGGAGGGCGGTGGGTACCGGGTGCGGTTCGGCCCGCGGCCGGCCGGCGACGCCTACCGCGAGACGGCGACCTTCGCGGTCTTCGAGCCCGTGGAGCGGCTCGTGCTCGACGTGCTCACCGAGGGGGAGGACATGGCCGAGCGTTCCCGGTGCACGGTGCTGCTCCTGCCCGTCGAGGGCGGGACGCGCCTCGAGCTGACGGTCGAGGGCCTGTCGGACGCCGAGACCGCCGAGCACATGCGCGTGGGCTGGACGTGGTGCCTGGAGGGGATCGCCGAGCACGTCGGGGCAGCCGCCGCGGAGCCCCGGTGACTGCGGCCGCGCCCGTCGCCACGGGCCGCCGCGACGTCGGCGCCGTCCGGGCGCTGGGGGTCGGCGCCGCCGCCGGCGCGGTGGCCGCGGCCTCGAACCTCGCTGTCTCGGCGCTCGCCCGCGGCCCGCTCGGCGCGAGCGACGACTTCGTCCCGCTGACGGCCGGCCCCGTCGTCCTGTGGACCGTGGTCGGCGCGGTCGTCGGGGCCGTCGGCTGGCGCCTGGTCGTCACCCGGTCCGCCCGGGCCCGCGCCGTGCTCGCCGTCCTCGTGCCGGCCGTGCTGGTCCTCTCGCTCGTCCCGGACGTCGCGCTCCTCGTCACGGGCTCGACGCCCGGCCAGACGACCACGGCGGTGGTGGCGCTCATGGTCATGCACGTCCTCACCGCGGCGGTCGTCGTGACCGCCTACCGCAGGGCGATGCCCCCCGGCTGAGGCGGCCGCGCCCGCTCCCACGCCCGCCGCAGCGCCGCCCGGCCCGCCGACGTCGGTACGCCGTGCAGGCGGACGCGGGACAGGCCCGCGTCGGGGAAGACGTCCAGGCGCAGCCACGCAACGTCGGAACGGTTGCGCGGCAGGGGGTCCAGGGCGAACCGGTGGCGGGTGTCCGGCTGCAGCGCGGTCCGCGGCAGGAGCGGGAACCAGACGTCGTCGTCGACCGCGGGGGCCTGCTCCGCCCCGACGTCGCCGGACGTCGCGCCCCACGCCGTGACGTGGCTGCTCGCGTTGTAGACGTAGTACGACGTGTCGACCTCGAGCACCCGCGGGGTCGCGGCCGCGGCGAGGCGGACGACGGCCCAGTCGTGGCCGTCGTCGCGTCGCCGGCGGGCCTCCCACCCCTCACCCATCGTGCGGGGCAGGTCGGGTCGGGTGAGCACCTCGGGGTGGGTGTAGAACGCGTCGCTCCACGACGTGACGAGGCTGCCGAGCCCCTGGGCCAGCAGGTCGACCGTGACGTCGTCGAACCAGGCCGGGTCCGGCACCGGGGAACCGAGCACCCGCAGCCGGGCGATGCCGCCGTCCGGCTCCTGCCGCAGCCGCACGTGCGTCCAGCGCGTCGCGGCCGCGGCGCCGTCGACGTCGTGGGTCGCCGCACCGGACGACGCGAGCGCGGTGAGCGGCACGAGCGGGTGCCAGGTCGTCGCCCCGTCGAGCAGGTCCGCCGGGTCCGGGTGGCCGGCGAGCGCGCACGCGTCGACGGCGTACCGCGCCGGGAAGTTGCCGGTGAAGCCGCGGGTGTCGACGACGACCCGGCGGACGACGCCGGGAGCGCCGAGCCGGACGATCGCCCAGTCGTGGCCGGGGGTCCGGCGCCGCCGGGTCTCCCAGCCGTCGACGACCTCGCCGACGAGCGAGAACCGGCCGGTCGTCGTGTCGGGGTCGCCGTCGACGACGAGGCTCTCCTTGGCGCCGAAGGCGTCGTCGCTCGCCGCGACGACCCCCGCGCCGAGCACCCGGGAGGCGAGGTTGACGAGCGCCCCGGTCACTCGGCGCCGCCCGGCAGGTGCGCCGAGAGCGGCCACCCGACCGTGGGTTTGGTGTCGGGCCTGGCGTAGGTGCACACCTTGCTCGTCGACAGCCCGAGCCCGACGAGCGACTCCGCGAGCCGGACGGCGGCCCCGACACCGTCGACGACCGGCACCCCGAGCGCGTCGCGGATCGCGTCGTCGAGGCCGGCCATCCCGCCGCAGCCGAGGCAGACGACCTCGGCCCGGTCCTGCTCGACCGCCAGCCGGGCCTGCTCGACGACGGCCCGGACCGCGCCCTCCGGGTCGCGCTCGACGTCCATCGTCGACATCCCCGTCGCCCGCACGCCCGAGCAGCGGTCCCGCAGCCCAGCGGTGGACAGCCTGTCCTCGATCGCGGCGATCGAGCGGGCCAGCGTCGTGACCACGGTGTAGGAGCGGCCGAGCATCATCGCGACGTGGGCGCTCGCCTCCGCCATGTCGACCACCGGGACGTCGAGCAGCTCCATGAGCCCCTCCCGGCCGTGCTCGCCGAAGCCGGCCATCACGACGGCGTCGAAGGGGTCCGGGTAGGTCGTCACGCGGTCCATGACGGCGACGGCGGAGAGCAGGCTCTCGAACGCGGAGTCGATGCCGTCGACCCCGTACCCCGCTGTGAGACCGACGATCTCGGTCCCGGGCGAGGCGTGGCCACGGGCCGCGCGGACGACCGCGTCGGTCATCGACGCGGTGGTGTTCGGGTTGACGACGAGGATGCGCACGGGATCCCTCCGGGTCGGACGACGGTCTGCGGACCGGGGTGCGGGGCGGCCGGGCCGCCGGTCAGCCGGGGCGCAGCAGCAGCCGCCCCTGCGGCGGGCCGGTCCCCGCCCGGGTCCCGCGCAGCCAGGTCTCGCGGACGACGCCGTGCAGCGTGCGCCCCGTGTACGGGGTGCGGCGCTGCCGCTGGTGGAGCGCGCCGGGGTCGACGACGAACGTCGCGTCGGGGTCGAGGACGACGACGTCGGCGTCCCGGCCGACCTCGATCGCGCCCTTGCTGCGCTGCAGGCCCGCGAGGCGCGCCGGTGCCGCGGACATCCACCCGGCGAGGGCCGTGAGGCCGAGGCCGCGCCCGCGGGCCGCCGTCCAGACGACGGGCAGGGACAGCTCCACGGACGCGATGCCGGGGGCCGCGGTCGCGAAGTCGCCGGCGGGGTCGGGCCGCTCGGGCAGCCCGCTCGGCGAGTGGTCCGAGACGACCATGTCGAGCGTGCCGTCGAGCAGGGCCTCCCACAGTGCGGCGGCGTTCGCCCGGTCCCGCAGCGGGGGGCCGACGGCGTACTCGACGGCGCCGTCGGGCACGTCCTCCGCGACGAGGCAGAGCAGGTGCGGGCAGGTCTCGCCGGTCACCGGGACGTCGGCCGCGCGGGCGGCCCGCAGCCGCTGCGCGCCGCCGGCGGTCGAGACGTGGACGACGTGCAACCGGCAGCCGGAGCGGGCCGACGCCGTCACGACGGCGTCCACGGCGGCGGCCTCCCGCTCGGGCGGGTGCGCGTCGAGGTGGTCTGCGTAGCGGGTCACGGGGCCGGACGGCGCGCGACCCGGCACCGGCCCGACGTCCGGGTGCTCGGCGTGCACGAGCAGCGGCAGCCCGAGCCGGGCGACGTCGTGCGCCGCCGCCGTGAGGTCGGCGACGGGCAGCGGCGGGAAGTCCGGCGCACCCGGGTCGGTGAGGAACGCCTTGAGGCCGAGCACCCCGGCGGCGGCGAGCTCGGGGAGCCGGTCCCGGTTCAGCGGGGTCAGGCCGCCCCAGAAGGCGACGTCGACGTGGCAGCGGCCGCGGGCGGCGTCGGTCTTCGCCGCGAACGACGCGGCGTCGACCGTCGCCGGGCAGGAGTCGACCGGCATGTCGACGAGCGTCGTCACCCCGCCCGCGGCCGCGGCCAGGGTGCCGGAACCGAAGCCCTCCCAGGGCGTCCCCGGGTCCTGCAGGTGGACGTGAGTGTCGACGACGCCGGGCAGCAGCGCGACGTCCGCGTCGTAGCCGACGACCGTCCGGGCGGGCAGGTCCGCGTCGAACGGCCCGACGACGACGATCCGGCCGTCGAGCACGCCGAGGGACGCCGCCCGCTCGCCCTGCGGGGTGACGACGCGGCGCCCGCGCAGGACGAGGTCGAGCGGCACCGGCCGGTCAGCCCGGGAAGCGGGCGGCGAGCTCGTCGGTGAGCGCCGGCCAGACGTGCGGGTCGTGCCCCGGCACGAGCCGGAACCCCTTGTCGGCAGCGATCTTCTTGAGCCGGCGGATCGGCTCCACCGTCTCCTCGGGCTCGACGTCGATGAAGCCGCCGATCGCGAGCTCCTGCTCGAAGTTCTCCGTGAGGTCACCGGCGTCGAAGGCGAAGACGAAGCCGCCGCCGCCGACGGAGGCGTCGAGCTCCACGACGAAGCTCTGGTGGCCCTTCGTGTGGCCGGGCGTCGAGACGGCCGTGACCCCGGTCGCGATCTCGACGTCGCCGTCCGCGAGGCGCCAGTCGATCCGCGGGTCGTCGAAGTCGACCCGGTAGATCGCGTTGTGCTCGACGTCGGGGCTGCCGGAGAGCCCGTACTCGAGCTCGGTGCGCTGCGCGTGCACCGGGACCTTGCCCGCGAAGAGCTTGAGCCCGCCGGCGTGGTCGAGGTGGAGGTGGCTCACGGCGACCGCGGTGATCCCGTCGAAGGGGATCCCGGCCTTGTCGAGGGCCTCCTCGATCGGCTCGCCCGGGCCCGGCAGCACCGCCCGGTAGCCCTCGCGGTCGTGGTACCGCGCGTGCAGGTACGGGTCCCGGATCAGCGCGGTGTTGAAGCCCGTGTCGAGGAGCAGCCAGCCGGCGTCGGTGTCGCGGAGGATGCCCGGCACCGGCTCGCGCAGGGTGATGTCGGACGGCGCACCGTGCACCGAGATCGACTTGGGCAGCTCCTCCCACCCGAGGGTGAGCAGGACGACGCGACGGACTCCGGACACGGGCACTCCTCGGGACGGTGGCGGGACGGGACGGGCCCGACCGGGCCCGGCGCACCAGCATGGCGCGCCGGACCCGGCAGGGTGGTGGTCAACCTGTCAGGTGACAGGTCAGCCGACGGACAGCTTGGCGATGAGCAGCGCCGTCGGCGCCGTGACGACGTGCGCCTCCTCGACACCCGTGAGCCAGGGCTGCGCGACGACGAAGTCGTCCTGGTCGACGAGGTTGTAGAAGCAGCCCGTCCCGAGCGCCCCGAGACCTGCCTCGTTGTAGGCGGCGGCGTCACCGGTCGCCAGACCCTTGGCGAGCGCCGCGGTGACCGCCGGGTCGGAGCAGTGCAGGTAGTTGAGGCCTGCGTCCGGGTCCCAGGAGATGTGGCCCCACGTGTAGGCGGCCGCGGCGTCCGGCCAGCCGCCGGTGACGAGGACGTCGGGGGCACCCTTGACGTCGGAGACCCAGCCGAAGATCTGCGAGGTCGGGTACGCCTGCACCTTGGCCGTGAGACCCAGCGCGGTGACCTGGGCGGCGACGAGGTTGGCGACGAGCTGGTTGTCCGGGGACGACGAGTCGTGGCCGATCGTGATCGTCTTCGCGTCCGCGGGGAGCGACGGCGCGAGCGCCTTGAGCACGCTCGTGTCGTAGACGATGTCCTGCTTGGCGCCGCCGGTGTCGGTCATGTTCGGCGGGTAGATCGACTCCGCGACCTTGCCGCGGCCCACGAACGCCTGCTTGAAGATCGTCTCCCGGTCGACGGCCTTCTGGAGTGCGACCCGGTTGGCCTTCTCCTTGCCGAACGGGGTGTTCGGGTTGATGTACATGTACGACGACTGGAGCGTCGGCAGCGAGTAGGTCTTGATGTTCTTGTTCGCGATGTACGACGCGACCGCGCTCGTCGGCAGGTCGTGCGTGATCGCCGCGAGCTCGCCCTTGCCGAACTGCAGCTGCTGGCTCGACGAGTCCGTGACCACGGGGATCTCGACGGACTGGAAGTACGGCTTGTCGCCCCAGTACTTGTCGAAGGCCTTCATCGCGTACTTCGAGCCGACCGAGGCCTCGGTGAGCGTGTACGGGCCGGTACCGAGGTCGTGGGTCTGCAGGTAGGTCGCCGCGTTGTCGTCGCCGGCGTTGGCCTTCAGCCCGGTCGGGCTCATCATCCGCGGGCCGTAGGGCGAGGCGAGGAAGTCCAGGAAGATCGTCGACGGCGCCTTGAGGGTGATCGTCACCGCGTAGTCGCCCTTCGTCTCGACCGAGGCGACGTCGGTGACCATGTACGCCGGGCCCTGGTTCACGGCCAGGCGCCGGTCGAACGAGGCCTTGACGGCGTCGCTCTTGAGCTCGGTCCCGTCGTGGAACAGCACGCCCTTGCGCAGCACGAAGTCGTAGGTCTTCTTGTCGTCGGAGACCTTCCAGCTCTCGGCGAGGAGCGGCTCGATCGTCGGGGTCGCCGTCCCGCTCTTGTACTGCAGGAGGCCCTCGTACATGTTCATCGTGAGGAGCAGGCCCTGGCCGGCGTAGTAGATGTCCGGGTCCGGCGGCTGGCCCGGGTCCTGGAGGAAGCTCAGACGCAGCACCTTGTCGGTGGGGGCGCTGACGGTCGCGGACGGACCGGCGGCGGTGCTGCCGCTCCCGCCGCACGCGGCGAGCGAGAGGGTCCCGACGGTGGCGGCGGCGAGGGCCACGAGGGCCTTGCGCCGGCTCCACGGCCGGGAGGGGGAGGGCGTGGACACGGGGCTGCTCCTTCTGCCCCTCACGGGGCGGGCCACACCGGCTGGGCCGGGTCGGGTGGTCTGACGAGTGGTGTGACGGGTGGTCTCTGGCAGGTGGAGCGGTCCTACGAGCGGACCTGGACCGGCACGGCGGCGCCGGCCGCGGTGGCGCGCCGTTGCGCCCCGAGGTCGTTGAAGGCGGCGACGATCTCGTCGGTCCGCCGGCGGGCCCCGGCCTGGAGGTACTCCATGGCGGCCAGGGAGGCGTCGTGCGCGGGCCGCGAGGAGCCGCCGACGGCGTCCTCGACGACGCGCACGTAGAAGTCGCGCTGGTGGGCGTCCGCGAACGTGTAGTGCACGCAGACGTCGGTGAGCCCGCCCATGAGCACGAGCGTGTCCGCCCGGTAGCCGCGCAGGACGATGTCGAGCTCGGTGCCGATGAAGCACGAGTACCGCCGCTTGACGATGTGCGGCTCGCCGTCGCGGGGCGTCAGCGTGGGCCACAACCCGGTGGAGAGGTCGCCCTCGACGCAGTGCATGTCCTCGGCGCCGTCGGTCTCGCGGCCGATGTCCAGGCCGCTCGGGCGGTGCACCTCTTGGAAGAAGACGACCGGGATCCCGTTGTCCCGGGCGGCCGCCACGAGCCGCTCGGCGTTCGCGACGAGGTCGTGGTACCCGCCCATGTGCGGGATCCCGGCCGTGCCGGGCATCGCGTCCGGGTGGCCCTGGATGTCCACGGAGATCAGGACGACGTTCCCGACGAGCATCGGCTGTCTGGCCATGACGTGCTCCTCCTAGAGCTGCGGGGCGGCGTCGCGGAACCGGCGCGGGGTGCCGGTTCCCGCGGACCGCGGGTCGATGTAGTCGGGCTCGGTGAGCCCCAGCCGGCGCATCGCGGTGCCGGTGAGGGCCTCCATGACGCAGCGGTTCGCGAAGAGGGCGGTGATGTTCGGGCCCGAGTCGTTGGGCGGGCTCACCTCGACGACGTCCATCGCCACCATGCCGACCTCGGCGGCGAGCCGGCGGACGGTGCGGAGCATCTCCTGCGACGTGAGGCCGCCCGGCTCGGGGGTGCCGGTGCCGGGGGTGAACGCCGGGTCCGCGACGTCGACGTCGAGGGAGATGTAGAGGTGGTCGGCCTGGTCGAGCGCCTCGTCGAGGGCCCGCTCGAGGACGGCGTCGAACCCGTCCTTGCGGATCTCGGCCATGAAGTGCGTGCGCATCTGGTTCTCCTCCATCCACTCGAGGATCGGAGGCTCGGGCCAGTAGCCGCGCAGGCCGACCTGGACGAAGTTCTTCCCCGGCACCGCGCCGGACTCGATGAGCCGGCGCATCGGCGTCCCGTGCCCCGCCAGCGCCCCGCGCATGTCCGGCGCGGTGTCGGCGTGGGCGTCGAAGTGGATGATGCCGATCTTCCCGTAGCCGTACGCCTCGGCGACCGCCGTCGCGACCGGCCACGTGATGCCGTGGTCACCACCGAGGATGATCGGGACCGCGCCGCCGGAGAGGATCTCGGACGTGAAGGACCGGATGTTCTCGTACGAGCCCTCGGTGTTGCCGATGAGCACGTCCGCGTCGCCGTAGTCGGCGACCTTGAGCACCTCGAACGGGCTGACCCTGACGTCGAGGTGGTGCCGGCCGATGTTCCCCCCGATCGGGTCCGCCTCGCGGATCGCCCGCGGCCCGAGGTGGGTCCCGGTCCAGCCGCTCGCCGTGCCCTCCCACGGCGCACCACCGATCGCGACGTCGATCTCCCCGGCGCGCAGGTCCTCGGGGGTCATGCAGACGGGGAGCTTCATGAAGGTGCTGATGCCGCTCCACCCCATCTCGGTGGGGCGGTTGACGACGAGCGGGCCCGGCGCCCGCACCGGAGGCGGCGGCGGGGCCGGCTCGTCGGTCGCAGGGGCCTTCGGACCGTTCGGGAAGAGAGGCTCGGGCACGGGGTTCCTTGTCTGCGCATGGGTTCCGGGGGCGAGAGGGCGAGGGGGCCGGGGACGAGGGGGCCGGGCGGTCAGGTGGTGATCCGCGGGTCGGCGAGGCCCTGGAGGATGTCGACGACGGTGTTGATGACGACGTAGCCGATCCCCAGCAGGAGCGTCACGCCCGCGATGGCGGGGAAGTCCGCGACGGGGATCGACTGCGCGGTGTACTGCCCGATCCCGGGCCACGCGAAGATCTGCTCGACGACGAGGACGCCGGCGAACATGAGGCCGACCTGCAGGCCGGTCATGGACAGGGCCGGCCCCACCGCGTTGCGAAGGACGTGCCGGCGCAGCACCGCGCCGTCCGTGAGGCCCTTCGCACGCGCCGTCCGGGCGTAGTCGCTGCGCTCCTCGGACGACAGGCTCGTCCGCAGCACCCGGCCGATCGCGACGGACGGGCCGAACGAGATCGCGAGCGCGGGCAGCACGAGGTGCTTCAACGCGTCGGAGACGACGTCGAACCGGCCCGCGAGCAGCCCGTCGAGGACGAGCAGCCCGCTCGGTCCGCCCGGCACGTCGGTGATGCCCGTCCGGCCGCTCGCGGGCAGCCAGCCGAGCTGCTTGTAGAAGACGAGGATCGCGCCGATGCCCAGCAGGAAGGCCGGTGCGCTCGCCCCGGCCATGAGGACGCCGCGCAGCACGGAGGCCCCCGGCCAGCGCAGGCTCGTGCTCACCGCGAAGAAGATCCCGAGCAGCAGCGCGAGGACGATCGCGGTGAACGCGAGCTCCGCGGTCGCCGGGACGAACGCGCCGAGGTCGGTCATCACCGGGCGGCGCGTGCGATAGCTCATCCCCAGGTCGCCCTGCGGGAGCCCCACGAGGTAGCGGCCGAGCTGGGCCGCGAACGGGTCGTCGAGGCCGAGCTTCTCCCGCTGCTGGGCCACGGCGGACGCCGAGGCGCCCGGGCCGAGCATCGCCTTCGCCGGGTCGAGCGGCGAGAGCCGCTGGAGGACGAAGACGCTCGTCGCGAGCGCGACGACGATGACGGCCGCGGCGACGAGCCGCTTGGCGAGCAACCGGGCCAGCGGCACGCCGGTGACCCTGCGCAGCGCGGCGGCGGCTGCGGGACCGGCTGTGGCGGCGGCGGGCCCGACCCCGCCCGTCAACGCGCTCACTGTGCCCTCCGGTCGCGCGGGCGACGGCGCTCAGGTCCGCGCCTTCCCTCCTCGTTCGCAGACCAAGAACGGGTCTGCTCTCTCGTCAGTCCAGGCACGGCCGCGCCGCCTCCCGCGCTCATCGCTTGTCCAGCAGGATCCGCACGCCGTCGCCGGCGACGTTGCCGGCGAGGGCGAGGAGCATGACGGCGACGCCCGGCATGACGGGGATCCACCACTGCTGCAGCAGGTAGGAGAGGTTGCGGGCCGAGTCGGCGCCGAGCTCGGCGGCCGGGGCCGGCTGCCCGAGCCCGAGGAACGACAGGCCCGCGAGGGTGAGGACGAGCGCGCCGACGTCGAGGCTCGCGGCGACGACCGCGGCCGGGACGGCGCCGGGGAGCAGGTGGCGCAATGCGATCCGGACCCCGCCGGTGCCGGCGAGCCGGGCGGCCTCGACGTGCGGGCGGGCGCGCAGGGTGCGGATCTCGCCGCGGACGATGCGCGCGTAGAACGGCCACCAGACGACGCCGACCGCGAGCAGCGTGTTCCGCAGGCCCGGGCCGAGCGCCGCGACGACGGCGATCGCGAGGACCGGGGCCGGCAGCGCGAGGAAGAGGTCGGTGAAGCGCATGAGGACGGTGTCGACCCAGCCGCCGACGGCACCGGCGACGAGTCCGACGACCCCGCCGACGAGCAGCCCGGACGCGATGACGACGATCGCGCCGAACCACGACAGCTGGAGGCCGACGAGCACCCGGCTCAGGACGTCACGGCCGATCGAGTCGCTGCCGAGCGGGAACCCGGCGCTCCCCGGCGGCTGCAGCGGCACGCCCACGGGGGCCAGCGGGTCCTGCGGTGCCACGACCTTCGCGAGCAGGGCGAGCAGGGTCACGGCCACGAGGAGGCCGACACCGCCCCACGCCTGCAGCCGCGTCAGGTCGCGCCGCGGCCGGCCGGCCCGGGAGACGACCGGCGCGGGCGAGGGCGGGACGACGGCCGGTTCGGCGATCGCCATCAGCTCACCTCCAGGTTGATGCAGGCGGTCAGGCGGGTGCGCTCGCCCGGCTGGGCGGCCAGGCGCGGGTCGAGGGCCGGGTCGGAGCAGGACGGCGTCGCCCGCGGGCAGCGCGGGTGGAAGGCACAGCCCGGCGGCGGGTCGAGCGGGCTCGCCGGCTCGCCGGACGGCGGGGGCGGCTCCACGCCGAGGTCGGGGACGGCCGCGACGAGCGCCTGGGTGTAGGGGTGCCGCGGCCGATGGGTGATCTCGTCGGCGGTGCCGATCTCGACGATCCGGCCGAGGTACATGACCGCGATCCGGTCCGCGACGACCCGGGCGACCGACAGGTCGTGGGTCACGAAGAGCACGGCCATGTCGAGCTCGCGGCGCAGCCGGCCGACGAGGTTGATGACGGACGCCGCGAGCGAGACGTCGAGGGCGCTCGTCGGCTCGTCGCACAGGAGGATCTCGGGCGGCACGACGGTCGCGCGGGCCAGGCCCACCCGCTGGCGCTGGCCGCCCGACAGCTGGGTGCCGCGCGCCTTCGCGACCTCGGCGGGGAGGCCGACGAGCTCGAGCGCCTCGGCGACCCGGCGGTCCCGTTCGGCGCGCGGGACGCCCGCGCTGCGCAGCCGCTCCCCGACGAGCTCGCCGATCGTCAGCCACGGGGTCAGCGAGGCTCCGGAGTCCTGGAAGACCATCTGCGCGCCGGCGGCCGACCCGAGCTCGATCGTGCCGCCGTCCGCCCGTTCGAGGCCGGCGACCAGCCGCAGCAGCGTCGACTTGCCGGAGCCGGACTCCCCGACGACGGCGACGGCCTCGCCGCGCGCGACGGTGAGGCTCACGCCGCGCAGCGCCTGGAGCGGCCGGCGGCGGCCGATCCCGGAGCCCACGCCGTACGTGCGGTAGGCGTTCTGCACCCGGACGGCGGCCGGTTCCTCGACCGGGGCGTCGTCCGGGGCGGCGCCGGGGCCGGCCTCGGTCGCTGCCGCGGGAGCCGTTGCGGCGGAGGGCCTCCCGGTGGCCGGCGGCTCCTCGCCGGGCACCGCGTCGGCGAAGGCACGGATCTCGGCGAGGTCGCGCACGCAGGCGGCGAGGTGGCCGGGGGCGACCTCGACCGGCGCGGGCGGGGTCGTCGTGCAGTCCGGGCCGGCGAGCGTGCAGCGCGGCGCGAACGCGCACCCCGGCTCGGGGCGGGCCGGGGACGGCACCGAGCCGGGCAGGGCGAGCAGCGGGGTGTCCCGGTCGGTGCGCAGCGACAGCCGGGACCGCATGAGGGCGACCCCGTACGGGTGGGCGCCGTGGCGCAGCACCTCGTCGGCCGGGCCGACCTCGGTGATCCGTCCGGCGTACATGACGGCGACCCGGTCGACGACCTGCGCGGCGACGCCGAGGTCGTGCGTGACGAGGAGGAAGGCGCAGCCGATCTCGTCCCGCAGCCGCTTGACGAGGCCGAGCACCTGCGCCTGCACGGTGACGTCCAGCGCCGTCGTCGGCTCGTCGGCGATGACGAGGGACGGCGTTCCCGCGACCGCCATGGCGATCATGACCCGCTGCCGCAGACCGCCCGAGAGCTCGTGCGGGTAGGCGCGCAGCCGGCGCGCCGGGTCGGGGACGCCGACCGCCGTGAGCAGCCGGACGGCCTCGTCCTGCGACCCCGCGGCCTCGACGATCTGCCGGCCGACCCGCATCGTCGGGTTGAGCGAGGTCATCGGGTCCTGGAACACCGCGCCGAGATGCAGCCGGCGCACGTCGCGGCGCTCGGCCGCGCCGGCCGTGAGCATGTCGGTGCCGTGGACGACGGCCCGCCCGCTCGTGCGCGGGCTGCCGCCGAGCAGCCCGAGCAGGGACAGCCCGAGCACGCTCTTGCCCGAGCCCGACTCGCCGACGAGGCCGACGATCTCGCCGGGGCCGACCTCGAGGCTCACGCCGCGGATCGCCTGGATGTCGGCGCCCGCGCGCCGGAAGGTCACGTGCAGGTCCTCGACCCGGGCGACCGGTGCGCCCGCCCCGGTGGGCGGTGGCGCGGTGGCCACCGCTGCCGTCGTGTCGTCCTGGCTCATCCGTGCACCGCCGTCTCGGGTGTCGCGCTCTGCGGGGAGGGTGTCGCGAGGCTGTCGAGGTAGGCCCGCCAGCCGCCGTGCGCGGTGACGTCCGGGGTGCCGGCCGCGGCCGCGGCCTCGCAGAGGAAGCCGACGGGCCGGCTGCCGTCCGCGAGGTCGACGGCCCCGAGCCCGAGGCCCGGCGGGATCGAGGCGAGGAGCGGCCCGAACGCCGCGGGCGGCAGCAGCCAGAGCTCGCCGTCGATCGCTCCCCCGCCGTCGGCGACCCGGACGGCGCCGGGACGCCGCGGCGCCCCGCCGAGGTCGTGGAGCCGGTAGACCGGTGCCGTCGTGCACGGGCCGACGAGGCGGCCGCCGAGCGCCGTGAGCGCCGGGTTGAGCGGGAGCCCGGACATGTGGGCCCCGAACAGGACGACCGGCTGCGCGGGCACACCCGCGACGGCCTGCGGCGCAGCCGGTCCGGCGGCGGGGTCACCGGTGAGCAGCCCGGCGACGTCGGCGAGCACGTGGTCGGTGAACGCCGGCCCGAGCAGGGTGACGCCGACCTGGGCGCCGTCCGGCTCCTCGTGCACCGGCACGGCGATCGCCGCCAGGTCGAGCAGGTTGCAGCCGTTGGTGAACCGGCCGAGGCGGGCGTTGGCGCCGACCGGGTCGGCGGCGACGGCGGCGATCGTCGGCTGCTCGGGCACCGTCGGCAGGAGCAGGGCGTCGAGCCCCGCGAACAGGGCCGCGACCGCGGGGCGCAGCCCGTCGAGCCGCTCGGTGTCGGCGACGTACGCGTGCGCGGGCACGTCGCGCGCGGCCTGCACGATCCGCAGCACCGTCGGGTCGACCGAGCCGGGGTGCGCGTCCGCCCAGGCCCCGAAGGCCGCGTACCGCTGGGCGACGAAGGCGCCGCCGTAGAGCAGCGCGCCGGCCTCGACGACGGGGCCCGCGTCGACCGGCACGACGACGGCACCGGCGGCGGCGAGCAGCGCGACCGCCGCGGTGACCGCGGTGCGGACCGGGGCGTCGAGCGTCGCGAGCAGGGCGTCGTCCGGGACGCCGACCCGCGGCGCGGCCGGCGCACCGAGCGGGGTCGAGGCGGGCCAGGCACGGCTCGTCGGGTCCCCGTCGGCCGGGCCGGCGAGCACGGGGAGGGCGGTGCGGGCGAGGGCGACGTCCGCGGCGAAGACGCTGACGCAGTCGAGGTCGCGGCAGGCCGGGACGACCCCGAGGGTCGGGACGAGCCCGCGCGTCGGCTTGAGCCCGACGACGCCCTGGAAGGACGCCGGGACCCGGCCGGAGCCCGCGGTGTCGGTGCCGAGGGCGAGGTCGGCGACGCCGAGCGCGACGGCGACCGCGGACCCGCTGCTCGACCCGCCGGAGACGTACTCCGGGCGGCGCACGTCCCGGACGGCGCCGTACGGGCTGCGGGTGCCGACGAGCCCGGTCGCGAACTGGTCGAGGTTCGTCGCGCCGACGACGACGCACCCGGCGGCCCGCAGCCGGGCGACGGCGGGGGCGTCCGCGGCCGGGGTGAAGGCGAAGTCCGGGCAGGCGGCGGTCGTCGGGATCCCGGCGACGTCGATGTTGTTCTTCACCGCGAGGGTGCGGCCCGCGAGCGGCAGGTCCTCGCCCGCGGCGACCCGGGCGTCGACGGCGGCAGCGTCCGCCTCCGCGTCCGGCTGCGGGCGCAGGCTGATCCAGACCTCCGGGCGGTCGGCAGCGGCCAGACGCGCGTAGGCGGCGCGGACCCGCTCGACGGCCGTCGTCCCCGCGGCGCTCACGCGGCACCCGCCGGGGCCAGGACGACGAGCGGGCTGCCGGCACCGACCTGGCTGCCGGGGGTCACGACGACGGCGGTGACGACGCCGGGAACCGGTGCGGCGACGACGGTCTCGAGCTTCATCGCCTCGAGGGCGAGCAGCGGCGCACCGGCCTCGACGACGTCGCCCGGCCGGACGTCGACCCGCCAGACGCTCGCGAGGACCGGCGCCTCGACGAG
>JACRAB010000093.1 GCA_016213575.1 Actinomycetota bacterium
CGACGGCGACGTCACGTGACCGCACCGGACCGGACCGGCAGCACGAACCCCTACCTCGACGTCCTGCGCGTCCCCGGGGCCGCCGCGTTCTGCGCGGCGGCGACGCTCGCCCGGCTGCCGATGGCGATGATCAGCCTCGGCGCCCTGCTCCTCGTCTCGACCTCGGGGCGGTCGTTCACCCTGGCCGGCCTCGTCTCCGGCGCCACCGCGCTCGGCCAGGCCGCGGGCTCCCCGCCGCTCGGCCGCCTCGTCGACCGGCTCGGGCAGACCCGCGTCCTCGGCCCGCAGGCGCTCGTCAACGCGGGCCTGCTCGTCGCCCTCGTCGTCGCGACCCGGGCCGGTGCCGCGGGCGGCGTCCTCGTCGCGGTCGCCACCCTCGTCGGTGCGACGGCACCGCAGGTCGGCGCGCTCGCCCGGGCCCGCTGGGGCCGCCTGCTCGACGGCGACCCGCGGCTGGAGACCGCGCTCGCGCTCGAGGCGGTCATCGAGGAGGGCATCTTCGTCACCGGGCCGCTGCTCGTCGCCGGGTGCGTCGCGCTGCTCGGGCCGCCGGGGGCGCTGCTCGCCGCGGCCGGCACGACCGTCGTCGGCTCCGCGCTCTTCCTCGCGCAGCGCAGCACCGAGCCCGCGCCGCACCCGCCGCGCACGGACGGCGCCGCGCACCCGCCGGCGCTGCGCTCCCCCGGCCTCGTCGTGCTCGTCGCCGCGTTCACGGCGATGGGTGCGTGCTTCGGGTTCGTCGAGGTCGGTGTCGTCGCGCTCGCGGACGACGCCGGCCGGCCGGGCGCCGCCGGGCTCGTCCTCGGGCTGTGGACGCTCGGCAGCCTCGTCTCCGGCGTCGTCTACGGCGCCCGCGCCTGGACGACGGCACCGGCGCGGCGGCTCGCGGTCTCCGCGGTCGCGCTCGCCGCCGGGGCCCTGGCCGTCGCGGTCGCCGGTGCGACGACCTCGGGGACGACGGCCCTCGTGGCCGTCACGGCGGCCCTCGTCGTGGCCGGGGCGGCGAACGCCCCGACGATCATCACCGGCAACGCGCTCGTGCCGGACGTCGTCCCGGCCACCGCGACGACCGAGGCCTACACCTGGCTCAACGTGACGATCTTCGCCGGTGCCGCGGTCGGTGCGGCGGCAGGCGGTGCGGTCGCGGACCGCTCCGGCGCGGCCGGATCGCTGGCCTGGGCGACGGTCGCGGCGGCGCTCACCGCCGTCGTCGCCGTCGCCGGCCGGGGCCGGCTCGTCAGGAGGACGTGAGCGCCTCGCGGCCGTGCGGCGTCGTCCAGCCGCTGAGGTCCGGGCCGACCGGGACGATCCGGGTCGGGTTGATCATCGGGTGCGTCGCGTAGTAGTGCCGCTTGATGTGGCCGAAGTCGACGGTCTCGCCGAACCCCTTGTGCTGGAACAGGTCCCGCGCGTAGGCCCAGAGCACCGGCATCTCGGTGAGCTTGCTCCGGTTGCACTTGAAGTGGCCGTGGTAGGCGGCGTCGAAGCGGACGAGCGTCGTGAAGAGCCGGACGTCGGCCTCGGTGACGGCGTCCCCCATGAGGTAGCGCCGGGTCTCCAGGTGCTCCGACAGCGCGTCGAGCCGGGCGAACAGCGTCGCGAAGGCCGCCTCGTACGCCTCCTGGGTCGTCGCGAAACCGCACCGGTAGACGCCGTTGTTCACCTCGCGGAACACCACCTCGATCAGTGCGTCCATCTCCGCCCGGGCGGCCGGGTCGTCGGGCAGCAGCCGCGGCGCACCGGGGGCGTGGTGGTCGACCCACTCGGTCGACAGGTCGAGGGTGATCTGCGGGTAGTCGTTCGTCACGACGAGCCCCGTGACGGTGTCGACGACCGCGGGCACCGTGACCCGGCCGGTATACGCCGGGTCGGTCCGCGCGTAGACCTGCGCCAGGTGGGTCACGCCGAGCACCGGGTCCCGGCCGTCAGGGTCGAGGGTGAACGCCCAGCCGCTGTCGTCGCGGTACGGGTCGACGACGGCGAGCGAGATCGCGTCGTCGAGGCCGAGGAGCCGCCGCACGACGACCGACCGGTGCGCCCACGGGCAGGCGAGCGAGACGACGAGCCGGTAGCGGCCGGCCTCGACGGGCCAGCGGCCCTGCGCGTCCGGACCCTCGCCCGGCGCGGAGCCGCTGTCCCGGGTGATCCGGTCGGTGAACCGGTTGCCCTGCCGGACGAACGCGCCGTCCTTGGCCGTCTCCGCCCCGAACTGGGCCTTCTGCACCGCGTCGGTCGTCATGCGCCCACCCTAGGCACACCTCTGGCGAGGGCGCTCCCGGTCAGCCGGCCAGCCGGTCGTACGCGGCGAGCGCCCGGTCCGCGGTCCCGAACGCACCCGTGGCGGCGACCTCCTTGGTGCGCAGTGCGGTGAACGTCGACAGCACGTGCTCGAGGTCGCCGCGGGACCAGCCGAGCAGCAGCGCGTGGGCGGCGTCGAGGTCGGCGAGCGCGGCGGCCCGGTCGGCGACGGCGCGGTCCGCGCCGCGGTCGCGCCAGGCCGGCACCGGAACGCCGTCCGCGCCGAGCTCGGCGGCGAGGCCGGACAGGTCGTCGTCCCAGGCGTGCGCGGCGGCGAACCGGCCGAGCACCCAGGCGGCGAGCGTCGTCCCGGGCTGCCACGGCGCGGGGACGTCGTAGGCGGCCGGGGGCGGCAGCGCGACCTGCTCGAGCTTGAAGAAGTTGAGGTTCGCGCCGGCGTGCTTCTGCCGGACGAGGTGGTCGACCGGCAGGCTCGCGAGCGCCGCGAGCAGCAGCGGCAGCCGGGGCGCGTCGAGCAGCGGCAGCGAGTTGCCGACCCCGGCGACGGGGAGCGCTGTCGGGATGAGCGTGCGCGGCGAGTCCGTCGTCGTGACGTTGCGGTAGCCCGCGAGCCAGCCGCGCCCGGCAAGGGCCCCGAACCGCTCCTCGACGAGGTCGCGGGGCACCCAGTACCGGTGCGCGGCCCGGCCGCCGCCGCGGTGGTCGAGCAGCCCGGCGTGCTTGGCCTCCCACAGCGGCACGAGCCCCGGGCCGGGGGCGGTCGAGAACCAGCGGGCGTCCCGGGTCATGTGCATCGAGGTCACGAGCCGGGCCTGCCACGGGCTGTCGACGACGCCGCCGTCGGCGCCCCGGCGCAGCAGCACCGGGAACCGGCGGTGCGCGGCGGTCACGAGGGCGGCGTCCCGCGCGGACGTGCACAGCGGCGGCGTCCCGGTGTTCGGGTTGACGAGCCAGGGGACGTCGGCGCCGAGCGCCCAGGCCTGCTCCCCGGCGGGCTGCGCGGGATCGACGAGCCCGACGACGACCTCGGCGGGCGGCCGCTCCGGCGGCCCCGGCGCCGCCTCGCCCCGGCCGGCGCCGTCCGGCCCGCACGCGCCCGACCGCAGGACGACGACGGCGACGCCGACCCGGCTGCTCACGTCCTCGAAGACGGGAGCGGCCTGGTCGAGCAGGTGCAGCCGTTCGAGCGCGCCCGCGTCGAGCAACGCACCGAGCAGCCGGGACGCCGACCGGTCCGCGGCGACCCCGGCCGGCACGACGACCCCGGCCCGGCCGTGCGGCGCGAGCAGCCGCCAGCACGTCTCGAGGAACGGCAGGTAGGCGTTGATCTCCCCGGCCCCGGTGAGCGGGTGCCGGCCCGCCTCCCGCAGCCCGCGCGCGGACGCCGCCCGGTCGGCCCGCAGCGCTGTCGGCGGCCGGTGCTGCCAGTCCTTGCGGGTCACCTTGAGCCGCTCCCCCGGCGGGTTCGCGACGACCGCGGCGAACCCGCCGCGCCACCCGGTGAGCGGGTCGGCGGCCGCGGCCGGGTCGGCGAGCACCGCGGGGAACGCCGCGTGCCAGGCAAGGCCGCCGGGGCCGGCCGCGGGCAGCAGCGGGGTGGCGCCCAGGAGGGCGTCGCCGACGAGGACGCG
>JACRAB010000031.1 GCA_016213575.1 Actinomycetota bacterium
GCGGCGCGGAACGCGGCCTCGATCCAGTCGTTGCCGGTGCGCTGGAGGTTGGAGTCGCGGCGGGCGCCGCTGCTGCCGTCGGCGTAGGCCTCGTTGACGACGTCCCAGGCGTAGATCTGGCCGCGGTAGTGGGTGGCGACCCGGGTGACGTGGTTGAGCATCGCGTTGCGCAGCGCGGTGCCGGACATGTTCTGCATCCAGCCGGGCTGCTGGGAGTGCCAGGCCAGGGCGTGGCCGCGCACCCGCTTGCCGTTGGAGCGGGCCCAGTTCAGGATCCGGTCGCCGTTGGTGTAGGTGAACTGGTTCTGGTTCGGCTCGGTGGCGTCCATCTTCATCTCGTTCTCGGCCGTGATCATGGAGAACTCACGGTTCGCGATCGAGGTGTAGGTGGCGTCGTTGAGCTTGCTCGCCGCGATGGCCGTCCCGAAGTACCGGCCCCTCTCCGCCGCGGAGGCTCCGAGGGTGGTGGCGGCGCTGGCGGGCAGCTGCATGGCCAGGACGGCGGTGACCGCGAGGGTGGCCACCGCCCCGGCCGTGAGGCTCCTGGTGCGCCTGCGCGTGGCACGCACCGCGTGCCTGTTCAGTCGGGTCGTCGTCATGAGAACTGCTCCCTGCCTCGTCGAAGGGGAGACGGCGGCGCCACTGCCGGCGCCGACGCGCGGCCGGTCGCCTGTCGCTGGCGACGAACCGGTCGCTGCGCACGAACCGCGGGGCCAGGCGATCTGTGAGCGATAGGAGTGTTTCCTCCCGAGACACGCATGTCAATCGTTATCGATATCGTTATCGAAGATTTGAACTATCCCTATGTCGACCCTTTTGTCGCTCAACGTGTCGCTCAACGGCGCCCCGCACCGACGGGTCGCGCCGCGTGGTGCCGCTCCACCGCCGGCCACCGGACCCGGACCTGTCGGCGGTCCGCGGTTGACTCTCGACCAGGTCGAGACACGAGGGTCGGGCAGGTGGAGAGCACGTACGGGATCGGCGAGATGGCCAGGGCGACCGGGCTGTCGGTGGGCGCGCTGCGGTTCTACGACCGCGAGGGGCTGCTCGCCCCGGCGCACGTGGACCCGCGGTCCGGGTACCGGCGGTACGCGGACGAGCAGGTCGCGGCCGGCCGGCTCGTCGCGCGGCTGCGCCGGGTCGGGCTGCCGCTCGCCGACGTCGGTCGGGTGCTCGCGCACCCGCCCGACCGGGCCGTCGTCGGCGCGGTGCTCGGCGCCCATCTGCACCGGCTCGAGACCGGCCTCGACCTGGCCCGGCGCGAGCTCTCCGCCGTCCTGGAACAGCTCCGGGACGACCTCGACGACCAGGAGACCGCGATGACATCCCGGAGCACCTCGAACGACCTGACCCTCACCCTGCCCGCAGCCGACCTCGCGGACGCCCTGCGCGGCGTCCGGTTCGCCGCCGGCACCGACCCGGCGCTCCCGGCGATCACCGGCGTCCTCCTCGACGTGGCCGGCGCGGCCCTGCGGGTCGGCGCGACCGACCGCTACCGGCTGGCCGTGACGACGGTGCCGGTGGTGCGGCCGGACGGCGACCGGGCCGGCCCGGCCGACGGCTCGGCCCTCGTGCCCGCCGCGTTCGCGGACGACGTCGTCGCGGCCTGCGCGGCGGGCGCGACCGACGCGCTGGTCGTCCTCGGCCGGGGCGTCACCGTCGGCGTCGCCGGCCGCACGCTGACGAGCGCCGTCCTCGGCGAGGCGTACCCGCAGTGGGAGCGCCTCGTCCGGCCCGACCGCACGACCGTCGTGACCCTCGACGCGACCGCCCTCCGGGACGGTGCGCACGCCGCCCGGACGGCGACCCGCCGCCGCGACGACGGCGCGACGTTCGAGACGTGCGCCTTCCAGGTGTCCGGCGACGGGCTCGTGTGGCTCGCCCCCGAGGACGCCGCCCACGGCGTCGCGGTGAACCGGGAGTTCCTCCTCGAGGCGGTCGACGCCCTCGACGGCGACCAGCTCGTCCTCGGCGTCGACGACCCGCACACCCCGCTCGCCCTGACGAGCCCGGGCCGGCCGGGTGCCCTGAGCATCCTCATGCCGGTACGGCACGACGGCTGACCGCGCGACGACCCGGCCACGACGGGCGTGACGCACCATGGTGCGATGAGTCCGCGCCCGGCGCCGGGTCCCACCCGCATGGACCACACCTTCCGCGCCACCCTGGAGAAGTCCGCCGCCCCCGGCGGCCACACCTACGTCGTCATGCCGGGTTCGGCCGAGTTCTTCGGCACCCGCGGGCTCGTCAAGGTGTCCGGCACCGTCGACGGCGAGCCCTTCCGCAGCTCCTTCATGGCGCTCGGCGACGGGCGGCACAAGCTGCCCGTCGCCGCGCCGCTGCGGAAGGCGATCGGCAAGGAGGCCGGTGCCGAGGTCGTCGTCCGGCTGCTCGAGCGGCTCGACGGCAAGCCGGTCCCGGGCCTGGCGGCGCAGCAGCCCTGAGCCCGTAGCCGGTCCCGCGTCACCGGAGCTCCCGGCGCGGCGCTGACTCAGCCGGCCTTGCGGGCCTCGAGCGGCAGCCACACGACGAGCCGGGTGCCGCGGCCGGGCTCGGAGGAGATCGTCAGCTCGCCCTGCTGCGCCCGCACCCGGTCCGCGAGCAGTGTGAGCCCGACGTGGCCCGCGGCGCGCTGCTTGACGAGGTCGCGCGAGGACATGCCCTGGCCGTCGTCCTCGATGAGCAGCGTCGCGACGCCGTCCCGGGCGGTGAGCGAGATCGTCGCCCGGGTGGCGGCCGCGTGCCGGGCCACGTTGCGCACGCCCTCCTGGGCGGCGCGGAAGAGCAGCGCCCTGAGCTCGTGGTCGAGCGACACCGGGTCGATGTCGACGTCCACCCGCACCCCGCGGCCCTTGAGGTCGGCCGCGAGCTCGGGCAGCTCCCGGGCCAGGTCGATCGGCGGCGCGTCCCCGGGGTGCAGCTTGATGAGCATGGCCCGGAGCTGGGCGATGCTCGACCGCGAGGTCTCCGCCCCCTCGCGCAGCGTCGTCGCGAGCTCCTCGGTCGAGCGGCGGTGCACGCTGCTCGCGGTCGCGGCGAGGTCGAAGGCCATCCCGGCGAGGTCCTGGACGACGGTGTCGTGGAGGTCGGACGCGATCCTGCTCCGCTCGTCCTGCCGCGCGAGCTCGGCGCGGGCGAGCAGCTCGACGCGCTCCTCGGCCTCGGCCCGGGACCGGCGGCCCCACCACAGCGCGAGGGGCATCTGGGCGAGCGCGAGCGCGACGAGGGCGATGAGCATGACCGGCAGGTAGGACCACCAGATGGCGTGCGTGGCCGCGGCGACCCGGCCGCTCGTCTGGTAGGTCTCGGCGACGAGCCGGGTGCCGTCGGCGGCGACGACCGGCACGTACACCTCGAGGAGCTCGCCCTGGCCCTGCTCGAACGTGTGCTCGTCGGCGGTGGGGTCGGCGAACTCGGCGTCCGCGACGCCGGTGCGCGCGACCTCGACGATGTCGGACGACGCCCCGGGGGCGGTGCCGATGAGCCGGTTCTCGTCGGACCAGACGATCCGCCCGTCGGGCGCCCACAGCTTGACCCGGACGATGACGTCCCCGAGGACGGCACCCTCGGCCGCCTCCAGGGCGGCGAGCTCGGCCGGGTCGCCGTCGAGCAGCGCCCGGCTCACGTGCGGCCGGATCGCGACGTCGGTGACGACCCGGGTCAGCTCGGTCGCGTCGCGCAGCGCCTCGTCGCGGGCGACCCGCTGGAGGACGAACAGGCCGGCCGTCGTGATGACGAGCAGCAGGGCGGAGGCCGAGATGACGAACTGGACGGCGGCCAGCGCGCGTCCGGTGGGCCGGCCCCCGACGAAGCCGGGCAGCCTCATCGCGGGACCCGCACCCAGAAGGTCACACCGGCGCCGGGCCGGTTGACGATCCCCGCCGACCCGCCGTGCGCCTCGGCGACGGTCCGGACGAGCGCGAGCCCGAGGCCGCCCCCGTCCCGGCGCGCGTCCGCCCGGTAGAAGGGCTCGAAGATGATCTCCTCGTGGCCGGCCGGGACCCCGCCGCCCTCGTCGACGACCTCGAAGAGGATCGACCGGTCCTCCTCGACGGCGCGGAAGTTCACCGGGCGCGCCCCGGAGCCGTGGTCGGCGGTGTTCTGCAGCAGGCGCAGCAGCGCCTCCTCCATCCGGTCCTGGTCGAGCGCGGCGACCGTCGCGGTCTCCGGCGCGGTGGCGTGCAGCCGCCCGCCGAGGAACGGCTCCGCCTTCGTCGCGACGTTCGCGACGAGCTCGGCGAGCGGGACCTCCTTGCGGTCGACGTAGCCGGGGGTCTGGGAGCGCCCGATGTCGGCCATGTCGTCGAGGATGCGGCTGACGAGCCGCAGGTCCGCCCGGGTCTCCTCGCTGATCTCGCCCGTGGCGTGCGCGGTGCCGTTGTGGCCCGCGCCGTTCTGCTGGCGGCGGTCGACGGCGCTGGAGATCGCACCGATCGGGCGGCGGAGCCGGCCGGCGACGTCCGCCATGAGCTGGCGCTGCCGGTGGAGCGCGAGCTCGAGCTGGTCGAGCATGTGGTTGAGCGCGACGGCGAGCTCCGGCAGCCGGCCGCCGCCCTCGCCGACGGGGAGCCTGGCCTCGAAGGCGCGCTCGCGCGCGATCGCCTCGGCCCCCTTCATCATCTGCTCCATCTGGTTCGCCTCGATGGTGCTGCGCACCCAGTCCCGGTAGGCGAGCGAGAGCAGGACGATCGGCAGCGCGAGCAGGACGACGCCGTACGGGCTGACGTTCCACAGCACCGCGGCGAGCAGCCCGACCGAGACGTTGCCGACCCACTGGATGTTCGTCAGGCGCCACGGCCCGAAGAGGACGACGCGCAGCGGCTCGGCCTGGACGAGCGAGATGACGACGCCGACGAGGCCGACGTTGAGGACCGAGGCGAGGGCCATCGCCCCTGCGCCGAACGCCCAGGTGACCGGGTCGAGCGGGTCCCGGCCCGTGCCGCCGAGACCGAAGACGGCCTCGGCGACGGTCAGGGCGATGGCGACCTGCCCGACGTTGAAGGCGATCTTGCGCAGCGGCCACCGGGCGGCCACCTGCCACGCGGCGGTGCCGAGCACGGCACCGAGCGTCGGCACGCCCGGCACGGTGAGCAGCAGCGCCGTCGTCCACACGGCGTCGGAGAGCATGACGTGCTCGGTCTCGTCACCGTGCGGGAGCTGGAACGTGAACCGGTCGGCGACGACGACCGCCGCGGCGACCAGGACGACGGCGAGGAGGTCGCCGGACGTCAGGTCACCGGCACGAGTCACCGCGAGGGCGACCGCGAGCACGCCGAGCACCGACACCGCGGCGATGAAGACGCGTGCGGCGGGCGGGATCCCGGTCGTCGGGGCGGAGGGTTCGGTCACCTACTGCCACATCCCCGTGCCCCAGTAGCGACCGCCCCAGTAGCGACCGCCCCAGTAGCGGCCGTCCCAGCCGGCCTCGAGCCAGCCGGGCGCGCCGTAGTAGTCGGGCTCCCAGGTGAGCTGCGGGACCCGCGGGCCGGTCCAGGCCGGGGCCGGGGCCGAGCCGGCGATCTCCGCGGTCGCCGCCGACCACGGGCTCGCGGCCCAGGTCGCGGGGCTCCACGGCGTCGTCACCGCGGCCGCCGTCCACGGGGTGCCGAGCGCGTCGACCTCACCGACGAGCAGCGTCGGGACGCCGTCCCCGTCGACGTCGGCGTAGACCGGGTGGGTGCCCCGGGTCGCGTCGAGCGGCCCGGTCCCGGTCGAGGCGACGGCAGCGGTGTTCGCCACGGGGAGCGGCCCGGCGGACGTCGCGAGCGCGACGGCCTGCGCGGCGTCGACGAGGCCCGCGCCGCCGCCGGCCGCTCCCGCGAGGGTCCGGTCGGTGGTGGCGAGCAGGACGCCCTTGACCTGGTCCGGCGTGAGCGCCGGGTTCGCGGCGACCATCCGGGCGACGACGCCGGTGACGATCGCCGAGGCCTGCGAGGTGCCCGCGCCGCGGAAGTAGTCGACGCCGACCCGGGCCGCGGGGCGGAACGTGTCGATGGTGCTGCCGGGGGCGCGCAGGCCGACGAGGGCGACGCCGGGGGCGAGCAGGTCGGGCTTGTCCGCCCCGCCCGCCGTCGGGCCGCGGCTGGAGAAGGCCGCGACGACGTCGTCCGCCGGCTGCGCCGTGCCCGCGATGTCGGCCGCTCCGACGGTGATGGCGAACGGGTCGTCGCCGGGCTTGGTGATCGAGGACGCCGCACCGGCGTTGCCCGCCGACATGACGACGACGATCCCGGCGCGCCAGGCCTGCTCGACGGCGGCGGCCAGCGGGTCGGCGCCCGTGGGCCCGGCCGCGTCGGTGCCGAAGGAGAGGTTGACGACGCGGATGCCGTACGTGTCGCGGTGCGCGACGACCCAGTGCAGGCCGGCGACGATCGTCGAGACGTCGGTCGCGCCGTCCCAGCCGGCGACCTTGACCGACACGACGTCGGCCTGCTCGGCCGCGCCGGCGTACCGCTCGAGGGACTGCGCGCCGTCACCGGCCACGAGGCCGATCATGTGCGTGCCGTGGCCGAAGTGGTCGAGGCCGTCGTGCTCGGCGGTGAGGTCGACCCGGGCGACGAGCCGCTCGCCGAGGTCCGCGGAGGGCGTGACCCCGGTGTCGAGGACCGCGACGGTGACGCCGCCGCCGCGGTTCTTGTTCGGCACCTGGTCCAGACCGATGGCCTGCTGCCAGATCTCGGTCTCGGGGAGGGCGTCGAAGCACGAGGGGTCGGTCGACGGGCAGGCGCTGACGCCGGTGACCGGGTCCTGCTCGAGCCGCTCGGTGCGGAGCACGAGCGGGGACTCCCGCACGGGGATCAGGGTGCCGGGGGGCAGCCGGGCCTCGAAGCCGCCCTGCGCGGGCAGCTGCTTCTTGACCCGGCCGCCGAGCGCGATGACGAGGTTCTCGGCGGCGTACGAGGCAGGGTTCTTCTCGACGACGAGCACCCGGGACTCGGACGACGGGCCGAGGTCGGTGCTGCCCGAGGTGCCGCTGGCCGCCGACGCGGACAGCGCGGAGCCCGTCATGACGAGACCGGCGCACGAGAGGGCGGCCGCGCTCCTGCGCAGCAACGGTCGAACGGTGCTCCGGCCAGCGACGTTCGCCGTCATCCTGGCTCCTCGGGGGTCTTGTTCCTGGCCTGACCTCGCAGGTTTGCACGCGGGGGGTGGGTGGCGCTCCTGGACATCAGTCCTACGACCTGCGCGGGGGGCCATGGACGTCCGCTCGGCCCTGTCCCCCGCGGCCCGGACCGGCAACACTGGCGCCATGACCTCCGACGGCACGGTCCGGCTGCTCCTCTGCGACGACCACGCGGTCGTGCGCAAGGGTCTGACCCGGCTGCTGTCAGGCTACGAGGGCGTCGAGGTGGTCGGCGAGGCCGCGGACGGCGCCGAGGGCGTGGACGCGGCGGCAGCGCTCGCCCCGGACGTCATCCTCATGGACCTCGTCATGCCGAACGTCGACGGCATCGAGGCGACCCGGCGGATCGTCGAGGCCGACCCCGGGGCCCGCGTGCTCGTGCTCACGAGCTTCTCCGACGGCGACCGGGTGCGGTCCGCGATCGAGGCCGGTGCGCTCGGCTACTGCCTCAAGGACGCCCAGCCCGACGAGCTCGTCCGGGCGATCCGCTCCGTCGCCCGCGGCGAGTCCCCGATCGACCCCCGGGCCGCGCGCTCGTTCATCGACCAGGACCGCGTCGAGAAACCCGGCGCCTCGCTCACGCCGCGCGAGCGCGAGGTGCTCGAGCTGCTCGGGACCGGCATGACGAACCGGGCGATCGCCGTCCGGCTGGGCATCACCGAGGCGACGGTGAAGACGTACCTCACCGACATCTACCGCCAGATCGGTGCCTCCGACCGCACCCAGGCCGCGCTCTTCGTGAGCAAGAACGGCTTCCGGGCCTGACGCCGGTCAGTCCTGCGGCGGGGCCCCGCACGGGCCGTCGGGCTCCGCCCGCAGGACGACCCGGCGCACGCTCGGCCGGCTCACCGGCGCGAACCCGGCCTCCTCGAAGACCTGGACCGCCCCGACGTGCACCTCGCCCCAGGTGATCTCCTTGCCGGGCGGCGTGAGGATGCCGTAGCCCTCGACGGCCCGGGCACCGCAGGCCCGCGCGTGCGCGAGGGCGGCCCGGGCGAGCGGGTACGTCAGGCCGCGGCCGCGGTAGCCCTTACGGACGACGAAGCACGTCGCCGCCCAGACGCCGTCGTCGTCCTTGTCCTCCTGGCGGCCGGCCCACACGGTGCGCCGGCCGAGCAGGTTCGGGTACGCCGTCCGCGGCTCGACGGCGACCCAGCCGACCGGCTCGCCGTCGAGGTAGGCGACGAGGCCGCTCGTCGAGGGCGCGTCCGGGTCGTCGCAGCCGGTCTGGTCGCGCTGCGCGTCCCGGCGCTCCGGCAGCGTCGTGTCGCGCCACATCCAGCCGCGCACCTTGAAGCGCTGGCAGCGGCAGTGGCCGGCGTCCGTCGTCCCGAAGATCGCCTCGAGGTCGTCCCAGGAGGCCTCGTTCGCGGGGACGACGCGGAGCCGGTCGTCGTCGACGGGCCCGTCGTCGGGGGGCGTCACGGCTGGGGCGGGTCCTCTCCGACGAGCCCGTCGACCGCCTCGCGGAGCAGGTCCGCGTGGCCGACGTGCCGGGCGTACTCGTCGTGCAGGTCGGTGAGCAGCCGGCGCACGTTCGGCGTCCGGCCGTCGGCCGACGTCCAGGCCAGCGGCCGGTCCAGGCCGCCGTCCGCGGGCAGTCCGGCGAGGACGGCGGTCATCCTGTCGGCGGCAGCCTGCCACAGCGCGTACAGCTCGGCCGGGGAGTCGTCGGCGGCCGACGTGAACGGCCACTGCGGGCCCACGGTCTCCCAGTCGACGCTCTCCCAGGGCTGCCCCGGCGACTCCCCGGTGATCCGGTGCCGGGACAGGTCCTCGACGAAGGCGAGGTGCTTGAGCAGGCCGCCGAGGGTCAGCGTCGACGGCGGGCACGAGCGGGCCAGGCCTGCGGCGTCGAGACCGCCGGCCTTCCAGGCGAACTGGGCCCGCGAGCGCTCCAGCGCGAAGAGGGCCATCTCGACCTCGCCGGCGGCCATGCCCGGCTCGCGGATCGTCGTGCTCAGGCTGTTCGGGGACGTGTCCCTGGTCTCTGTCACGGGCCCGACGCTAGGAGGGATACCGGACGTTATGGTTCCGGATTAGTCTCGAACCATGGAGTCCGAGGCCGCGAACCCGACATCCCGGGCACTGCTGGCCCTCGAGCTCATCCAGAACACCCCGGGCATCACCGCGGACCGGCTCGCCGAGAAGCTCGGCGTCTCCGACCGGGCCGCCCGCCGGTACGTCGGGATCCTGCGCGAGGCCGGCATCCCGATCGACGCGTCGCGGGGCCGCTACGGCGGCTACCGGGTCGGCCGCGGGCTCCGGCTGCCGCCGCTGCTCTTCACCGCCGGCGAGGCCCTCGGCATCGTCATGGCGGTGCTCGACGGGCACCACGACGCGGGCGACCCGACCGACCCCGTCGGCAGCGCGCTCGGCAAGCTCATGCGGGCGATGCCGGGGCCGGTCGCCGCCCAGGCCGAGGCGGTGCGGCGGATCACCGCCGCCGCCCCCGACCGGGCGGCGGTCCGGCCGGACGCCGCGACGACCGGCACCCTGGTCCAGGCGTGCGAGGAGCACCGCGTCGTCCGGATCACCTACCGCTCGGGCGCCGGCACGCAGTGGTCGACGGAGGCCGACCCGTGGGCGGTCGTCGTCCGGCACGGCCGCTGGTACCTGCTGTGCCACGCGCACGCCTCGGACGCCGTCCGGGCCTACCGGGTGGACCGGGTGCGCGCGGTCGAGGTGCTGGAACGGACGTTCGTTCCGCCCGCGGACCTCGACCCGGTGCGCCTGCTCGAGGAGAACCTCGCCTCCGGGTGGGAGTACGAGGTCGAGGTCGTCATCGACGCGGCGTTCACCGACGTCGTCGGCCGGCTGCCCCCGACGCTCGGCCGGCTCGAGCCCGGCGAGGAGGGGACGACGCGCCTCGTCGGCAGCACGAGCAACCCGGTCTGGTACGCCGAGCAGCTCGCGGTGCTGCCGGTGCCGTTCCACGTGGTGCGCGGCACCGAGGTGGCCCGGGCCGCCCGCCAGATCGGGCTGCGCCTGCTCGCGGCGGCCGCCGCCCCGTGATCCCCGGTCATCGACCGGATCCGGGGTGCGGACCCGGGATCCGGTCGACGACGGCGGATCTCGGCGTCAGGCGACGACGCGGCGGTGCGGGTTGGCGAGGTTGAGCTCGGCCGACTCGTGGTGACCGTCGGCCTCGGCGCGCGGGGCGGCGAGGCTGAGGTGCTCGCGGCGGCTGACCTCGGCGGCGAGGACGGCGCGCGCCGTCTCCTCGTCGGCGAAGACCGGGATCCGGAAGACCAGGCCGGTGCGCACGAGCGCCGCGTGCACGATGCCCGGGTCGCCGTCGACGACGACGAGCACCTTGCGGAGGAACTTGGCCCGCGAGCGGGCGACGACGAGCGCCTCCATGGCGGCGTCGGGGAAGGCGGTGACGCCGCGGGCGTCGACGAGGACCGGCGACGGCATCCGCTCGACGGCGCTCACGAGGGCGCGGCGCAGGGCCGGGACCTCGTCCGCGCCGACACCGCCGGTCAGGGTGAAGAGGGCATCAGGGGAGGTGTCGAGCGGGGTGATGTTCACGGGGTGCCTCGTCTGCTGACGTGCGCGGGTCGTGCGGGCTGCGGACGGGCCGCAGGGGACGTCTGCCGGTCGCACCCGACGGGTGCCGGCGACGGTGATGGTGGGGTCGTGCGGTGGTGGTCGTGCGGTGGTGGGGCCCGGCCGCGCTAGGCGAAGGCGGGGACCGCCACGTTGCGGTGGACACCGTCCACGTCGTCGACCTCTTCGGCCGTGACGACGTACAGGCCGTCGACGGCCCACTCGCCCTCGCCGCAGACCACGCGCTGGCCGACGGCCACGGTCGCGTGCCAGCGCAGGCCGTCGCGGGTGCCGCCGCGCAGGAGGAGCTGGCGCTCGTCGAGCTGGTACTGGGAGGTCGTCAGGTACTGGTGCCGCTGGCCGGGTGCTACCACGGGATCCACGTGGGACCACCTCTCGTCGCGCCGCCGGCAGGTCGGGCTCACGGTTGGGAGCCCCGGACGCCGTGCAGCGCTGCCTCCAGAGTACGCGTGCCCGCGCGGTTCGAGGGGCCCCGCGGGTGACGGGTTCCCGGCGGTCCGGTGACCGGCCGGCCGACGTCCGGGTTCGGCGGGGCGGAACGGTCGCCGACCGCCGTCCGCGGCGCCGCGAGACTGGGCCTGCCGGTGCACCCCTGCGCGAGAGGAACGCCATGCAGCCGAACCCCGAGATCGGCCGGTCCGTCGTGACCGGCAGGCTGCGGACCAACTACCACGACGTCGGGGACGGCCCGCCGCTGCTCCTGCTGCACGGCTCGGGCCCGGGGGTCAGCGCGTTCGCGAACTGGCGGCTGACGATCCGGGACCTGTCGCCGCGGTTCCGGATCCTCGCACCGGACCTCGCCGGCTTCGGGTTCACCGAGGTGCCGGACGACGTCGAGTACACCCGGCAGGCGTGGCTCGAGCAGATCGTCGCGTTCCTCGACGCGCTCGGGGTCGAGCGGGTCAGCGTCGTCGGCAACTCGTTCGGCGGCTCGATGGCCCTGGCGCTGGCGATCGCGCACCCGCAGCGGGTCGACCGGATCGTCCTCATGGGCAGCGTCGGGGTGCCGTTCGAGCTCACCGCCGGCCTCGACGCGGTCTGGGGGTACGAGCCGTCCGTCGCGACGATGAGCACCCTCATGCGCGAGACCTTCGCGTACGACCCGGCCCTCGTCACCGACGACCTCGTCCGGATGCGCTACGAGGCGAGCATCCGCCCCGGCGTCCAGGAGAAGTTCGCCGCGATGTTCCCGGCCCCGCGGCAGCGCTGGGTCGACGCGATGGCGCACCCCGAGGCCGACGTCCGGGGCATCCGGCACCCGACGCTGCTCGTCCACGGCCGGGACGACAAGGTCATCCCGCCGAGCACGTCGCTGACCCTGCACGAGTGGATCGACGACAGCCAGGTGCACCTGTTCGGCCGCTGCGGGCACTGGACCCAGATCGAGCACGCCGGGGCGTTCGGCCGGCTCGTCGCGGACTTCCTCACGGCCTGACCGGACGTCGCCGGCCTGCGAGGATCCTCGGGGCCGCGTTCGCCGCGGGGCTGCGCCGCGCGGGATTCGGCTGATCCGTCCCGGAACGTCCCGCGAGGGTGCACCCTGTGCGGATGACCACGCCGAAGCCCGGGCCTCCGAGCACGCCGCCCAACCCCAGTGCCCGCGTCGCCGCCCTCTTCGACCGGGTCGCGCACACCTACGAGAGCGTCGGCGTCCCCTGGTTCGTGCCGATCGCCGAGGGCCTAGTCGCCGCGGTCGCGCCGCAGCCGGGCGAGCACGTCGTCGACCTCGGGTGCGGGCGGGGGGCGGCGCTCGTGCCGCTCGCGACCGCCGTCGGGCCGGACGGCCGGGTCGTCGGCGCGGACCTGTCGCCGCGGATGGTCGCGCTCGCGGCGCAGCGCGTCGAGGAGCTCGGGCTGACGAACGTCGAGCTGTCCGTCATGGACGCCTCGGCCCCGACGCTCCCGGCCGGGCAGGCGGACGCCGTCGTCGCCTCGCTCGTCGTCTTCTTCCTGCCGCGGCCGGCCGAGGCCCTCGCCGCGTGGGCGGCGCTGCTGCGGCCGGGCGGCCGGCTCGGCATCTCGACCTTCGCCGGGCGGGACGACGCCTGGCGCCGCCTCGACGACCTCTTCACGCCCTACCTGCCGCCGATGATGCTCGACGCCCGCACGAGCGGGGAGTCCGGCCCGTTCGCGAGCGACGCCGGCGTCGAGGGGCTCCTCGCCGGCGCCGGCCTCGACCGGGTGACGACGACGCAGGCCGACGTCGTCGTCCGGTTCGCGGACGTCGACGCCTGGGTCACGTGGTCGCAGTCGCACGGCCAGCGGGCCATGTGGGACCAGGTCCCCGCGGACGCCGGGGCCGGGCTGCGGGAGCAGGCCGCGGCGATCCTGGACGGCGTCCGCACCGGTGACGGTGACGCGGCGCTGACCCAACAGGTCCGCTACACGGTCGGTCGGGCTCCCGCAGCGGCCTGAGCCGGGCCGCCGAGGAACATCGGCATGACGTCGTGGACCTGCGCCGCGAGCGCGGCCAGGGTCTGCTCGGGCTCGTCGCCGTACGCGAGCAGCGCCTGCTGGAAGAGCCCGTCGAGCATCCCGTAGGCGACCGCCGGCGGGAGTGACGGCGTCCGGCCGGCGAGCTCGGCGTACCGGCTGACGACCCGCCAGATCATGTCCTGGAGCGTCGCGTCGATCTGGGTGACTGCCTCGCGCAGCGAGGCCTCGAACATGCTCTGGGTACGCAGGTCGTACCAGAGCCGGTGCATCGGGGCCTCGTCGCGGATCGTCTCCGCGAGCCGGTCGGCGAACCGGTCGACGAGCTCGGCGGCCGACGTCGAGTCGGCGACGACACCGTCGTACCGGGTCACGCACCGGGCCTTGTAGTACCGGACGCTGTAGACGACGAGCTCGAGCTTGTCCTGGAAGTAGTAGTGGACGACGCCGTGGCTGAACGGCGAGTTGTTCGCGATCTCGCGCAGGCTCGTCCGGGCGTACCCGAGGGTTCCCAGCGTCTGCAGCGCGGACTCGGCGAGCTGGGCGCGCCGCTCGTCGAACTTGTCGACGGGGCGCGCGGCACGCCGCCGCGGCGCCTCGGTCACTCCCACGCCGCTCATGCTAGGCGCCGCATCCCGATCTGGACAGTCGTCAAGAATTCTCCGGACGAACGTCAAGAGACCTCTTGACGAGTGTCAGGACGGCGGGTGTGATGGGCGCCACCACCCGACCCGAGAGCAACGGAGCTCCCATGACTGGTCTCGATCTCAGCGGGCGCAGGGCGCTCGTCACCGGCGGCGCCCAGGGCCTCGGCGAGGGGATGGCCCAGGCGCTCGCCGCCGCGGGCGCCACCGTCGCCGTCGCCGACGTCCAGGACGAGCTCGGCGCCAAGGTCGCGGCCGGGCTCGGCGACGGCCACACGTTCGTCCACCTCGACGTCACGGACGACGCGAACTGGGAGTCCGCGGTCGCCGAGGCCGTGGCCCGGCTGGGCGGCCTCGACATCCTCGTCAACAACGCCGGCATCGAGATCACCAGCCTGCTCGTCGACCTGGACGCGGACGCCGCCCGCCGCCAGCTCGAGGTGAACCTGCTCGGGACGGCGCTCGGCATCAAGCACGCGTTCCGGGCGATGCGGCCCGGCGGTGCGGCCGGTTCCGGCGGCGTCGTCGTCAACGTCGCCTCCGTCGCCGCGACGATCGCCTTCCCCGGCATCTCGGTGTACTCGGCGACGAAGTCCGGCGTAGACCGGCTGACCCGGGTCGCGGCCATGGAGTCCGGCAAGCTCGGGTACGGCGTCCGGGTCAACTGCATCTACCCGGGCCTCGTGCCGACGGCGATGGGTGCGGGCCTCGCGAACGACGTCGCCGAGATCGGCCTCTTCGCCTCGCCGCAGGAGGCGGTCACCGCGGTCGTCGGGCTCACGCCGTCCGGGCGCCTCGGCGAGGTCTCGGACATGGCGGACGCCGTCGTGTTCCTCGCGTCGGACGCCGCCCGGTTCGTCAACGGCGTCGGCCTGCCGGTCGACGGCGGGATGGGGATGTGACCGCGGCGGCGCGCGCGGCCCGGTCGTCACGGTCCGGGCCCGGGGAGGACTGAGTGCGGCTCGTCGACTACCTCGACAAGGGGGCCGACCTCGGCCCGGACCGGCCGTGCCTCACGACGGACGGCGCGTCGCGCTCGTACGCCGCGGTGCGGGAGCTGAGCTCCCGCGTCGCGGCGGCCCTCGTGGCGCGCGGTGTCCGGCCCGGGGACCGGGTCGCGATCCTCTCGGCGAACGACCCGACGTCGTTCACGTGCGTCTTCGGGATCAGCCGTGCCGGCGCGGTCTGGTGCCCGGTCAACCCGCGCAACGAGGCGGCCGAGAACCGCGAGCTGCTCGACCTGTTCGGCTGCACCGTGCTGCTGTTCCAGCCGGCGTTCGCGCCGCTCGTCGCGGCGATCCGCGCCGACCTGCCGGCGCTGACGACGCTCGTGTGCCTGGAGGGCGAGGTGCCCGACGCGCTGTCGTCGGAGGCGTTGTCGTGGAGCGACTTCCTCGCCCTCGGCGACGGCGTCGGCCCGGTCGACGAGCCGGCCCTGGACGACCTCGTCATGATCGTCGGGACCGGCGGGACGACGGGCCGCCCCAAGGGCGTCGAGCTCACCGGCCGCACCATCGAGACGATGACGGCGCTCACGCTCATGAGTTACCCGTTCGACGGCCCGCCCGTGTACCTGGCCCTCGCGCCGCTGACCCATGCGGCCGGCGTCCTGTGCTTCCCGGTGACGGCGCTCGGCGGCGAGGTCGTCGTCATGCGTGCGCCGGACGTCGGCGGCTTCCTCGGGCTCGTCGAGAAGCACGGAGTGACGCACACGTTCCTCCCACCGACCCTGATCTACATGGTGCTCGCGCACGAGCGCCTCGACACGACCGACCTGTCGTCGCTGCAGTGCTTCTGGTACGGGGCGGCCCCGATGTCGGTCGCACGGCTCGAGGAGGCGCTCACCCGGATCGGCCCGGTCATGGCCCAGCTCTTCGGCCAGACGGAGGCGCCGATGATGATCTCGACGATGGCCCCCCGCGACCACTTCCGCCCCGACGGATCGGTCGCCCGCGAGCGCCTCGCCTCCGCCGGCCGCCCGACGCCGCTCGTGCGGGTCGCGATCATGGGCCCGGACGGCGCCCTGCTGCCGCGCGGCGAGACCGGGGAGATCGTCGTCCGCGGCTCGCTCGTCATGCGGGGCTACCACCGCGACCCGGCGGCGACCGCCGCGGCCTCGGCGCACGGCTGGCACCACACCGGCGACGTCGGCTACCTCGATGCTGACGACTATCTCTTCATCGTCGACCGGGCCAAGGACATGGTCATCACCGGCGGCTTCAACGTGTACTCGACCGAGGTCGAGCAGGCGCTCATGGCGCACCCCGCCGTGCAGGACTGCGCGGTCGTCGGGCTGCCCGACGAGAAGTGGGGCGAGCGGGTGACGGCCGTCGTCCAGCTCCGGCCGGGTGCCGAGGTCTCCCCCGACGACCTGCGGGCCTTCGCCCGCGAGCGGCTCGGCGGCGTCAAGGCGCCGAAGCAGGTCGAGGTCTGGCCGGACCTGCCGCGGTCCAAGGTCGGCAAGGTGCTCAAGACGGAGATCAAGGGCCGATTGCAGCCCGGCAC
>JACRAB010000109.1 GCA_016213575.1 Actinomycetota bacterium
GGCCCGGGCCCGCAGCGCCGCAGCCGCGGCGCCGAGCGCGGCGGCCCGGGCGGGTGCCGGGGCGCGCCACCACTCGCGCTGGGCGGCGCGGGCCGCCTCCGCGGCCTTGACGACGTCCGCGACGGACGTCTCCGGGACCTCCACGACGTCGTCGGCGGGGGCCTGCGGCGACACCGAGGTCACCACGCTCATCTCGTTCCCTCTTCACTGCTGGCGGGGTCGCTGCTGTCGGGTCGATCGCCGTCCACGGACCCGATGGGCGGTTCGGAGCGCCCATCGGGTCGGGAGGTCGCGATCATGGTCGGGCGGGGTGGTGCTAGAGCTCGAAGCCCTCGGGGAACGGGTCGGTCGGGTCGAGGTGGTACTGGGCGGTCCCGGTGACCCAGGCGCGCCCGGTGATGGTCGGGACGATCGCGTCGATCGTGCCACCCGCCCGGCCGTCCGCCCCACCGACCGTCGTGGCCTCGACGGCCCGGCCGACGAAGTGCGTGCCGATGAACGACTCGTTGACGAAGTCGGTGTCCATCGCGAGCTCGCCGCGGGCGACGAGCTGGGCGACCCGGGCGCTCGTGCCGGTGCCGCACGGGCTGCGGTCGAACCAGCCCGGGTGGATCGCCATCGCGTGCCGGGACCGCTGCGCCGTGGATCCCGGGGCGACGAGCTGCACGTGGTGGCAGACGGCGATCTCGGGGTTGTCCGGGTGGACGGGCCGGTTCTGCTCGTTGATGGCGTCCATGACGGCGAGCCCCGCGTCGAGGATGCGCTGCTTCTCGCTGCGCTCGAAGGGGACGCCGAGGTCGGCGATCGGCAGGATCGCGTAGAAGTTGCCGCCGAAGGCCAGGTCGTACGTGACCTCGCCGAAACCGGGGACCTTGACGGTCGCGTCCCGCTGGAGCAGGAACGACGGCACGTTCCGGATCGTCACGGCCCTCGCCGCGCCGTCCTCGACGTGGACCGTCGCGACGACGAGCCCGGCCGGGGTGTCGAGCCGGATCGTCGTCGTCGGCCCGGTGACCTCGACCATCCCGGTCTCGACGAGAACCGTTGCCACACCGATGGTCCCGTGCCCGCACATCGGCAGGCACCCGGAGACCTCGATGTAGAGGACGCCGAAGTCCGCGTCGGGGCGGGTCGGCGGCTGCAGGATCGCCCCGCTCATCGCGGCGTGCCCGCGCGGCTCGTTCATGAGCAGCTTGCGCAGGCCGTCGCTGTTCGCCATGAACCAGCGCCTGCGGTCGAACATCGTGTCCCCGGGCAGGACGCCGACGCCGCCGGTGACGACGCGCGTCGGCATCCCCTCGGTGTGGGACTCGACCGTGTGCAGGACCCGGCGGGACCTCATCGCAGGCCCTCGGCGAGGACCTTCTCGGTCGCGGTGCGGACGATCGCGTCGTGCTCGGGCGACAGCGGCACCCGCGGCGGGCGGCACGCGCCGCCGTTGCGGCCGGCGAGGTCCATGCTCAGCTTGATCGCCTGGACGAACTCGGTCTTGCTGTCCCAGCGCAGGAGCGGGTGCAGCGAGCGGTAGAGCGGGACGCCGGTGCCGTAGTCGCCGGCCCGGAAGGCGTTCCACATCCGCATGCAGGCGTCCGGGAAGGCGTTGGGGTAGCCGGAGATCCAGCCGACGGCGCCGCCGACCTCGAGCTCGAACGTCACGTCGTCCGAGCCGGCGAGCAGGTCGAGACCCGGCGCGAGCTCGGCGAGCTGGTAGGCCCGGCGGGTGTCGCCGCTGAACTCCTTGACCGCGACGATGAGGCCCTCGCCGTGGAGCGCCGCGAGGATCTCCGGCGTGAGGTCGACCTTGGTGTCGATCGGGTTGTTGTAGGCGACGACCGGGATGCCGGCCCGGGCGACCTCGCGGTAGTGCTCGAGGACGGCGCGCTCGTCGGCGCGGTAGGCGTTCGGCGGCAGCAGCATGACGGCGTCGGCGCCGGCGTCCTTGGCCTGCTCGGCCCACAGCCGGGACTCGCGCGCGCCGTAGGCGGCGATGCCCGGGATGACGGAGAAGCCCTCGGGCGCGGCCTCGACCGCGGTGCGGACGACGGCGGCCCGCTCGTCCGTCGTCAGCGTCTGGTACTCGCCGAGCGAGCCGTTCGGGACGACGCCCTGGCAGCCGTTCGCGGCGAGCCAGCGGACGTGCTCGGCGTACGCGTCGAGGTCGACGGCGAGGTCGTCGCCGTCGCGCGAGGTGAAGGGCAGGGCGGTGGCGACGGTGACGCCGTGCCAGGGCTTGGTGTTCTCGGTCACGGGAACCTCCGGATCGGGTCGGGGAGCTCGGTTCGGGTCCTCAGAGGTAGATCGCCGTGCATACGGAGAGCGATCTACCTCAGAGGGGGTCAGGGTGAGGGCGGCTCGGCGGCGAGCAGTCCGAGGGTCACCGGGGCGGCGACGGGGCGGTTCGCGGTGCCGGCGAGGTCGGTGCAGAGGCGGGCGGCGGACGACGCAGCGTCGCAGCCGGTCCGGGCCGAGACGATGCGGGAGACGGCCTCGCCGCACATCCGGCCCTGGCACCAGCCCATCCCGCAGCGGGAGAGGAGCTTCGCCGTCCGCGCGTCGGTGGCCCCGAGGTCGTCGACGGCACCCGTCAGGGCGGCGACCGGGACCTCCTCGCAGCGGCACACGAGGGTGTCGTCGGTGAGCCAGGTCTGCCAGCCGTCGCGCACCGGGTGGGCGGCGTGCATCGCGGCGGCGAAGGCTCGTAGCCGTCGCAGCCGCTTGGAGGCCGGGGCGGTGACGAGCCGGCCCTCACCGGTCGCGGCTGCCGCCGCATGCATCCCGGCGGCCTGGCCTTCCTCGACCGCGAGGAGGGCACCGCCGACGCCGGTCATCTCGCCCGCGGCCCAGATCCCCGGTACTGACGTGGCGAAAGTGTCGTCGACGACGAGCACCGGGACCCCGCCCGGTCCGGGTGTCGTCGCGCAGCCGGCAGCGACAGCGAGGTCGAGCCTCGGCAGGAAGCCCCAGCCGACGGCGAGCGCGTCGCACTCGACCCGGCGGACGCTGCCCGGCACGACGCTCCAGTCCGACGCGAGCCGTGCGACGTCGACAGACTCGACGCGCTCGGTGCCGTGCGCGGCGACAACCGCCGTCCGCAACCGCGGCCGCACGCGATGCCGGGCCAGGGCAGCGGCGAACCCGGCGCCCTCGAGCAGCTTCGACGGCATGCCGAGCAGGGCGCGCGGGCGACCCAGCCACCCTCGTCCGTCGGAGGCCTCGCACAGCGCCACGACCCGGGCGCCCTCGGCGGCCAGGCCGGTCGCCACCGGGAGCAGGAACGGGCCGGTGCCGGAGACGACCACGCGCGAGCCGACGACGACGCCGTGCTCCTTGAGCAGGGCCTGGGCTGCCCCTGCGGTGACGACCCCGGGGAGGTCCCAGCCGGGAAAGGGCAGCACCCGGTCGTGGGCACCGGACGCAAGGACGATCGAGCGGGCCCGGACGGTGACCGCGACGTCCGGGCCACCCGGCAGGGAGCGGACGGCGTGCACGACGCCCGGCGCGCCGTCCCGCGGCGGCTCGACGCGCCAGACCCGGTGGCTCTGCCGATGGTCGACCAGACCGGTCTCGACGTAGTCACGCAGCAGCGACATCTCGTCCTGCCAGACCCGACGGTCGTGGTGGTGGCGGCCGACGCCGTCCGGTCCCTGCCGCCAGTACTGGCCGCCGGGGCGTTGCTCGGCATCGAGGACGACGACTCTGCCCTCGCGTCTGACAGCACCGCCGGCGGCCGCGACGCCGGCCGGACCCGCGCCGACGACCGCGACGTCCCAGACCTGGTCGGCCTGGGGCTGGTCCGCGGCGTACTCAGAGGGCGAGGTCGGCACGGCCGCTGCCCTCCTGGGTCCGGACGTCGAGGCCCGGGCGGGCCGGGACGACGCACGCGCGCTCGTCGGCGCGGCCGTCGACGACGACGAGGCAGTCGAAGCAGACGCCGATGCCGCAGAAGATGCCGCGCGGCCTCCCGGCGTGCCGGGTCGAGCGCCAGGAGCGGACGCCGTCCGCCCAGAGCGCCGCGCCGACGGACTGGCCGCCGGTGAACGCGACGGGCCGACCGTCGAACGAGAAGTGCTGCGCCGCAACGGGTGCTGCGCCGATCGGCTCGTCGGTCACGCCGCGACCTCCTCGAAGCGCTCGGGGCGGAACGGGGTGAGGTCGAGGTCCGGCACCACGCCCGTGAGTACCTGGGCGAGGACGAGACCGGTGCCCGCGGCGAGGCCGATGCCCGCACCCTCGTGGCCGCAGGCGTGGAGCAGGCCGGGGGCGCGCGGGTCGGCACCGACGACGGGCAGGTGGTCGGGGCAGTACGGCCGGAAGCCGCGGTAGGTGCGCAGGAGCGGCACGTCGGCGAGCACCGGGAAGAGCCGGACCGCCTGCGCCGCGAGGCGCCGGACGACGTGCACGGGCATCGCGGGGTCGAAGCCGACCCGCTCCCGGCTGGCCCCGACGAGGATCGTGCCGGCCGGGGTCCCCTCGACGACGGCGCTGCTCTCGAGGTCGGCGTTGTCGCTCGCGACGTCCGCGACGTACTCGGCGGCGTAGACCTTGTGCCGCACGAGGACCGGGACCGGGGCCGTGACGAGGATGACCCCGCGCCGCGGCAGCACCGGCACCCGGACGCCCGCGAGGTCGGCGACCGCGCCGCCCCAGGTGCCCGCAGCGTTGACGACGGCCCCGGCGGGCAGGTCGCCGTCCGGGGTCCGGACGCCGACGACCCGGGCGCCGTCCCGGAGCATGCCCGTCA
>JACRAB010000110.1 GCA_016213575.1 Actinomycetota bacterium
CGACCTCACCCGGGCCTGGCTGAGCACGGACCCAGACGCCCCCGGACGGCTGCGCTTCCCCTGCGGGAGCCAGGTCGGTTCCGTCACGGGGCTCGGCGACGGGTTCGACCAGACCGACCTCTTCAGCAGCACCAGCGTCGGGGACGGCCTCATCACCCCGCAGGTGGACCGGTTCGCGCTGCGCTCGCGGATCCGGGCCGGGCTCGCGCCGACACCGGCCCTGCGTGAGCAGATCCTCCCCACCGTGCTCGAGTGTCCGCGCCTGCTGCTCGTGCCCGTCCTCGACGCCACCCCGCCGGTCGACACGGAGCAGCGCCACGCCGTCGTGGGCTTCACCTACTTCTGGGTGTCCGACGTTCGCAGCCGGACCTTCAGCGGCCGCCCGCTGCGCGGGCTCATGACGACCTCCTCGCTCCAGGTGGTCGGGATCCGCGGCTGGGCCGTCGACCCCGGGTACGTCAGGGGCGGTGACTGGGTCGCGCACCAGGAGGACCCGGACGACGCCCTGCCGATGTCCGTCCCACGCGCCTCCGTGCTCGTCCGCACGGAGTGCGACGACCACCCCGACAGCGAGTGCCCATCGTGACCGGACAGTTACGGAGACGCCACAGCGCATCGGCCGTTCGCGGTACGGTCGCGACCGGCCCGGCAACCGACGACCGGCTCGGGACGACTGACCGGCGCCGACCGCCGACCGCTCCGCACCGACACACCGCCTGAAACACCGACACCGACCGAAGGACACCTCGATGGGCCGCCGCACCCTCCTGCTCGTCGCAGCCGTGCTGCTCGCTGCGATCGGCACCGGCGCGCTGTTCCTGTACTTCAAGGCGGCGACGCCGGTGGTGAGCACCAGCAAGGAAACCGTCGGGGTTCTTGCGCCGGCCAGGACGATCTTCGCGGGGACGCCGCTCACGGACGCCGACGCGTTCGTCAAGGTGCCGATGAGCCGGCAGGTCGTGAGCAGCACAGGGATGGTCACGTCGTTCGACGACATCAAGGGGAAGCTGGCCGCCCGGGACCTGGCGCCTTCTGTTCCCCTCACCCCCGCCGACTACGGCGACGTCGTGACACAGCCGGCCGACGTCACGCTCCCGTCCGGCAAGATGGCGATCACCATCGACGTCGACGACGCCGCGAGGGTGTCCACCTTCCTCACGAAGGGGTCGCGCGTCGCGGTCTACGTCATCCCGGAGGGCGGCAACGCCGGCAACGAGGCCCGGCTGATCCTCCCCGACGTCACCGTTCTCACCATCGGCAGCGCGGCAACGATCACCCGCCCGCGCGCGACGGCCACCACCGGGGGCTCCGGCGACACCGCGTCCCTCGTGACCCTGGTCGTGGACCAGCGGCAGGCCGGCCAGATCCTGGTGGCACAGACGGCGGGGGACCTCTACCTGACGCTTCTCGGCCCGGACACGACCCCGACCACCAAGGCCTACAACGACCGCGACATCGCCGTGGGCTGAAGCGACGTCCCCGGACCCCCGCCCGACCACCATCCAGGAGCTGCCCGTATGACGACGATCTGCGACCTCGACCCGACGACGGCAGAGGCCCTCCGCGGCGCCGTCGGGGAGGCGCGCGTCGTCACGTCCCTGGAGCAGCTACGGATCGTCCTCGACACCGACCCGTACGAGGACGTCGTCGTCCTCGGGCCGTCCGTCGACCCCGGCTCGGCCTTCCGGCTCGCGGCGGCACTGCGGATCTCCCGGCCCGCGCTGTCGCTCATCCTCGTGCGGCAGCGGATCGACACGAGCCTGCTCGCGGAGGCGATGCGCGCGGGGATCCGCGACGTCGTCGACGAGCGCGACCTCTACCGACTCAACGCGTCGGTCCGGCAGTCGCAGTCGTTCTCCGCCGCCCTACGGGAGTCGGCCGCCCCGGCGGGCGGCGACAGCGCTCCCGGTCCGCGCGGCAAGATCGTCACGGTCTTCTCGGCCAAGGGCGGCTGCGGGAAGACGACGCTCGCGACGAACCTCGCGGCGACGCTCGCCGACCGCGGGCGCCGCCAGGTCTGCCTCGTCGACCTCGACCTGGCCTTCGGCGACGTCGCCATCGCGCTCCAGCTCTTCCCGGCGCACACGATCGCGGACGCCGTCCCGCTCGCGGACGTCGACTTCACCGCCGTCCAGGCGCTGCTCACGCCGCACTCCCCCGGCCTGACGACGCTCGTCGCCCCGGTCGAGCCGGGCAGCGCGGAGTCCATCCCGGCCTCGCTCGTCGCGCACATCCTCGAGCTGCTCCGCCAGCACTTCGACTACGTCGTCGTCGACACCCCGCCGGCGTTCGACGACCAGGTGCTCGCCGCGTTCGACCTCTCCGACGTCGTCGCGCTCATCGCGACCCTCGACATCCCGGCGCTGAAGAACCTCAAGCTGACCCTCGAGACGATGGCGCTGCTCAACTACCCGCGCGAGCGCTGGCGCATCGTGCTCAACCGTGCGGACTCCAAGGTCGGGCTCGCGATCGGCGAGGTCGAGAAGACGCTCCGGGCGCCGATCTCCGTCGAGATCCCGAGCTCGCGCGACGTCCCGGCGTCGATCAACCGCGGCGTCCCGATCGCCCTCGACGACCCTCGGCACCCGGTGAGCCTCGCCATCCGGGAGTTCGCCGACCGGCACGTGCTCGGAGGCGCACCGTCCGTGCCTCCCGACACCGCCGTCCCGCCCGACCTGCGCAAAGACCGTCGCGGCTTCTTCCGTAGGAGGCCCTCGTGAGCCTTGCAGACCGGCTGGCCCAGGCCCGCAACGACCGGACCCAGGTCGCCTCGCCCGCCGGCGCCGGGAACGGCCCCGCCAAGGGCGGCCGCCCCGGAGTCGTCGACGCCTTCGGCGAGCTGCGCCGCCAGGTCCACACGGCGCTCCTCGAGACCCTCGGGCCGACGCTCTACGACGCCAAGATCCAGCCAGACGAGCTCGAGCAGCGGGTCCGGCAGACCCTGCAGGAGGTGCTCGCCACCGGCGACACCCCGCTGACGGCCGCGGACCGGGCCCGGATCGCCCAGGAGATCGCCGACGACATCCTCGGCTACGGCCCGATCGAGCCGTACCTGCGCGACGTCGACGTCACCGAGATCATGGTCAACGGGCCGCACCAGATCTTCGTCGAGCGCGGCGGCCGGCTCTACCCGGTGCCGGGCCAGTTCACCGACGAGGACCACCTGCGCCGCACGATCGACAAGATCGTCGCCCGCGTCGGCCGCCGCGTCGACGAGTCGAGCCCGATGGTCGACGCGCGACTGCCCGACGGCAGCCGGGTCAACGCCGTCGTGCCGCCGCTCGCCGTCGACGGCTCCCTCCTGACGATCCGCAAGTTCGCCGCCGAGGCGCTCCAGGTCGACGACCTCATCTCCTTCGGGACGCTGCCCCGGCACGTCGCGGTCTTCCTCGCGGCGTGCGTGCTCGGCCGGTCGAACATCCTCGTGAGCGGCGGCACCGGCGCCGGCAAGACGACGACGCTCAACGTCCTCTCGAGCTTCATCCCCGCCGACGAGCGGGTCGTGACGATCGAGGACGCCGCCGAGCTCCAGCTCCACCAGGACCACGTCCTGCGGCTGGAGTCCCGCCCGCCGAACATCGAGGGCAAGGGCGAGGTGAAGATCCGTGACCTCGTCCGCAACGCCCTGCGGATGCGGCCCGACCGGATCGTCGTCGGTGAGATCCGGGACGCCGCCGCGCTCGACATGCTCCAGGCGATGAACACCGGCCACGACGGCTCGATCTGCACCGTGCACGCGAACAGCCCGCGCGACGTCGTCTCCCGCGTCGAGACGATGGTGCTCATGGCCGGGATGGACCTGCCGATGCGGGCCGTCCGGGAGCAGATCGCCGGCGCCGTCGACCTCATCGTCCACCAGGCCCGGGTCCGGGACGGGTCCCGCCGGATCACCCACGTCACCGAGGTCGTCGGCATGGAGGGCGAGGTCATCACCCTCCAGAACATCTTCGTGTTCGACCACAGCCGCGGGGTCGACGAGCACGGCCGGGTCCTCGGGGAGCTCCGGGCGACCGGCCTGCGGCCGACCTTCATGGACGAGCTGACGTCGCAGGGCATCCAGGTGGATCCGGCGACCTTCATGCCCGGCGGCGCACAGTGGTGATCCCGGCGGGGGCCGTCCCACCGGCCGCGACGATCCTCGGGCAGCCGCCGGAGAGCCGGAACGTCCTCGTCGCGGCGCTCATCCTCGTCTTCCTCGGGCTCGCGACCGCTGCCGCCGTCGTCATCGGGATGGTCACCCGGTCGCAGAGCCCGGGCGAGCAGATGCAGCGCAAGCTGTCGATCTACACCCTCGCCGGGCGCCCGACCGCCCGTCGGGGTCCGACCGCCGCGCCCGTCACCCCGTCGGTGCTCGGCCACACCGCACTCGCCCGCTCGGCGGTCGAGCTCGCCGGCCGGGTCACCCGCAGCCGCGGGCTGGACACCTCCGTCGACGCCCAGCTCGAGGCGGCCGGCCTGCCGCTGCGCACCGCGGAGTGGCTGCTCATCCAGGTCGGCGTGGCGGTCGGGATCTCGGTCGCCTTCCTCGCCGTCTCCGGGGGCAGCCTGCTCGCGACCGTGCTCGGCCTCGTGCTCGGCCTCACCGGCCCGTGGATCCTCCTGACGATCCGGCGCGACCAGCGCGAGAGCGCCTTCCTCACCCAGCTCCCGGACACCCTGCAGCTCATCGCCGGCAGCCTCCAGGCCGGCCACTCGCTCCCCCAGGCCCTGGACACCGTCGTCCGCGAGGCCCAGCCCCCGATGTCGACGGAGTTCAACCGGGCCCTCGTCGAGACCCGGCTCGGGCGGACGGTCGAGGACGCGCTCGAGGGCATCGCGGCCCGGACCGCGAGCGACGACTTCTCCTGGGTCGTCATGGCGATCCGGGTGCAGCGCGAGATCGGCGGCAACCTCGCCGAGCTGCTCCAGACGGTCGGCGACACGATCCGGGAACGCCAGCGGCTGCGGCGGCAGGTCAAGGTGCTCTCCGCCGAGGGCCGGCTGTCCGCCTGGATCCTCGGCTCGATGCCCGTCGTCTTCTCGGTCTACCTCGTCGTCGTCAAGCCGCTCTACCTGCAGCCGATGTTCCAGGACCCCCTCGGACTGCTCATGCTGGGCCTCGCGGCGCTGCTCCTCGCGGTCGGCGCCTTCTGGATCAGCCGGGTCGTCAAGGTGGAGGTCTGACATGGGGCCCACCGTCAACGTCCTGCTCGCGGTCGGGCTGTTCTTCGTCTTCCTCGCACTGACCTGCGCGTTCGCGTGGGTCGCGCTGCGCCTCGTCGGCCCGACCGGTGTCGAGCGGTCGCTCGAGGCGATCGGCCGGGTCGAGGTCGCCCCCCGCGACCTGCGGGCCCAGCAGCTCCAGCGCCCGTTCTCCGAGCGCGTCGTCGACCCGCTCCTCACGTCGTTCGTCCAGGTCGGGCACCGCTTCACCCCCGACGACCGGATCGTCCGGATCCGTCGTCGCCTCGACCTCGCCGGCAACCCGGTCGGCTGGGACGCCGACCGGATCCTCGGCCTCAAGGCGCTCGGCGGCCTCGTCGGCGCCGTGGTCGGGCTCCTCGCCGCGTTCGTGCTCGGTGGCGGTCCGCTCTGGCTGCTGCTGGGGACCGTTCTCGTCGGGCTGCTCGGGTGGGCGGTCCCGTCGCTGTGGCTCTACCAGACCGCCCACGACCGCTCGGAGCGGATGCGCCGCGACCTCCCGGACGCGATGGACCTGCTGACGATCTCGGTCGAGGCCGGGATGGCGTTCGACGCGGCGGTCGCCCAGGTCGCCCGCAAGACCACGGGCCCGGTCGCCCAGGAGTTCACCCGGATGCTCCAGGAGATGCAGATCGGGACCGGGCGAATGCAGGCGCTGCGTGCGCTCGCCGACCGCTCGGACGTCCCTGAGCTCCAGTCCTTCGTGGGCGCTATGGTCCAGGCAGACGCTTTCGGCATCCCGGTCGCGAGCGTCCTGCGGGTCCAGTCGAAGGAGACACGGACCAAGCGCAGCCAGCGCGCGGAGGAGGCGGCGCAGCGGGTGCCGATCAAGATCCTGCTCCCGCTCATCTTCTGTATCCTTCCGTGTCTGTTCATCATCATCCTGGGCCCGGCGGTGATCACCATCCTGCAGAACCTGAAAGGTCTCTGATGGCTCGGCTCCTCGTCGTGTCCCGGTCCATGGCGCTCGCGCTCCGACTGGCGGACTCGCACGAGGTCGTCGAGCACCCTGCCGAGGCCCTGGACTCCCTCGACCCGGACGGCCAGATCGACGTCGTCGTCCTCGACGTCGGCGAGCCGGCGACCGCGGTGTCGGTGCTCGACACCCTCCGGCGGCGCGGCAGCGCCGTGCCGGTCCTCATCGTGTCCGGGTACCAGCCGGCCTGGGCCGGGCTCGCCGCCCTCGACCTGCCCGGGGTCGTCGTCGTGCCCCTGCCGATCACCCGGACGGCGCTCCTCACCGGGATCGAGCGGCTCGAGTCCGGCCGTCGCGCCCGCTCCGGCGTCCCGACCGCCGGCTCCGCCGGCGTGGGCCGGCCCGTCGCGCCGCCCGCCGACGAGCTGCCGACCATGGTCGTCCCCGCCCCCGAGACCCCGGTGTCGACGCCCGCCCCGTTCCACGGCCCCGGGCTGCCCCCGCCCGGGTACTACACCGAGACCGGTCAGCCCGTGCTCCGGGCAGCGAACGAAGCCCCGGAGCCCGTCGTCCCGGTCGTCGCCGCCGCGCCCCCCGCCCCGAGCGTCGACGCCGACGAGGTCCCCGACCAGCAGGCGCCTGTGACGGACCACCCGGCGGAGCACGAGCCGCTCGTCCCGCAGGCGCCGACCGCCGGACCTGACGACACGACCGAGGTCGAGGTCGCGGATTCCGTGGAGTTCGAAGGCACCGACGCCGTCGAGCCCTCGGCCGATGCGAAGGGTCCTGACGACCTTGTGCAGACCGTGACCACGTCCGACGAACCCCAGGAGTCCCTGGTGGCGGCCGTCGCCGCTGACGACGCGGTCCTTCCGGACGAGAACGCCCCCGCCGACGAGGACCGGTCGCCGGCCGAGCCCGCCGCGTTCACCGTCGACGCGGACCAGGGCCCGCTCGTCGTCGAGGCCCAGGCCGACGACGGCCCGCCGCCGCTGCCCGTCCGCTCCGCCGGGGCGGCCCTGCGCGCCGAGCTCGCGCCGCCGGCCCCGCAGGGCGGGCAGTTCAGCTGGTGGCCCTCCGACCGCGGCCGGCCCGAGCCGGCCGACCTCTTCGTGCCGGCCCGCCCGATCAGCCCGCACGAGGCGCTCACCGAGGCGTTCGACCTGTCGTCGCTCCAGGCAGCCGCAGCGGCCGCCGGGATCCGGCTCGGCGCCGGCACCCGCGACGAGTCGGAGCCGGAGAAGACCTCCACGGACGAGCCGCCGGCCGCCGATGCAGCGGGCGACGCGGGTCCTGCGGCAGCGGCCGCTGAAGCCCAA
>JACRAB010000098.1 GCA_016213575.1 Actinomycetota bacterium
CCGGGAACCCGACCTGGCCGCGCGCGCGGTCCAGGGCGGACGCGGTCTCGCCGGGCAGCACCTCGGGCCGCCGGGGCGCCTGCGGCTCGCCGCGCTCCAGGACGACGCCGAGCACCGCGGCGACCCGGGCGACCGCGGCCTGGCCGGCGGGGGTGAGCCCGACGAGCAGCACGGCGACGACGGCGACGGCGGCGACGAGCCGGCGCCGGAGCCGGCCGCCGGGTCGCGGGAGGCGGGTGAGACCGCGGCGCGGCTCCTGCGCGAGCCGGGCGAGCACCGCGGGCGCGACGTCCGCCGGGGCCGGGACGTCGAGCTGCCGGCCGAGGTCGACGAGCCGCTCCTCGAGGGTGGCGTCGTGCGGGTCAGCCACGGTGCACCTCCGTCCGCTCGTCGAGCGTCCCGAGCTCGGCCTGCAGCCGTCGCAGCGCGCGGGACAGCCGCGACTTCACGGTGCCGACGGGCCAGCCCAGGGCGACGGCGGTCTCGGCCTCGCTGAGCTCGAGCAGGTACCGGCAGGTGACGACGGCGCGGTCCCGCTCGGGCAGCGCGCGCACCGCGGCGAGCAGCGCCGTCCGGCGCTCCCCGGCTGCCGCGGCGGCGCCCGGTTCGTCGGGGCCGGTCGCGGTCTCCGGCAGGACGGCGACCCGCAGCGCGAGCACCGCCCGGCGCCGCGCCGACCGCCGCAGGTTGCGCGTCTCGTTGACGACGATCGACAGCAGCCACGGCCGGAACGGCGCATCCGGCCGGAACCGGCCGAGCGCCCGGAACGCCTTGACGAACGCCTCCTGCACGACGTCGTCGGCGTCGTCCCCGGCGCCGAAGAGCACCGCCGTCCGGTGCGCGACGGGCGCGTGCCGGCGGACCAGCTCCTCGTACGAGGACTGGTCACCGCGCAGTGCGCCCGCCAGCGCGTCGTCGTCCGTCGTCGGTCCTCCCGCCTCCCTCGCCGTCCCCCCTCTCTACACCGGTGAGGCCCCGGGGGTTCCGCTCCTGCAGGGCCGGTCCCGAGGGAACCCATCCGGCCCGGGCGGTGTAGCAGAGCACGTCACGAACCCCGGGAGGTTCATCATGCGCACCCGCCGGACGGTCCGGTCCATCCTCGGACCCGCACTCCTCGTCGGTCTCGTCGCCGGCTGCTCGTCGCCCGGTGCCGGCGCGGGCGGCACCGCGCCGGCGGCGACGCCGTCCCGGGCCGCACCCCCGACGGTCGCGGTGCTCCCCGCCGGCGTCGTCGGCGCACCCGGCGACCTCGGCCCGCTCGTCCACGTCGCGGTCGACGGCGACCGGACGACGGTCCGCGGGTTCGAGCGCGAGACCCGCGCGCTGCTGGGCACCACCGGCCTCGACGGCCGCTGGGCGCTGCCGGTCGTCGTCCCGGGGTCGGGGCCGGACGGCGTGACGACCGGGGGGTCGGTCGTGCTCGCCGAGAAGGCTCCGGCGGCGGGCCGTTCCCGGTTCGCCGTCCTGCACGCCCCGTTCTCGGCCCCGCCGAAGGTCGTCGACCTCCGCGGGGCGTTCGAGTTCGACGCGGTCTCGCCGGACGGCACGCGCCTCTACCTCGTCGAGCACCTGCCGCCCAAGGGGTCGCAGCACTACCAGGTGCGCTGGTACGACCTCGTCGGTGACCGCCTCGACGAGGCCGTCGTCGTCGACAAGAGCAACATCGGCGAGTGGATGGCCGGTCACCCGGTCTCCCGGGTCACGAGCCTGGACGGCGCGGTCGTCGCGACGATGTACGAACGGTCCGGAGGGGAGCCGTTCGTCCACGTGCTGCACACCGGGGAGATCTACGCGCAGTGCATCGACCTGCCGGAGTCGTTGGCGGGCAAGGGGTTCACCCTCGGCGGCAGCATCGAGAAGGGTCTATTCGTCACTGACGCGAAGGGCCGGGTGCCGTTCCTCGTCGACGTGACGGAGGGCCGGGTGACCCGCGGACCGGACCCCATCGGCTGACCTCGCTCAACTGACGTCGCTCAGCTGACCCCGAGCAGCGCCTTCACCGGGTCGATCGCGAAGTACACGACGAACAGGCCGGCGCTGAACCACATGAGCGGGTGCACCTCCGACCACCTGCCGCGCACCGCCTTGAGGACCGCGTACATGACGAAGCCCGCGCCGATACCGGCCGTGATCGAGTACGTGAACGGCATGACGACGATCGTGAGGAAGGCGGGGATCGCGGCCTCGCCGTCGTCCCAGTCGATCGACCGCACCTGGAGCATCATGACGAAGCCGACGATGACCAGGGCCGGGGCGGCGGCCTCGTAGGGCACGATCCGCACGAGCGGCGCGAACACCGCCGCGACGAGGAACAGCACGCCGGTGACGATGCTCGCGATCCCGGTGCGCGCGCCCTCGGCGACGCCGGCGGTCGACTCGATGTACGCCGTGTTGCTCGACACCGACGCCGCGCCGCCCGCGGCCGCCGCGAGGGAGTCCACGAGGAGGATCCGGTCGGCGTTCGGGGGGACGCCGTCCGCGTCGAGCAGGGCGCCCTCGGCACCGACCGCGACCATCGTGCCCATCGTGTCGAAGAAGTCGGCGACGATGAGCGTGAAGACGAGCAGCACCGCGGCGGCGACGCCGATCGCCTGGAACGAGCCGAGCAGGCTGAACCGGCCGAGCAGGTCGAGGTCCGGGGTGGCGAGGATCTGGTCGGGCAGGGTCGGGACGTTGAGGCCCCAGCCGGTCGGGTTCGGGTCGCCGGACGCCGTGACGCTCGGCCCGACGTGGAAGACCGCCTCGACGACGATCGCCAGCACCGTCGAGACGAGGATGCCGATGAGCAGCGCGCCGCGGACCGCCCGGACGAGCAGCGCCGAGATGACGACGAGCCCGACGAGGAAGACGATCGTCGGCCAGCCCTGGAGCGCCCCGCCCACCCCGAGCTCGACGGGGACCGGCCCGACGGCCGTGCGGCGGACGAACCCGGAGTCGACGAAGCCGATGATCGTGATGAACAGCCCGATCCCGACGCTGATGGCGATCCGCAGCGACGGCGGCACGGCGTGGAAGACCGCCGTCCGGAAGCCGGTGAGCACGAGGACGACGAGGATCAGGCCCTCGAGCACCACCAGGCCCATCGCGTCCTCCCAGGTCATCCCGGGCAGCTTGGCGATGCCGAAGGTGACGAAGACGTTGAGCCCCAGGCCCGCGGCCAGCGCGAGCGGGTAGTTGGCGACCGCCCCCATGAGGATCGTCAGGACCCCGGCGACGACAGCGGTCGCGACGGCCACCTTCGCCTGCGCCTCGTCGACGCTCCCGCCCCCGATGAACCCCCCGCTGCCGTCGGTCTGGGTGCCGATGATGAGCGGGTTGAGGACGACGATGTACGCCATCGTGAAGAACGTGACGACGCCGCCACGGACTTCACGCCCCCACGACGACCCGCGCTTGGTCATCTTGAAGTAGCCGTCCAGGCCGCGCAGCGGGGCCGCTGCCGTCCCGTGGTCCGTCCGAGTGGTCATCGTCCGCAGCTCCTGGCCGTCGCTGGTCGACACATGGCGCCGCCGCAGGAGTCGATCTACGACGGGTGGGCAGACGTTATCGATAACTTCGCACGGTCGTGACCCGAATGATCCACATGCCCGACTGCACGTGCTGCGGGAAGGGCGCTTCGTCTCGTGTCGAGAATGCGTATCATTATCAACTCTGTGCCGATGGGTCGCGAGGAGACGATGGTGTGCACGGCAGACCCGGCGGGCACCACGCACCGGCCTGCCGCCGCGGTCGCCGACCGGGTCGTCTCGGTGCACGACGCGCTCGCCGCGCTCGACTCCGTGGCACCGTCCGCCGTCGTGGACGGCCTCTTCACGGAGCTCGTCCGGGCCTGTCTCACCGCGGACCCGGGTGCCGCGGACGCGGTCCTCTCCGACGACCGGGTCCGCCTGCTCCGGCACCGCCTCGTCGACCTGTGCGCCCGTGGCGAGACCCACCTCGAGGCCGCCTGGGCGCGGCGGGTGCTCGCAGCCGACGACCCGGCGGTCGAGCTCGCGCGGTTCCCCTACCTCGCCAACTACGAGGCCCTCACCCGCCTCGAGGTCCACGCCCTCGCGGCGGGCGGGCACGCGCCCGGCGGCCCGGGCCGGGTCAGCTTCGGCGGCGGCGGGCCGCGGCCGCGGAGCGCCCTGCTCCGGCACCGGACGAAGTCGGGGCCCGGGCG
>JACRAB010000099.1 GCA_016213575.1 Actinomycetota bacterium
GACCCCGGCGGGCGCGGTGACCCTCACCGTCGCAGCGGCCCACGCGCTCGCCCCGGCGGACCTCGAGGACCTCGTGGCCCGCGGGCTCGCCCAGGCCCGCGAGGGCCGGGTCGACGTCGCCTACCTCGCACCGCCCGACGCCGTCGTCGACGCGGTCCCGGACGCCGACCGGGTCGCGGCCGAGGTCGTCGCCCCGGCGGCCCTCGCGGTCGGGGTCGGGGCCGCTGCGGAGCGCGTCGTCCCCGTCGGGGAGGGCCTCGGCGTCCGCACGGTCGTGAGCATCAGCGCGACAGGGGTCGGCTGGGCCCGCGGGACGGACGTCCTGGCGCGGGTCCTGGCCGCGGTCGGAGGCCGGCTGCCGGCCTGAACAGGCCCTTCACGGTGCGTGAACGCCGTCCCGGTCGCCCCCGCCCAGGAGCGGGGCGATCGGGACGCGGCGGGCCCGCACGCCCAGCCGCGATCACCGTCCGTGATGAACGCTCGACGTTGTCGATCTTCGGGCGACGGCCGGTCCGGAAGACGGCCGGGAAATGTCCTCGCAACACTCTTGACTGTGACTGCGGCCACACGCTTTAGTGCACATAAATGAGCCCTGCCGAACGGATGTGCAGATGCCAGCCCCACGTGACCCCGACCTCCTGGTCAGGGCCGCTCGCTTGTACTACGAGCAGCGGCTCTCCCAGGACGACGTGGCGCGCGCGCTCGGCACCAGTCGTTCGAACGTCTCCCGGATGCTCACGGCCGCCCAGGAGCAGGGCATCGTCGAGATCCGGATCAACGACCCGGCCGGCCGCGTGCCCGAGCTCGAGCGGGCCCTCGTGCAGCGGTTCGGGCTCGAGGCGGCCGTCGTCGCCGTCCGCCCGAGCGACCCCGGGATGCGCCCGCTCGACCGGGTCGGCGCGCTCGCGTGGCAGTGGCTGCGCAGCGAGCTCAAGGACGGCATGACGCTCGCCCTCTCGTGGGGCAAGTCGGTCCAGTCCATGGTCTGGGCGGCGCAGGCCGAGTCGCCGATGTCCGTCGAGGTCGTCCAGCTCGTCGGCGGGCTGTCCTCGGTCGCCTCCGAGATCACCGGCCAGGAGCTCGTCCGCGAGCTCGCGACCCGGATCGGGGCGCAGTACCGGTACCTGCACGCGCCGGCGGTCTTCGAGTCCTCCACCGCGCGGGACGCGATGCTCGCCGAGTCCAGCGTGCAGAAGGTGCTCGAGCTCGCCCGCCGCGCCGACATCGCCGTCGTCGGGATCGGCACGGTGAGCCAGGGCTCGTCCGCGGCCATCCTGCGCTCGATCCGCCTCGACGACGCCGAGCGCGCCGAGTTCGAGACCGCGCAGCCGGTCGGCGACCTCGCGGCCCGGTTCTTCGACGCCGAGGGCCACGAGGTCCGCGGCGCGGTCCACGACCGGGTTCTCGCCGTGACCCTGGACGACGTCCGCAACATCCCCTCGGTCGTCGGCGTCGCCGCAGGCCGGGAGAAGGTCTACGGCCTGCGCGCGGCCCTGCACGGCCGGCTCGTCGACGTCCTCGTCTGCGACGCGGCCGCGGCGCGCGGGGTGCTCAACGCAGAGACCGCAGGGACGGCGCGGCGCGCCGACGGTGTGGGTCAGCGCTCGCTGGCCGCCCACGGCCCGGCGTCCCGGTCGGTGGCCGCGACGTCGCCCGTCGCCGCGCTGGCCTCCAACGGAAGGAGCGCGACGTGATCGAGTACGGCCTGTTCTTCGGGGCGCTCGCCGCGGCGATGGCGCTCCAGCTGTGGAGCGCCTCCCGGCAGAGCAAGGACTTCCTCGCCCAGGTGAACCAGCTCCGGGGCCGCGGCACCGTCGCCGTCGGTCTCGGCGGTCGCAGGCTCGTCGGCCGCAAGGCCTACGTGGCCCTCGCGACCAGGGAGGGCCGCGTCGTCGACGCCCTCGTCCTGCGCGGGCTCACGACGTTCGCCCGCGGCAAGCAGGCCGAGCGCTACGTCGGGCTCACGCTGCGCAAGCTCGCCGGCGACGCCTCGATCCCCGGGATCGACGCGATCGAGCGGCAGGCCGCCCGGCAGGCGGCCCAGACGTTGAACGCCTCCGGTGGGTGGCAGCCCACCGGAGGCGTCGAGCAGGGAAAGGAGAAGGCACAGCCCGCCTAGGAGCCACGACCAAAGTGATCCACGTGACGGCACAGTCGCCGTCCGATCCCCAGGAGTCAGTATGTCATTCTCGGCACTTACCGCCCTCGTGGCGGCAGAACCGACGGTCGCGCCGCCCTCGGGTTTCTGGGGCGTGCTCGCCAACTGGGCGAACGCGTTCATCGACACCTTCAAGATCGGTGGCGAGAACTTCGTCGGTCTCGTGACCGGCATCATCCCGACGCTCATCGTCCTGCTCACGGCCGTCAACGCGCTCATCCGCTGGATCGGTCCGGACCGGATCGACCGCGTCGGCGAGATGGCCGCCCGCCCCGGGCTGCAGTACTACCCCGTCCGCTACCTCGTCCTGCCGGTGCTCTCGGTGTTCATCCTCACGAACCCGATGGCGTACACGATGGGCCGCTTCCTGCCGGAGCGGTACAAGCCCGCCTTCTACGACTCGGCGGTCTCGTACGTCCACCCCATCACGGGCATCTTCCCGCACGCCAACGGTGGCGAGCTCTTCGTCTACCTCGGCATCGCGGCCGGTATCCAGACGCTCGGTCTCCCGCTCGGTGACCTCGCCCTGCGCTACCTGCTCGTCGGCATGGTCGTGATCTTCATCCGTGGCGTCCTCACGGAGATCATCACGGCTCGGATGATGGCGCGCCGCTCGGCCGGCGACGCCGCGAACGCGGAGGCGGTGGCCTGATGGAGACGATCAACAAGACCCTGGTGACGATCGGCCGGTCGGTGGGTGGCGTCGTCGGCGTCCTCTACCAGGCGGGCCGCGACACCATCGACATGGTCATCCGCAACATCCTGCCGTTCATGGCGTTCATCAGCGTCATCGTCGGCATCATCAAGAAGACCGGGGTCGGCGACAAGCTCGCCCACCTCATCGAGCCGGCCGCCGGCTCGCTGCCCGGCCTGCTCCTCATCTCGGTCTTCTGCGCGATCCCGGTGCTCTCGCCGCTGCTCGGCCCGGGCGCCGTCATCGCCCAGATCGTCGGCGTCCTGCTCGGCGAGCGGATCGGGGCCGGCAACATCCAGCCGCAGTACGCCCTGCCTGCGCTCTTCGCGATCAACCCGCAGGTCGGCTGCGACTTCATCCCCGTCGGCCTGGCCCTCGGCGAGGCCGAACCCGAGACGGTCGAGATCGGCGTCCCCGCCGTTCTCTTCTCTCGCCTCGTCACGGGGCCGCTGTCCGTCGTCATCGCCTACCTGGCGAGCTTCGGGCTGTACTCCTCGTAGCACCAGCCGGCCTGCTGCGAGGCCGCCGACCGGCGGCCTCGCAGCAGGGACCGGCTCCGTGGCAGCGGAGCCCGGTCCGCGTCGACGGCGCATCCGCGGGGGCCACTCCCGCACCGCCCGACCGCGCGCCCCAGGGCCACCCGGCCGAGCACCATCCAGCACCGCATCACCGACAGTCATGACAACGACGACGTACCACCAGGAGGTTCCCCGTGCCGGGTCCCTACAAGAAGGTCAAGATCACCAAGGGGCGGGGTGGCTGGGGTGGCCCCCTGACCATCCAGCCGACGGACAGCAGGCCGCTCATCTACTGCGTCACCGGTGGTGGCATCCACCCGGTCGCGCAGCGGATCGCGGACCTGACCGGCGGTGAGGTGTTCGACGGCTTCAAGTCCTCCGCGCCGTTCGACAAGATCGCGGTCGCGGTCATCGACTGCGGCGGCACCGCCCGCGTCGGCGTCTACCCGATGAAGAAGGTGCCGACGGTGGACATCCACGCGACGAGCCCTGCCGGCCCGCTCGCCATGTTCATCACCGAGGACCTCTTCGTGTCGGGCGTCAAGCCCGACGACGTCGCGGAGGCGTGATGTCGACCCCGCCCGCAGGCCGTCCGGACACCGCTCCGGCGGCCGGGGCGGGGGACGCGGACGTGACGACGGTGCCCGCGGACGGTGTGCGCTACGCGACCGTGGTCACCGCGGTCGGGGCGCTCATCCCGGAGTTCCGGGCCCAGGGCCTGCTCGTGTTCTTCAACGAGACGGCCCCTGAGGAGCTGCACGACTTCTGCCTGCTGCACAACCCCAGCGTCGTCCACTCGATCCCCCGCCCCGGGGACGTCGTCGAGCTCGACGGCTCACCCTTCGTCGTCACGTCCGTCGGCGACGTGGTCAACGAGAACCTCATCCGGCTCGGACACATGAGCCTCAAGGCCGACGGCTCCACGACGGCCCCGCTGCCCGGCGACGTCTGCGTCGAGGTCGGCGAGCTGCCCGAGCTCGGTGTCGGCAGCACCATGCGCATCCTCGCCCGCCCGGCGGACTGACCGGCGGGGGCGCTCCGGCCCGACGACGTGCCGGGGCCGCCCCGCCGGTCTCCGCCCCGGCCGCGGCCGCGCGCACAGACCCGGGCGACGACGTCACGGCAGCGCCGCCGGCGCACGTCGCACCCTCCAGGCCCCGACAGCACGCTCGCCGAGCGCGACCGGGGCCGAACGAGACAGAGGAGTCATCATGAGCTACCGCGAGCGGCTGCTCGCTCGCCAGCGCGAGGTCGGCCGGCCCGTCCGGGTCGCCCTCGTCGGGGCGGGGCAGATGGGCCGCGGGCTCGCCGCGCAGGTCGGGCGGATGCCCGGTCTGCAGGTGAGCGTCGTCGCGGACGTCGACCCCGGCCGGGCCGAGGCCGCGTTCAAGGACGCCGGGGTGGACGAGGTCGTCGTCGACGACGGCAGCCACGCCCCCGGGGCGAGCGCGCGGGCCGTCGAGGACGGCAAGCACGTCGTCCTGCGGGGGGCCGAGTCCGTCGCGAGCCTGGCCGTGGACGTCGTCGTCGACGCCACGGGGGTGCCGAACGTCGGGGCCGAGCTGACGCTGGCCGCCCTGCTCAACGGGAAGGACGTCGTCGGGCTCAACGTCGAGTCGGACGTGACGATCGGCATCCTGCTCGCGCAGATCGCGCGGGCGACGGGGCAGGTCTACACGATCGCCCGCGGTGACGAGCCGGTCGAGACGAAGAAGCTCGTCGACTTCGCCCGCGACCTCAACTTCGAGATCATCTTCGCCGGCAAGGGCAAGAACAACCCGTTCCGCCCGCACGAGACGCCGGACAGCCTCGAGGCCGAGGCCGCCGCGAAGAAGATGAACCCGAAGATGCTCTGCGAGTTCGTCGACGGCTCCAAGGCGATGATCGAGATGGCGTCGCTCGCGAACACGACGGGCCTCGAGGTGAGCCGGCGCGGGATGTACGGGCCCGAGAGCACGGTGCCGACGCTGCACGAGACGTTCCGGCTCAAGGAGGACGGCGGCGTCCTCGACCGTCCCGGTGTCGTCGACTACTGCACCGGGCCGGTCGCGCCCGGCGTCTTCGTCGTCGTCCGCTCGGACCACCCGTACGTCGTCCACGAGATGTCGTACCTGAGCATGGGCGAGGGGCCGTACTTCTCGCTCTACCGGCCGTACCACCTCGCGAGCATCGAGGCCCCGCTGTCGATCCCCGAGGCGGTGCTCGACCGCACGCCGAGCCTCATCACCGAGGCCTGGACGGCGGAGGTCGCCGCCGCGGCGAAGAAGGACCTCGCACCCGGCGACACCATCGACGGCATCGGTGGCTACTGCGTCCGGGGCATGATCGAGGACGCCGCGATCGCCAAGGCGGAGAACCTGGTCCCGCTCGGGATCCTCAACAAGGCCAAGGTCGTGCGACCCGTCGCGCGCGACCAGGTGCTGACGTACGACGACGTCGAGCTCGACGAGTCCTCGACGGTCGTCATGCTGCGTCGCCTGCAGGACCGGCTGCTCGCGGGCGGCGGCCTGCAGCTCGAGAGCGCCCTGCGCGGCTTCGCCTGAGACGCGTCCGGCGCCGTCCCCCTGCCGAGGGACGGCGCCGGCGCACAGGTGGGCGACAATGACGGTGAGCAGCGCGGCGTGAGCAGCGGGGCGTGAGCAGCGGGGGCGCGAGCGCCGGGGAGGTGGCCCGATGGTGAGCAGCACGACCGACCTCACGTGCGTCGCGTGCGGGCAGGAGTGCGAGCACGAGCTGGTGATCGTCGGCCGGCTCCTGCACTCGACCCGCTGCACCGCCTGCGGCCACGTCGTCCGCCACGAGCAGCGGGACCTGATGTCCGCCTACCTGCGCGACCTCGAGCACCGGCTCCTCACCAAGCCGCAGCGGCTCGTGCGCCGCGCCGTCAGCGAGCCGCTCACGTTCCTCCTGGGCCTGCCCGCTGCGGTGCTGCGGCAGCCGGGCAAGATCGTCGAGGAGCTGAAGACCGTCCTGCGCCCGCGCTGAGCCCGTCCTCTGGTGGGTTCTCGACGCCAAAACGTGCTTTTGGGGTGCGTAACCCGCCACAGGAGAGGGTGGAGGACGCGGGGGCGGGGCGGCGGATCTATCGTCGGGGGGTGCCTTCGACGCCCTCCTCCGGCCTCGGGCCGTTCCTGCGTCGGCGTCGGCCGCGCGGCACGGCCGCGGCCGTCGTCCTCGCCGGGGGCAGCGGGACCCGGGTCGGGGCCGGGCTCAACAAGGTCTACCTGCCGCTCGCCGGCCGCCGGGTCGTCTCGTGGTCGTTCACGTGGGCCGGGCAGGGGAGCGAGATCGGCCGGTTCGTCCTCGTCGTTCGCCCCGAGGACGCCGAACTCGCGACGCAGACGCTGCGCCGCGAGGCCGCGCACCTCAAGGTCGACGTCGTCGTCGGCGGCGGCACCCGGCACGAGTCGGAGGAGGCCGCGCTCGCCCACCTCGCGCCGTCGATCGACAGCGGCGACGTCGAGGTCGTCGCGATCCACGACGGCGCCCGGCGGCTCGCCGGCCCGTCGCTGTGGCGCGCCGTCGTCCAGACCGCTGCGGCCGTCGGCGGTGCGGTCCCCGCGCTGCCCGCGAGCGGCGTCCTGCCGGTCGGGGACGACGGCCACCCGGTGCCCCCGCGCGGCCAGACGGAGGGGCTGACCCGGGTGCAGACGCCGCAGGCGTTCCGGGCCAAGGACCTGCTCGCCGCCTACGACGCCGCACGCGAGGCCGGCTACCAGGGCACGGACACCGCCTGCAGCGCCGAGTCGTTCTCCGGCCTCGTCGTCCAGGCGGTCGCCGGCAGCCGGACGAACCTCAAGGTCACCTACCCGCACGACCTCTTCCTCGCCGAGCGCCTGCTCGCCGCCGCGAAGTACCGCCTCGCCTGAGGCCCCTCCGGGCGACGTCCGGCCGAGGTGGGGGACGGGAACCGATCACGGGCCGTACGCTCGCGCGCGTGACCGACGAGCCCCTCCTCATCGCGAGCCTGCGGCGTGCCGTCGCAGCCGCCCCGGACGACGTCCCGCTGCGCCTGCACCTGGCCGAGCAGCTCGTCGCCGCAGGGCTGACGGCGCAGGCTGTCGCGGAGTGCGCGGCCGTGCTCGCGTCGCGGCCCGACGACGCTGCCGCGCGCGAGCTCATGGCCCGCGCGCTCGCGGGCCCGGCCCCTACCGCGGCGGCCGCACGGCCGGCATCGGCCGAGCCTCCGGAGCCGCCCGGACCGTCCGCGGCGCAGGAGCCGTCGGACGGTGCGACGCAGGGTTTCGACTGGCGGGCTGCCGAGCAGGACCTCGGGGACGCGGTGCCGCCGATGTTCGTCGGGGTCGACGGCACGGACGGCGGCCCCGAGGCGACAGCCGGTGCGGACGACCTGGTGCCCTCGGCCTGGGAGATCGTGAGCAGCGGCGTCACGCTCGCGGACGTCGGTGGCATGGAGGAGGTCAAGGAGCGGCTCCAGATGGCGTTCCTCGCGCCCATGCGCAACCCCGAGCTGCGCAAGCTGTACGGCAAGAGCCTGCGCGGCGGCCTGCTGCTCTACGGCCCGCCCGGCTGCGGCAAGACCTTCGTGGCGCGTGCGGTCGCCGGCGAGCTGGGCGCGAAGTTCCTCGCGGTCGGGCTCAGCGACATCCTCGACATGTGGGTCGGCTCGAGCGAGCGCAACCTTCACGAGCTGTTCTCCCTCGCGCGCCGGGAGGCGCCGTGCGTGCTCTTCCTCGACGAGGTCGACGCGTTGGGGCAGAAGCGGTCCCAGACCCGGCTCAGCGCCACCCGGGGCACCGTGACCCAGCTGCTCGCCGAGCTGGACGGCGTCGACGGCGCGAACGAGGGGGTCTTCGTCCTCGCGGCGACGAACCACCCGTGGGACGTCGACCCCGCCCTGCGCCGTCCGGGCCGCCTCGACCGGACCCTGCTCGTGCTGCCTCCGGACGGTCCCGCGCGGGAGGCGGTCTTCCGGCACCACCTCCGCGACCGGCCGGTCGCGGGCATCGACCTGCGCAAGCTCGCGAAGGCCACCGACGGCTACTCCGGTGCCGACATCGCCCACATCTGCGAGACCGCCTCCGAGAAGGCCCTCATGGACGGCATCCGGACGGGCACGGCGCGGCTCATCGACATGCGAGACCTCGAGGCCGCCGTCCGCGAAGTGCGCCCGTCGATGTCGTCGTGGTTCGACGTCGCGCGCAACGTCGTCCTGTTCGGGGACGACGACGGCACGTACGCCGATCTGCGGACCTACCTCAAGAAGGTGAAGCGGCTGTGAGCGAGGCGTCGATGGCCGACAGCCTCCGGGAGGTCGAGCACCTGCTCGACGTCGGGCGGGGCGCCGAGGCCGTGACCGCCGCGGGCCGCGCCGCAGCGGCGTTCCCGGGGGAGCCTGCGCCGCTGCGCCTGCTCGCGGCCGCGCTCGTCGAGGTCGGGCGGTACGACGAGGCCGTCGCCCAGGCGCGGGCGGCCGTGGCCGCTGCCCCGGACGACGTCCGGGCCCTCGTCGTCCTCGCCACCGCGCTGCACGGGGCCGGCCGAGCGCCCGAGGCGCTGCAGGCCGCTCGCGACGCGACGCGGCTCGACCCCTCGGACCCGGCGGTCTGGAACGCCGTGGCCCTGGCCGCGCCGGACGGCCCGGAACGGGTGCAGGCGGCACAGCGCATGGTGGGGCTCGTACCGGCCAGCTCCGTCGCCCACAACACGCTCGGGGTCGTGCTGATCCCGCAGGACCGGGCCGCCGCTCGCCGGTGCTTCGAGGAAGCCCTGCGGCTGGACCCCTCGAGCGCCGTCGCCCGGTCGAACCTCGCGCTGACGGCCCTGCGCGGGCGGCCCCTCGCAGCGGCCAGCGGCTTCTTCGCCGCCGCGCGCCTCGACCCGCGGCTCGAGGAGGCGCGGCACAACCTCGACATCGCGGTGACCACGGTCGTCGACCGCGGGCGGGTCGCCGTCGCCGCGCTCCTCTACGGGTGCTCCCTCGCGCTCGGCGACTACTCGGGCACCCGCCCCGTGGCCGCGCCGGACAACCTGGGCGTCGTGCGGGGGGTCTGGTTCGCCGGTCTCGCCGTCGGCGCTGCCTTCACGGTCCGGGCGCTGAGCAGGTTCGCCGTCCCGCTGCGCGGCTACTTCGGGCGGGCGCTGCGTGCAGGCGGGGCGACCACCTTCTGGGGCGTCGTGCTCGCCCTGCTCGCGGTGGCAGGGTCGGTGTCGATGTTCCTGCCGCCGGGCGCCGGCTTCGACACCCGCCGGACGCTGCTGCGCGTCGCAGCCGTCGTCGTCATCGGGGCGTGGGTCGTCGAGCGGCGCCGACGGCGTGAGCGCTGACCTCGCCGGCCGGGCCGTCGCCGGCACCGCGATGCGGCAGCTCCTCATGGTGACGCTCCTGCAGGCCGAGGCGCAGCTCGGGCGGCGTCGATGAGCTCGGAGCGCGAGCCGGTGCCGGACGATGCCCGCAAGGTCGAGCTGCTGCTGGACGCGGGGCGGACCGCGCAGGCCCGCGTGCTCGGGGCACGGCTCCTCGCGTCCGACCCGGACGATCCCGAGCTGCTCCGCCTGCTCGCCCGGGTGCACCTGGTGGATGCCGACCCCGGGGGAGCGATCGGGTTCGCGCACCGTGCGGTCGCCGCGGAGCCCGACGACGCCCAGGGGCACGGGCTGGCCTCGCTGGCGTGGGGAGGGGTCGGGCACGGGACGAACGCGCTGGCGTCCGCCCGGGAGGCGACGCGCATCGCTCCCGACGCCTGGTGGACCTGGGTGCAGCTGTCCGCCGTCGCGACCGGTGACCCGCAGGCCCGGCGGGACGCCGTCCCTGCCGCCGAGCGCGCCGTCCGGCTCGCCCCTTCCGAGGCCGCGGCGCACCGCGCCCTGGGGGACGCGCTCTCCCGGCGTCCGCGTGCATCGGCGCGCGACCGCCGCGCCGCGAAGGCTGCCTACGCCGCGGCCCTGCGCCTGGACCCGGCGTCGTCGCACACCCTGAACAACCTTGCGCTCGTCGCCCTCGACAGCGGGGACCTGCTCGCCGCAGCGACCGGCTTCGCCGACGCCGCGCGCGCGGACCCCGGTGACGGCGTCGCAGCGGCGAACGTCGACGTCGTGGTGGACCGGCTGCTCCTGCGGCTCCTGGTGGTGCTGTCGGCGGTCGTGCCCGTGGTCGGGCTGGCGTCCCTGGCCGCTCCGGGCACGGTGCTCGCGGCCCTCGGTATCCCGCTGCTGGCCGTCGTCCTGCCGTTCTCGCTGGTGAGGCTCCGCCGGCTGCCGCCAGGGGTCCGCGCCCGGGCACGCCACCGGGTGCTCACCGAACCCGGGCCGCGGCTGCTCGCGTCGGCGTCTGCGGTGGCGCTCACGGCACTCGTGCTGCTCATGCTCGCGGAGCTCACGTCGGTGCCGCGGCCGGCGTTCGTCGCGGCCTACGTGCTCACCCCGCCGGTCATGGCGGCCGTCCTGCGGCGCTACGTACGCATCGTCACGGGGTAGCCGACAACGACGACGCCCGGTCCTCCCGCTGCAGCGGGAGGACCGGGCGCCGGTCGGAACGGTCAGCTCGTCAGGTCGTGCGCGAGCTCCTCGAACGCGGCGATGAACTGGTCGCAGTCGGCGATGGTGTGCTGGATCGACAGCGTCCACTCCTCCTCGCGGCCGGGGGTCATGAAGACGCCGCGGTTGAGGTTGTAGAGCCATGCGAGGTCGGCGAGCTCGCCGTCCTGGTGCTCCTTGAAGGTCTCGTAGTCGACGACCTTCTTGGGGGAGAACGTCACGCAGCCCTTCGAGGCCACGCCGACCGCGTAGCCGGGCAGGTTGTACTTGTCGACGACGGCCTGGCAGCCCGACACGAGGTGCTCGTTGAGGGTGTCGAGGTGGGCGTAGGCCGCCGGCGTCATGACCTCGAAGAGGTTCGCCCGGGCGGCCGCGACGCCGAGCGGGTTGCCGTTGTACGTGCCGACCTGGAAGACCGAGCCGTCCTCGACGACCGAGAAGACGTCCTCCGAGCCGCCGATGGCCCCCATCGGCAGACCGGCGCCGAGCGCCTTCGCGAGGGTGACCATGTCGGGCTTGACGCCGAAGCGCTCCGTGGCGCCGCCGGCCGCGATGCACAGGCCGGTCTTGACCTCGTCGAAGATGAGGACGATGCCGTGCTTGCGGGTGATCTCGCGGACCGCCTCGAGGTAGCCCGGCTCCGGGAGCACGATGCCGAGGTTCATCATCGCCGCCTCCATGATGACGCAGGCCGGCGCGCGGCCCTCGGCGACGAGGCGCTCGATCCGGCGCTCCATCGCGGCGGCGTCGTTGAAGGGCACGGCGACGGTCATGTCCGCGACCGACTGCGGGATGCCCGCGCCGTACGGCAGCGAGGCGAGGTTCTCCCGGTCGCCGATCTTGTCGTAGGGGACGCCGATCGAGACCATCACGTAGTCGTGGTGCCCGTGGTACGAGCCGAAGATCTTGACGATCGTCTCGCGGCCGGTCTTCGCCCGGGCGATCCGGATGGCGTCCATCGTCGCCTCGGAGCCGGAGTTCACGTAGCGCCAGCGCGGCAGGTCCCAGCGCTTCTTGAGCTCCTCGGCGACGACGACGGCGTCCTCGGTCGGGGCCGCGAAGTGGGTGCCGAGGGCGAGCCGGGTGTTCACCGCGGCCGAGATCGCCGGGTGCGCGTGACCCTGGACCATCGAGCCGAAGCCGTTGTGGAAGTCGACCATCCGGTTGCCGTCGACGTCCCAGACGTAGGCGCCCTCGCCGCGCTCGAGGTAGATCGGCCACGGGTCGCGCATCTGGTAGGACGACGCGACGCCGGCGGAGAGGGTCTCGCGGGCCCGCTCGTACATCCGGGCCGAGGCCTGGGTGCGCTCGTCGAGCCGCGTCGCCTCTCGCGCCGTCAGCTCGGCGATGCGCGCCCGGTCCAGGGCGATCGGGGTGCGGGTGGTCATTGCGTCCTCCAGGGGGTGGGCGGCGGCCACGGCGGCCGCGCCTCGGACTTCGCTCAGGGTGAGAGTGTGACCGATCCAGGCCGGTTTGGCTACCGTCAGCAGCGGCCGAACCTGTCGTGATCGGCTGTCCGTAGCGGTCTCGCGTGCGGATTTCAACGCTATCGGCACTCTGGATCTTCGGAAAGCGCACTGCCGGACGACGCACTGGCGGGGCCTCGCGGACCCCGCGGGGGCGGCCCGGTAACGTCCGGCCCATGTCTGCATCGCTGCCCGAGACGGCCCGTGACCTGCTCGACCGCCCGGAGTTCGCGACCGTCGCGACGATCGAGCCCGACGGCCAGCCGCACCTGTCGGTCGTCTGGGTCGGTCGCGACGGCGACGACGTGCTCTTCTCGACGCTGCGCGGGCGGCGCAAGACGAACAACCTCGAGCGCGACGGGCGCGCGACGGTGCTCGTCTACCCCAAGGACGACCCGTACAAGTACCTCGAGATCCGCGGCACGGCGACGCTCGTCGACGACCCGGACGCCGCGCTCATCGACGCGATGTCGCACAAGTACGAGGGCACGCCCTGGACCGGCGGCAGCCCCGGCGACCAGCGGGTCGTCGTCCGGGTCACGCCGACCAAGGTCGTCTGGTACGCCTGAGGGCGGTCAGCAGGCTCCCTCGCCGAGCACCTTGCACAGGCTCTCGTCGGCGTTGCCGTTGAAGTCGCCGTTGAACGTCTCCGCTCCCCACGAGACCGCCAGGGCGACCGCGAC